>JAKQLB010000326.1 GCA_029567375.1 Bacteroidota bacterium | reverse complement strand
CTGAAGGAGCGAATCACAATCGTCTTCGTCACCCACCGCGAGTCGGTTACCAGGTGGTTTGACGAGGTGATATCTATATAATCGGGGATCTGTAATCCTGGTTGCCAAAGCATAAAAAGCATGTCTTTATTCGATTGAAATCACAAATTATTATAATTAATTGTGATTGTAATCGAAAAAAAGTATATTTGTTTGCGATTTGGTTATGATAAAAAGGCATCTGGAAATAGCTCTGAGGGACCACCTGTTTAAGGATAAAACAGTTGTTTTATATGGTGCGAGGCAGGTGGGAAAAACCACACTTATCAATGAAGTGGTCAAAAAGCTTGATAAAAGGACGCTGGTGCTTAACGGAGATGATGCGGATGTCCGGGCTTTATTCGAGAATGCTACTGCCTCCGGATTCAGGCCTGTGGTCTCCGGTTACGGTATAGTAATTATTGATGAGGCACAGAGAATTCAAAATGCCGGCCTGGGCATTAAGATAATACATGATAATTTCAATGATATTCAGTTAATAGTTACAGGCTCATCATCGCTTGAGCTTGCCGCTATAATTAAAGAGCCTTTGACGGGTCGCAAGCATGAGTTCTTCCTCTATCCGTTTTCTTTCAGGGAGCTTGCAGACCATAGCGGATTTCTTGAAGAGAAAAGAGATCTGGAGCAAAGACTGATATTTGGATCATATCCTGATGTTGTCAATAACCGGGGTCGTGAGACCAGAATACTGAAAGAACTGGCTTCGTCTTATCTTTATAAGGATATTCTGGCGATAGGAGGTATCAAGAAGCCTGTCCTCCTTGAAAAAATCCTGAAGGCTCTTGCCTTGCAGGTTGGCAATGAGGTTTCTTATAATGAGCTTGCACAGACGTGTGGTTCTGATAAAGGAACAGTTGAGAAATATATTGACCTCCTGGAAAAGGCATACATTGTTTTCAGGTTACCGGGGCTGAACAGAAATGTAAGAAGCGAGATCAAAAAGGGTAAGAAGATATATTTCTGCGATAACGGGATCAGAAATGCAATCCTGGGAAACTTTCTGCCTCTCCGTTCACGGGTTGATGCAGGTGCCCTTTGGGAGAATTACCTGGTCAGTGAACGAATAAAACTGACAGTTAATCTGGATGAAAGGCCAGTGTCGTATTTCTGGAGAACCACCCAGCAGCAGGAGATTGATTACATAGAGGAAATAAGCGGCGAGTTCATTGCTTATGAGTTTAAATGGAATCCATCAAAAAGAGGTTCTCTTTCAAAGACATTTGCAAATTCCTACAGGGTAAAATCATTTTTTGTGGTCACTCCGGAAAACTATCATGAGTTTCTTTCAGAGATAAGTGGACTTTAAATTCCGGTTCCTGACAAAAGCTACGGAGGAGACTGCATGAGAAGTGAGAATCTAAATCATATGGAGGTAAACTGTCAAAATGTCGAATATTTTGACAGTTGATGAAGTTACTGTCAAAAATTAAGGCGATTATCTTACTAATGTCAGATTGTTCAAATATTTGACATCAAAATCAGGTAAGTGTCATATCAGAAACATGAAGAAGAAGATTTATCTGTGCAGTCCGCACATGGGCGGAGGAGAGATGAAGTATGTTCAGGAGGCGTTTGACTCCAACTGGATAGCTCCGCTGGGGCCGAATGTGGACGGTTTCGAGCGGGAACTGTGTGCTGCCGTTGGGGCGAAGCATGTCGCTGCTTTGTCGTCGGGCACAGCCGCCATACACCTTTCGCTGATACTGCTTGGTGTTAAGCCGGGCGACTACGTGATTGGAACGTCATTCACCTTCTCGGCAACGGTCAATCCCATTGCATACCTGGGGGCGACACCTGTTTTGGTGGACAGTGAGCCCGGCACGTGGAACATGGATCCGGAATTGCTGGAGGAAGCAATTCAAATCGCAAATCGCAAATCGCAAATCGCAAATATCAAGGCGATCATTGTGGCGCATTTGTACGGGATGCCGGCGAAGATGAAGGAGATAATGGCTGTTGCGGATAAGTACGGGATACCGGTTGTTGAGGATGCCGCAGAGGCGCTGGGGTCAGAATATATGGGCCGGAGGGTCGGATGCAACAGCAAGTTCGGGATTTTGTCGTTCAACGGTAACAAGATCATCACCACCAGCGGCGGCGGGGCGCTGATATCCGGTGATGCTGCGCTTATTGAGCGTGCCCGTTTCCTCGCCACCCAGGCACGCGATCCGGCGCCGCACTACCAGCACAGCGAGATAGGATACAACTACCGGATGAGCAACGTGGTGGCGGGTGTAGGCCGCGGACAGCTCGAGGTGCTTGACCTCCGCGTCAGGCAGCATCGTGAGATCAACGCCTGGTACCGTGAGTTGCTGAAGGATGTGCCGGGAGTGACCTTCCAGTCGGAGCCCTCGCCTGACTTCTATTCGAATTTCTGGCTGACTTGCATCGTGATTGATCCCGCCGTGGCGGGAACCGACCGCGAAAAGCTTCGCCTTGCGTTTGAGGAGGCCAATATTGAGTCGCGCCCCCTTTGGAAGCCGATGCACCTGCAGCCGGTCTTCGCCGGGTGCCCGGCGTATGTCAACGGCACCTCCGAGGCGCTCTTCAACAACGGCCTCTGCCTGCCGAGCGGCTCGAACATAGATGAGGAGGGGCGCAGGCGGATAGCGGAGGTGATCAGGAAAGTCTTTAAAGTCTAAAGTCCATAAAGTCTGAAAGTCTCATCCTTCGCCACCTCTTTCGCAAAGCTTCAGAGGTCAGAGAAAGCTTCGGATGACGGGGAAAGCAGGTAAAGTCGGAAGTCCTGAAGTTCCTGTTAAACATGACTTTGAGTGTTTGACACACTTGTCTTTATCCCTGGTTTTTAGTATATTTATGTCTTAAAACAATATAAAAGTTGCCCAAAACCGGACACAATAAAAGGCTGCCTGAAGAATTCCGGAAATATTTCTGGGATGTTGATTATGATGATCTCTCCCTGGATAAGTATCCGAAGTTCATTGCAGAACGCATTATGAACTACGGCGATCTTGATTCAGTTAAATGGCTGCAGTCGGTTCTTGAAAGAGAATTTATCAGGTCTGTTGTAATGAACAGCAGGAACCTGAACCCCAAAACAAAGAATTATTGGGAACTGGTGTTAGGTATTAAGAGAGACTGGCTTACTGACTATGACCGGGGAACTTCATCTTGAGATTTTGCCTGAGGAGCAGCAGAGGTTACTGACATTGCTTTCAGAGGAGACCTTTATCAAAGACTTTTACCTGGCAGGAGATACAGGCCTCGCCTTGTACCTGGGGCACCGGCAATCATTTGATTTTGATTTCTTTATTCCCACAGATTTTGACACTTCACAGATTGTAAATATCCTCACCGGTCTTGGCAAATATGAGAGGGGTAATGAAGAGAAGAACACCATAAATGGCCTGCTTAACGGGGTAAGAGTCTCATTTCTCGGATACAAGTATGACATCATTGATGAGTTCAGCCATTATCAACGTATCAGGCTGGCTGGAATTTGTCGATGTAGTCAGGTGGTTTGACGAGGTGATAAAGATATGACGACAAAGACCAGGCTTTTCAATAAAATAATGCCGAAGGAATGCAATATGCCGTTGCGATAAGCTATGAGTGATAATGTCTGAAAGATTCCTGATTGCCGGTGAAATATCTTTGTTTGATAATGTCAAACAAAGATGTTGTTTAGTAACAAACAAAGATGTATGTTTGTAACAAACAAAAATGAATGATACTTAAATCTGACATAAGGAAGATAAACGAGTTACAAACAACAGTGGCCGACGAGGCTGATACAGGTGTATTACGCGAGTTACTATCCGACTTTAAAGTAACTGACAAATTTGCATGCATCCTGACCGGTATAAGACGTTGCGGCAAGAGCACTGTACTCTACCAGCTTCGGTCCCTGAAATATAAGGATGCGTTCTATCTCAATTTCGATGATAACCGGTTATATGGCTTTGATAATAACGACTTCCTACGTCTGGACGAATTGATAACTGAATCAGGATCAAGGTTGCTCTTCTTTGATGAACTTCAGGAGATACAGGGTTGGGAGAGGTATGTGAGACAAAAACTCGACGAAAACTATAACGTAGTAATAACCGGCTCCAATGCCTCATTAATGAGCCGGGAGCTCGGCACAAAACTAACCGGGCGTCATCTCGACAGTGAACTGTTCCCCTTTTCCTATGGAGAATATCTTCATGCTGCAGAAGCAAAGGGAGGAGAAGTGTCTGTCAGGGATTATCTTGACAAGGGAGGATTTCCTGCATTCATCATGTCAGACGATGAACGGATCCTTTCGGATCTTTTTGAAGATATATTGCTTCGGGACATAATCATAAGATATGGGATTCGGGATATCAAAGGTTTGCAGCGTCTTGCCCTGTGGCTTATATCAAACATCAGCAACCTGGTTACTGCCACAGGGGTGAAGCAGGTAGCAGGTATTTCTGCTACGAGCACGATCATGGAGTATTTCTCACATCTTGAGTCGTCATACCTGTTTCACTTTGTGCCCCGGTTCAGCTATTCAGTAAGATCCAGAATGATAAGTCCCCGAAAAGTCTACTGTGCAGATAACGGATTGATATCTGTAAACTCAGGGTCTTTCAGCGATGACCGGGGCAGGAAACTGGAGAATGCCGTTTTTATTAATCTGCGAAAGAGACATAATACTCTATTTTACTTCTCAGAAAAGCAGGAATGCGACTTCATAGTTATGAGGAAAGGGGGAAGACCTTTGGTTATACAATCATGTTACGAACTAAATCGTGATAATCTGGACAGGGAGCTTGGCGGATTATTTGAGGCTCTTGCCTTCTTTGAAACTAAAGAAGGAACGATAGTCACTCTCAATCAGAAGGACAATTTTATAAAAGATGGTATGAAAGTGAATGTAATACCTGCATGGGAATTTTTGCTGGAATAAACTAAGGAGCGGGAATGTGAGATGCCGGATTTGTCGAAAAGAAATATGGATAGAAAGATTTACCTGTGCAGTCCGCACATGGGCGGAGGGGAGATGAAGTATGTTCAGGAGGCGTTTGACTCCATCTGGGTGGCTCCGCCGGGACCGAATGTTGACGGTTTCGAGAGAGAGCTCTGCGCTGCCACGGGGGCGAAGCATGTTGCCGCGCTGTCCTTTGGTACCGTGAGCTGCTGAAAGATGTCCCGGGTGTGACGTTCCAG
>JAKQLB010000324.1 GCA_029567375.1 Bacteroidota bacterium | reverse complement strand
TGGTCTTCTATGACGTTCTCCGCCCATGTGTACCAGACATTGTTAGGGTTCACCTGAATATAAGAAACGACAATGGGCTTGACAGGATGCCAGTCAACGATGACGGCAGTAACATTACCATTCGATACTTCGTAAGGTTTCTTTACATGGATGTCATAGGAGAAGGGTTCAAACACCCTGCCCTTGAAGGAGATGTCTTTACCGAACCTACGCATGTAGAGTTCCTGCTCGTTCATGGAACCAAGGACTTTCTTTCTCTGTTCCTCTGGCATAAAGGGGTTCTCAAGGGAATCAAACTCACCGATGAAATAGGACGGGTCTTTCTTCTGCCGTCTTATCTCTCCTGTCCATGATCCATAATCAGAGGTCATGCCTAAGAGGAAGATGCCTTTCTTCTTGATGATACGGGGTCTGCCTTCATTCCAGAACGACTTGGGGGGTTCTTCGTCCCATGCTATACCGTCCACCCTTGCGCCTTTCAGTTTACGGGCTTCCTGGTCGTGTCCGAACCACTTCACGGAGGAATCACCGATAGTCATAATTTTTGCTTTTCTCTGAAAGTTGTAGGTGTCCTTAGGTGTCCATTCGGTAAACGTCTGGACCAAGGCGGTATCGTCCTCCGTCTTTACATTGGACTCTGACGGCAGGTCAGGAGAGACTACCCACCAACTAAGCGGAGGTTTGGGACGGATTGTTTTGTTGAGCTTCGCCCCTGCCGGAAGGTCGCTTTCTGACTTTCCACACATTTCAATAGCCCGTTTCCAGGTGAGCTTTTGCAGGGGATGTATCCCAAGGCACTCCATAATAACCCATGCGGTTTCCCATACTGACTTCCCGAACTGGTTCCCAGCAAAGGCGCAGTAGAATATGGCATTCAAGAACCTCCAAAATATCTCAGGGTTTTCCCAGGGGTACGTCATCTGCCGCTGTCGAAGGTGAGCATAAGGAAAGACAATTTCCTCATCCCCTATCATCAGCTTCCACGGACGGCCTTCCTTACCTATGGGTAAACCTGTCTTCTCATCCCACGGCAATTCAAGGGACTCGGCATAGAAATAGATACGGTTGGCCTCGTTCTCTGCCTTAATCTGCTCGATTATCTCAGGCAGGTTATCTCGTATCTGTTGTGCTGTGTTGTCCAATCATCTACCTTTCGGTTTTGGTTTTCTTTTGCCGCAGGGCATCCCCACCCTCCAACTCATGTAATTTCATCGTACCACATATCGTACACTTGATATACGCCCTACCGTCCTTAAAGGTGACAACCCATTCGTGCTTATGTTCCACGACGACCTCGCTTGGCAACTTCCTTGCGAGGGGGAATGAAACCTTTTGTTCCAGGGAAGTTATCTTTTATTTCCTTCACAGGAGGATTAGCAAATTCTTCCATAGTCACTATTGGTTTGGCTTTCTTTAAAACATCAATGGACGCATAATCAGGGACAGGTACTTCCTCCTTAACCATTTTTTTCTTTCTGCTGCACTCTTTTAACTGATACGTCATATGCGCCCCGTCAAGAGAACACACCCTCGCCGTAACAGGGTCTTGTGTCCCGTTCTGTGTGGTACGCATGATAACGTTTATACAGTCATCGCAAAGCATGTATCCTCCAAATTAAGGGGCTGTTTTGATTGTCTATCCATGTATGACACCAGCCCCTTTCACTCCCGAAGATGAGGGAGGGACAAATATATTTATTATACCTATTGACATTATGTAAACATTATGGTACACTTTATTAATAACTAAGGAGGATATATGAAACGTAAACGCCTTACCCAAGTACAAATGCAAGAAGCCA
>JAKQLB010000307.1 GCA_029567375.1 Bacteroidota bacterium | reverse complement strand
TTCACAATCGGCAGGCTTGAGGAGCTTCACAGGCGAGACCCCTTTTCTTACTTTCTTCTCGGTCCCACCGCTTCCTTCACTGAGTCCGTCCGCCAGGAGTTGCTACTGAGAGGCTATTCGCTCCTCTCCGACAGGTTCGTGTCGGTGTGGTCGCTCGCGAGACGGCTGGCCTCGTCTTCGGATGAATCGATTATTCGTCAATGGGTCCTTATCAAAATCGATAAACCGTACTGTTGGGCTTTGTTCACCTGTATTGCGGTTTTAGCTGACACTGGTGTTTTCCAGTAGTAGGTGGAGTACATACTTATTGTTCTCAATAAGCCCTGTTCCAGAGAAGCTAGCCGTCAACTGCCTGGCGACTTCTTCAACCTGGTCATCCTCCAGCCAGGGATTGATATTGATGAGCTGCTCACACAGCACCTTCGACATGACCACTTCGGTGAAATTGTCGCGGAAGGTATCCGCCGGAGTCTGCTTCTCGTCAGTCAGATCGATAATTTCCCAGCCAAGACCGGAAAGCTGCTCAAGCAATGGTATTTCCACATGGTTGCGCTCATCGAGCTTGTATCTTTCCGATGGTTTCATTTCAACACTTCCCAATAGCCTTTTTTTGTTGCCCCTACATGGCGTATGCGATTCTGTTCTTTGAGCTTTCTCAGATGATATTTTATACCATCCTCGCTCAATGCCAGCTCTTGTGCCAGCTCGCGACGGGTAATAGATGGTTTCTTCTTTAGCAAAAGAACGATTTTTTCTTGGGTAGTTTCTTGGGTAGTTTCTTGGGTAGCACTACCCTTGCTACTTACTTTTCCCCGCATTGTATCCAGATAATTATCGGAAAATGGGAATTCCACCCAGAGATCATGTCCTTCCAGTTGAATACTGGGAGGCGGCGAATCCGAACTACGGCAAGCTGAGAATATTCGTTCAATCCCCCGACCCCAGGATTCAATTTCCCCGGAGCGGAAAAAAGCGTTTGCCACATCGGGATTATAGGGATGGGATGCATGTGCGCCCAATAATGTTTTCAAACTCCACTCTTCAGGCAGTACTGCAGGATTCCAGATTTTCAGTTTGTTCTCATAGACCCGAATCTGTATTGGCGCAGGCACTGAATAATCCCTATGAACCAGCGCATTAAGTACGGCCTCGCGCAACGCCTCGTAAGGTACTGGGAACCGCTCGATTCTCTGAAGACCTTCGTAGATGATGGCGGCTTTCATGTATTTGGTTCGAAGTAGATCAATTACTGTATGTGCCTGTGAAAAAAGAGAGCCGTGAATTTCATCATGATAGGCAAGTTCAGACTCTGAAACAAAAAAGCCGATTTTGACAAAAGCCCCGGTGATAAACCGATTAGGATCTTCATGGAAGAGTAGTACAGCCGATCGTTTCAGGTATGAGCCTTCAGTTAGTTTAAGCTTTTCAAGTAGCTCCGGATCTGCTGCCGATAAATCCGTATCACTTAAGCGTCCGCTGACGGTAGCCAGCTCACGAAATTTTTTGAGGCTCACCAAAGACAAATCATTTATTGCAACCCCTGGCAGGGGTACAGAATCCCATGTGCGTCCCTGTTTCTGTAGCAGAAAACGATCCAGCGCGGCGCCTTTGATTTCCTGCAGGGTACTGCCGCTACGAATGTAGTAATGACCCCGATAGCTAATTGGGTTGGTGTAGGCAGGAACATTAACTTCCAGCAATTCTGCTCCTTCTTCAGCAAGCAGGTTTACTTCGACAATTATTCCCAAAAGATCACGGATTTTATTGGGTAATTCCTCCAGCAGCTTTGCACTTTCAGCAACACCGACTGCCTCACCTCGATCATTTTTGCCGATGATCAGAGTGCCTCCATGAGAATTGGCAAAACCACAGACCCAGCGCAGATAATCATCACGCCAGGATTCTTTAAATTCAACAGCTTGGTTTTCCTTGCTCATGTATTGATCTCCTTGTTTTGATGGTTTTTCATTATATAATTTCGATTATCAAGATTACATTTATAACTCATTATGCCTCCAATTCCTCTTCGCCTAACTGCCGTTCGAGAGCCTGCCTCACCAAACCGATGACATAGACTAAATCTTCAAGTCTCTCCAAGCCAACTTCCACATTACCGTTACCCCATCGGCCTAAATTGGAAACATCTCTGCACATGCCAAGAGGATCATCGACTTGCTCATAGTCAAGATTCAAAGTCAATCGAAGCCGTTTGGCCTGAGGTACCACATCTACAAAATTAGTCTCAGCCTTGTAGGCAATATATAGTTTGAGAAACTCCTCGTGGACACATTCATCTAGAGCCAGTACCCTGACCCGGAACGCATCAAATAGCTTTCGCATAGGCTTGGCAGTCAGATGCGGGTATGAGTCAATTGTATACTCAGAAGCTACACTGGGCTTTTTCTCTTTGTAAGTTTCAAGAATACTATCATCCAATACAGGTGCCTTCCATATGTTTATCGCTTTTTTTGCCAGCTTGGCTGCCCGGTCATTAATTGTATCTTCATTCCACGTAGAACATGTGCCGAGACCTTCGTTCAATTTAAGCGGGCTTTCTTTAAAACCGCCATTCATGTCTCTCTTTTCTATAAAAGAGCGGTCGCTATATTCGGAATTATAGCCGGTCAAGGTTAGATTCCCCAGTGTGTGAAGATACTGCTCATGAATGCGTTTCCACTCGTTCCCAAGTTCCTGTTTCCAAGTGTCATTCAAATTCTCATTTTGCGGCATGATGTGTTCTATTGTGTAATCCTGTACCACTACCCGTTCTTTTCGGCCGAAGTTTTCGAATCGCCGCAGCCAATAATTCCGGCGGTTGAAGGCATAGAGATTGCGCACACATAATTGCCGTTGAAATTCCTCATCTTGAGGAAAGCGGCGATAGGACGGCAGCAACATGAATTCGGCTTTAACACTTTCCACATAGCGATCTTTCTTTAATCTTCGGCTGAACGTGGCAAAGGTCTGGCGCAATGAGTTTGTGGGGATATCACAAACTGCACGGCGAAAAACATAGCTTTCCACCAGGGCATTGATCGCTACAAACTCATTTTTGCTAATTAGCTTGTTTGAATAGTCTTTATACACTTCTATCAACAGGGGGTAACAGACATCCGCCCGGAGTTCCCGAATGTCCTTGAATGTGGCAGCAAGCTCCGGATCTCTCTCTTTGCCAAGGGCAATGTAACAGTAATAACCGGCAAACTCCAGCAGGTTTTTTAAAAGAATCTCCGTTTCAAACTTCCGTGAATATGCCTTGAATTCAGCGTATACCTCATCTTTTTTTATTCGGTAGTTTCCCGTATGTATCACAAGAAAGAAGCGCATGAATTCATCAAAGTGGGTGGTATAACTTTCGGCACCAAAAAGGTTTTCCATGGGACGCCAGTAATCATTGTAGAGATTGGTTTGCTGCTCATGGGGTAATCCCATAAGGACAAAGTTCCTTATAAGGTCTGCTTGTGTCAGTGCTTTGCCGGTGGAGTTCATGCTTTCGAATATCATCTGGGGATTATCAAGACCCTGTTGAAGCCGTACATCGACAATCATCAGTTTTTTGATCCCTGAATACACAATATTCACATCTGCATCGGTGATTCTTTCGGTGAAGAAAGCAAAATTCTTAATGAGTTTCTGAGAGGCATTTTCCGGTTCTTTTTTTCCGTCCAGAAGGGCGATCAGGGTGTCCTTGTCGGTTTTGGTCAGTAGCATTTTATAGCTCAGTTCCTCTTTGCCGTAGCGGTTACGAAGATAATAGTCTTCAATTGCTTCAGCAGAGATTGGAGCAGTGAGATTTTCTTTTTCCAATCTTTGCTTAAGAGCTAGCAGAAGCAGGGTGATGGTTGTAATACGCTGCTGCCCGTAAACGACTATCCAGCGGGAAATAGCGGCGCTGGTTTCCTGTTCGGGGATGTAAACAACTGAACCGATAAAATGGCTTTTCAGGTCCGCATTGCTCCCCACTCGCAAAATATCATTCCAAAGCTGCTCACAATGGCTCACTTCCCAACTGTATGTGCGCTGGAAAATGGGTATCATAAACTGCTTTGCTCCCTGGATGAGTTGGGTGAACTCTAAGTCCTGCGCTTTCATTTTTACCCTCCATGTTTTGCATTAGCGGTGTTACCCGAACCTTGCCAGTGAGTAAGTCTTGCATCAGGGTGGTTTTTAGGAAACGGAGTTTTTAGGCTATCTCAAAAAAAGACTCCAAATAGATTCTATGGTGTTAACATTGAATTATTCGAATATCGATACGAGGCTCAAATGTATGTTATCACAAGAGAAGGAGAAAAAGGAAATCATTAAGGTACTGGATAACCTGGACAAATTCATAGTAAAGGGAACTGTAAAGAAAGGGAGAGGAAGGAACAAAGAGTACGACGA
>JAKQLB010000289.1 GCA_029567375.1 Bacteroidota bacterium | reverse complement strand
CCGGTCAGACATTATCCCCGTACGGCGGGCAAAGCTAAATACAACCTAAGGAACCGCCTCGTTGGCCCCTTCAAGGATTGTTTCGCCTTTCGCTGGATGAAGAAAAGATATATCGACTACAAAGTTGTATCCGGTAGTTTTAACCAAAAACAGTCTTAATGGAGAGTGTTTTTGTATATGTGCTAGGTTTTTTGGCCCAGGGACTCTTTTCAGCAAGGATTCTGGTTCAATGGATAATGTCCGAAAGGGCTAAAAAAGTGGTCTCTCCCACCATATTCTGGATTCTGTCGCTTATAGCCTCCTATTTGTTTTTCATATATGGATGGCTTCGCGACGACTTCTCGATAATGCTCGGACAGGTGATTGCCTACTATGTATATATCTGGAATCTCGGTGCAAAAGGAGTCTGGAAGAACATTCGCAGCGGATGGAGGCAAATATTGGTAACGATACTGCTACTAACACCTGTCGTAGGGATTTCTCTTATGGCCGACCATGCGCAGGATCTTATCGCCCGACTTTTCAAGAATAGTGAGATTCCGCTATGGCTCATAATCTTCGGTTCGTTGGGTCAAGTGATTTTTTCGTTCAGATTTATCTACCAACTGATATATTCCTCTCGCAGGGGTGAATCGATGCTTCCGGCCGGATTCTGGATTATCAGTCTTACGGGATCCGCCATAATCGTCATTTACGGTATAATACGCCTTGATCCTGTGATCATTCTGGGTCAGGGCATAGGTTTTATTTCATATTCACGCAACTTGATTTTATGGAGAAGAAACAACTGAGAGAGCAGATGATCCGATTTATAATCTATTTTCTGATACTTCTGCCACTTATGCTCCAAAGGGACATCACCCCCAATAACGAGCTGAAATATCTGAGCATCGCAGATGAGGCGTTGCGTGATGGACATTTCTTCACAATGTACAATCACGGTGAAGCGTACGCCGACAAACCGCCTCTATATATCTGGATTGTGATCTTCTTCAAGTGGCTTTTAGGTAGCCATAACACCTTTATTCTTGCGCTTTTCTCCCTGATTCCCGCCTTTATCACGCTTGCGGTATTCAACCGCTGGTGCGGTAAGGAACTCAACAAAAAGTATATGATTGCGACGGAATTGGCTATGATGACCACCGCTTATTTTATCGGTGGAGCGATTGTGTTGAGAATGGATATGCTGATGACGATGTTCATCACTCTTGCGATGTACACATTCTGGAGGATGTACGAGGGAGATGGTCGGGTGAAACTAAGGATACTATTTCCGATCTATATATTTTTGGCCATCTTCTCAAAGGGACCTGTCGGGATTATGATTCCCCTTCTCTGCCTACCGGTGTTTCTGCTGATTGATGGCAAGTTGAAGAGCATCGGCAGATATTGGGGATGGAGCACCTGGCTTATCCTGGCTCTGCTATGCGGAGGATGGTGGCTCGGAGTGTGGCTTGAGGGAGGTTCAGAATATCTAAACAATCTGCTTTTCCACCAAACCATTGACCGTGCTGTGGACTCCTTCCATCACAAAGCACCCTTCTGGTACTACGGATACACTATTTGGTACGCTATGGGGCCCTGGTCACTGCTTACCATTCCGGTAATTGTATGGGCACTGATCAGAAAGATGAAGATGAGTTCGCTCGTAAAATTTATGTTGAGCGTAGCAGCCTCTTTCCTGCTGATAATGTCTCTGGTCAGTTCCAAACTTGCAATCTATATAATGCCGGTATTCCCCTTTATCACCTACCCTGCCTTTATTCTCCTGCAGAACTCAGGCAAACCACGTTTTGCCGAAGGTATAAGGAAAATCGTGACCTACGGTGCAGGGATTTTTTTGGGTGTTTTTCTCATTGCAGGATTCCTCATACCCCGTTTCAACAGTCGTCTTGGATTTAGAAATGTGGCACAGGAAGCAAGTGAAGTGGCACGAGCCAATTCCATTACCCGTTTCGGATACTATGACCTGCGTTCCGCAGAGAATATGGATGTATATCTTGAAACCAGTCTCGAAAAAGTTTCTCAAGAGGAATTTGAGGCTCCTCGTTCCATTCTCGCGCCCGGTGAGGGAATTATAATCTTTTATAAAAATGAGAACGGAATTGTCACTTTCAAAACTGTAAAGTGAGAACAAGGAGAAATATTTCTAACTTTGCGAAAATAAAAACATCCGAAATGTCAACAAGTCTACCCCATGCCCAACTGCAACTAAGCAAAAGCGGAATGGTTCAGAACTACAAATATTTCCGTTCCTTACTCAAAGAGAGTACTAAACTGATGATTCTTGTCAAAGCTAACTCTTACGGACACGGCGCAGTGGAATTTGCCCGTATAATGGAAGAAGCGGGTGCGGATTATTTCGGAGTAGCGACTCCCTTTGAAGGGATAGAACTCAAGGAAAACGGCATTAAGCTCCCCGTAATAGTACTGGACAGCGGCATTGAAAGCTATCCCGATATCATCAAATATGATCTTGAACCTTCGATGCCCAATCTCGAGTCCTTAGTTCGATTTAGAAAGGTACTAAGAGAACAAAATATCATAAGATGGCCGATACACATAAAGCTTGACACAGGTATGCATCGCCTCGGCTTTATGGAACATGAAATCCCTGCCCTGAAGGAATTTCTAAGGGAGTCTCCTGAGATTTTCGTTAAATCGATCTTCACACACCTTGCAGGAGCCGACACTCCTCATCATGACAAGTTTACTCTCGGCCAGTTATCTCTTTACGACAGATTGAGTAGCGATCTGATGACCATTCTCCCTGAAAAACCTTTGAGACACAGCCTCAACTCAGCAGGCATAGAAAGATTCCCAAAATATCAGTATGATATGGTACGCCTCGGCATAGGCATATACGGCATCAGTAGCGTTGACCAGAGTAAAGTAGTCCCTTCGGCATACTTCAGATGCCCGATTCTTCAGATAAAAGAGCTTAAGGCTGAGGACGGTACCGTAGGATATGGTCGCCGCGGAAAACTGGGCCCTGGAATCAAAAAGATTGCTACCATCTGTGTCGGGTACGCTGACGGAGTCAACCGCCGCCTTGGCAAAGGAAAAGCCTCATTTGAAATCAATGGTCAGATGGCCCCAACAATAGGAAATATCTGTATGGATATGTGTATGCTGGACATTACCGGAATTGATGCAAAAGCAGGCGATACTGTTACGATATTCGGTGAAAAGCCGAGAGCAATCGACCTCGCAAAGATTCTTAGCACAATCCCTTACGAGATATTTACATCAATAGGCAAAAGGGTAAAGAGAGTGATAGTGGACTAAGAGTCCGCTATCTTCAGAACAAGTTCCTGAAGCAACTCTCCGTCGGTAGCATTTCCACGGGCGTTGCTTTTGCTTTTCTGGTCATAATCCTTGAGCAGGGATATCACTTTCATCGTCTTCTTAGCCGGATAGTGACGGATAGCCGTATCATACTCGCTCCCGAAATAGGGATGAATACCGAGCTGCGAAAGGATTGTATTTCTCGGTATGCCCTCCCGGAGCAATGCATGATATCTGAGAATCCTGATGAAATGTGAAGAAAGAGCTGCCATAATCATCTGTATGGGATATCTGTTTCCCGATTCGGAGAAAAACCGGACTATTCTGAATGCCTTCCGCATATCCCTTACCGAAAGAGCCTTAGTCAACTCGAAAACACTAAAATCTCGACTTACGCCCACATTTTCCTCGACTGTTGCGACTGTGATGGACCTATGACCCTCAGGAAGAAGTTTGATGAGCTTATCCAGCTCGAGCACCAGTTTGCTAATATCGGCACCGGCAAATTCAACCATAAGCTTTGCAGCCATAGGCTCTATGGTAAGCCCTTGGCTACGGGCATATTCCTCTATCCATCTGTCAATCTTGTAGTCCGGAATCTGGTTGGACTCGAACACCGTACCAATTTTCTGTGCCCGTTTGTAAAACGAAGTACGCTTATCTATGTTTCTGGAAGATCTCGCAGGATCGTTGGGCGTCTTATAACAAATCACGAGAACAGTTGTAGGCTGAATGCCGTCAAAGTAGACATCAATCTCCTCAACTTTTCTCATCAGCTGTGCCTCTTTCACCACTACGAGCTGACGAGAAATCATCATCGGAAACTGGCGGGCGGCATTGACCACCTGATTGGCAGAAACATCGGATCCATAATATACCAACTGACCGAAATCTTTTTCCTCCGGAGGTAAAACCTTATCCATCAAAAGATCACACAACTTGTCTATATAGTAGTGCTCTTTGCCGAAGAGCAAATAAAATGGCTTTATATCTCCCGAAAGAATCTCTTTTGAGATTGCATTAAATTGTTGAACGGTATCTGTCGCCTGTTTTGCCATAATGTACAAAGGTAACTCTTTTTGGTTACAAAAAAGGGGGCCGGCTAAAATTAGTCGGCCCCTCCCAAACACACAAACTATGTAATCATAGGAATCTATGAATGTCTGTCGTAAAGTTCTCTGATGGCTTTAGCGAGGCGTTTGATACCCTCAATGATTTTCTCGTCAGAAGCGTACGAAAAGTTCATACGCATTGTATTCTTACCGCTGCCGTCACAGTGGAATGCCTCTCCGATAACGAATGCCACATTCTCCTTAATAGCAATGTTGAAGAGTTCGCGTGTATCATACTGCGGCGGGAGATTGAGGAAGAGGAAAAGACCTCCCTCCGGATTGGTCCAGGTAACGCCCTCAGGCATATAATCCTCGAATGCCTTGATCATAACGTTTTTCTTGTGCTTATATAGCTCCTTTATCTTGACAATGTTCTCGTGGAACTTTCCGGATTTGAGGTAGCGTGCTGCGACCATCTGGTTAAATATCGGTGTACAAAGGTCAGCAGATTGTTTCGCCACAATAAGCCTATCTATAACATTGTCGTTCGCAACTACCCATCCAAGACGGAAGCCGGGTACGAATATCTTGGAGAATGTTCCCAGAAGAATAACTCTCTCGGGACACATGGAATACATCGAAGGAAGTGACTCACCTTCAAAGCGTATCTGCTTGTAGGGACTGTCCTCTATTATGAGAAGGTCATATTTCTCAGCCACCGCAATCACATTTCTTCTCTCCTCAACTGTCATGGTCACTCCTGAAGGGTTCTGGAAATCGGGAATTGCATAGATAAATTTGGGGCTCTTACCTGCTGCCACAAGGGCGTTGACTGCCTCTTCGAGGCGGTCGTCCTGGCGCAGACCGTAAGGCTGACACTGATAGGCCCAGAATGCCTGCAATGCTCCAAGGTATGAAGGCAAACCGCAGATAATGATATCATCGGGGTCGATGAATATGCGTGACAAAAGATCTATCGCCTGTTGCGAGGCGGTAGTTATGAGAATATTTTTGATGGGAATGTCAAGTCCCTCTTCTTTGTAGAGTTTGGAAATCTCTTCACGGAGCGGAACATAACCCTCTGTTGAACCATATTGGAGGGCTGCTGCTCCTTGCTCATCCATCACATCCATCATAATCTGCTTCAACTCAGCGATGGGAAAAGAGTCCGGGCTCGGAAAACCGCCTCCGAATGAAATGATTTCGGGTTTGTTTGCCACACTCAATAGGTCTCTGATAACTGAACGCCTCATACTCTTCGCGTTAGCCGACAATAAATGGTCAATATTCATTTTACTATATCTTTATTAGTTCTACAAGTCTACGCAAAGATAATGAATTGAAAGCAATGTGCAAATTTTTATTATCAATAATAAGCAACTTTGTAAAATTTCTTACATTTTAATATTTAGCAACTCGCTTTTGATAACAATGCCTATTTTTCACGGACTGCTTTTGCTGGAAAACCTGAAATATTTCTTACATTTGTAAGATGAAACGGGATGAAAGACTGGGGAAACTCTTCCTTATCGACGGACACTCACTGATATTCAGAATGTACTACGCATTTCTGAGAAGGCCGATGATCAACACCAAAGGCCGTGATACATCAATCCTGTTCGGATTCACAAAATATCTCCTGGAACTTGTTGCCAGAGAACAACCCACACATATTGCAGTTGCTTTCGATCCTCCCGCAGAAACATTCAGGCACAAAATCTATCCCGACTACAAAGCCAACCGCAGCGAAACCCCCGAACTTGTGCGCAGTTCTCTCGAGCCGCTTATCGGTCTGCTTGAGGCAATGAAGATCCCGGTGCTGATTACGCCCGGTTACGAGGCAGACGATGTCATTTCCACCATAGCCGTAAGAGGGGCAGCAAAAGGTTATGATGTCTACATGGTTACACCGGACAAGGATTTTGGGCAGGTTATATCGGACCATATCTGGCAATACAAACCGGGCAGGTCCGGTAACGAAAACGAAATTATCGGCAAGGAGGAAATCTGCGCTCAATATGGCATCAGCGATCCCCGACAGGTGATTGACATTCTTACCATCTGGGGAGACTCTTCCGACAACATAAAGGGCGTTTACGGTATAGGCGAAGTGGGTGCGAAGAAACTCATTTCTCAATATGGTTCGATTGAAAACATTCTCGAACATATGGACGAACTTACTCCAAGACAGCGCAAGGGATTTGAAGAATCTGCGGAGCATCTTCCGATGAGTAGGTTTCTGGTGACCATAAAGACCGATGTGGAGGTGGAGGTCAATGAAGAGGATTTGCGCTGGAGTGCCTGTTTCAACGAAAAGGTCAGGGAACTCTTCAATGAATATGAATTCAATTCCCTAAAACCGCTGTTGGATGACGACACCTGCGACAATAACAATCATAAGGCAGCTACGATTTCATTTAGAGAGGTAACTCCCGAAGAGTTAGAAAAGCGCATCTCCGGCAAGGTGGCTGTGAGGTCGGATGAGCGCATCATACTCAGCGACGGTGAATGCTGTTGCGCTCTTCTGCCGGAAAGCCCTATTACAAAACGCATTCTCAGCAACCCAGCCATAGAGAAAATAGGATTTAACCTCAAGAGTACGATGCTTACCCTTTTGAAGCACGGCATCAATCTGGAGGGAGACCTATACGATATCGAATTGATGCACTACTTACTCAACCCTGAGAGGACCCATAAGCTGGAAATTCTCGTACAGGGCTACCTCAACGTATCACTCGATTCTCCCCTCTCTTTCACTTCGATGCAAGAGCAGCCGGTATTGGATCTCTTCTCAGCTTCTGAGGTGAAAGATTCGGCAAATGAGGAGCTGCGGATGGAGGCAGAGAGAAGACTTATGCGTGAAGCGGTAGCAGTATGGCAGCTTTATGACAAAATCTCCGAGGAGATGGATCAGGAATCGCTCCGGGATCTCTACAAGCGTATCGATATGCCGCTGATGGAGGTGCTGGCCAACATGGAGTACAACGGAGTCAGGGTTGACACCCAACTGCTGCAAGATTATAGCAAAGAGCTCTCTTCAGAACTTGCTGTGATAGAGGAAGAAGCGCGTGCTCTTGCGGATGAGCCTCAATTAAATGTAGCTTCTCCAAAACAGGTCGGAGTGGTGATCTTTGAGAAACTTGCTCTCAACCCCAGAGCGAAAAAGCGAAAGAATGACAATTGGCCTACCGACGAAGAGACGCTCATGGAACTTGTACACAAGCATCCGTTTGTGGAAAAAGTGCTCGAATACCGCGCCCTGCGCAAACTGATATCTACCTATCTGGACCCACTTCCTTCGCTGGTCAATCCCAATACAGGACGTATCCACACCACATTCAACCAGGCACTTACAGCCACGGGACGCCTAAGCAGCGTAAGGCCCAATCTCCAGAACATCCCTATAAGAACGGAGCGTGGGCAAAAGATTCGTATGGCGTTTGTTCCATCAACTGAGGATGGATATATCCTTTCTGCCGATTACTCGCAAATTGAACTGCGAATAATGGCCGAACTCAGCGGAGATAAGAGACTCATCGAAAGTTTTCTGCATGGAAGCGACATTCATACCGCTACTGCAGCTGCCATATTTCATATTTCACCCGAAGAGGTGACAAAGGAGCATCGCAGACAAGCTAAAGTCGCCAATTTTGGCATCATATATGGAATCTCCTCATTCGGGCTTTCCCAAAGACTAGGGATTCCCCGTAACGAGGCGAAGACTTTCATTACCAAATATTTCAATACCTACCCGGGAGTACGGCGATATATGGACAAATGCATCGCTGATGCGCGCGAAAAAGGATATGTCTCCACCATCTTTGGTCGCAGACGCTATTTGCCGGATATTACCTCACGCAATCACGTAGTCAGGGGGCTTGCCGAGAGAAATGCCATCAACACACCCGTACAGGGTAGTGCGGCCGATATTATCAAGCTCTCCATGATAAATGTTTTCCGTAGAATGAAAGCAGAAGGTCTAAAAAGCAAAATGGTACTCCAGGTGCACGACGAACTGGTATTTGATGTTATCCCTTCGGAGCTGAACCGGCTCTGCGAAATAGTTAAACAAGAAATGGAGAGTGTGGTTAAGCTCTCCATTCCACTGACAACAGAATGCAGCTATGGCAAAAATTGGCTCGAAGCACAGTAACAGCGATGATTATAATCTGATAATTGCAGCCCGCAATGGCGACCAGAAGGCATTTGCAGCCTTGTACGACAAATACCGCAGCGCGTTGCTGGCATTCCTGCTCAAGTATGTCTCCATTACGGAAGATGCCGAAGACATATGCCAAAGAAGTTTTGAGAAGGCATTCATGAATCTTGGCAGGTACAACCCCCAATATGCATTCTCCACCTGGCTCTACATAATAGCCCAGAATGAGGCAATAGATCATATTCGCAAGGCGCGCAATGCGCTCAAATCCGTCTCTCTGAGTGAAGGTGAAACAGATTTGAGAGATGTATCTGAGACATACAGTCCCGAGGAGGTAGTGATACTAAAACAGGATATGGATCACTTTACAGCCCGTATCTTTGATCTGCCGGAAAAATATCGAGAAGTGGCAAGACTGAGATTTCTCTGTGATTACGCCTACGAAGAGATTGCAAACGAACTTCAGATTACCCTGGGTGCGGTCAAAACCAGGATCAACCGTGCCAAAAAAATTTTGAGGGAAACTATTTAGGAGAATGAATGAGATATTACGATATTTTCCCGATCTGACACAGCTTCAGAAGGAGAGGTTTGCAGCACTGGAAGAGCTCTATGTCGACTGGAATTCCAAGATCAATGTGATTTCGAGAAAGGATATCGACTCATTTGTTACGCATCACGTATTGCACAGCCTGGCTATCGGCAAAGCAGTATTGTTTGCTCCCGACGATTCGGTTATTGATCTGGGTACCGGAGGGGGATTCCCAGGCATTCCGCTTGCCATACTCTTCCCGGAGACGCGGTTTACGCTCTGCGATTCCATAGGAAAGAAAATCAGAGTAGCTGAAAGTGTAGCACAATCATTAGGCTTGGAGAATGTCAAGTGCCTCAATAGCAGAGCTGAGAGCCTAAGCGCAAGTTTCGACTATGTGGTATCGCGTGCGGTAGCACGCCTCAAAGCTCTTTATCCCTGGGTAAAGGATTCATACCGCAAATCCGTTATCTGTTTAAAGGGCGGCGACCTGCAGGAGGAAATAAGGGAATTTCAAAGAGGATGTCGCGTAAAAAGAGAACAAATCAACATAGTCGATATAACCTCTTTTTTCCGGGAAGAGTATTTTGTAGGAAAAAAGATTGTTATAATCTCCCGATAAATTTGTATTTTGAAACAAAAACATTACCTTTGCACTCCCAATTTCGGTAAATAATAAAAATATAAATAATGAAACGTACATTTCAACCCTCACAGCGAAAAAGACGCAACAAACACGGATTTCGTGAGCGCATGTCCACTCCAAACGGACGCCGTGTATTGGCAGCACGCCGGCGTCGTGGACGCAAGAAACTTTCCGTATCGTCAGAGGAACTCTGGTAGCATTGAAAATACGGTTTGAAAAGAGATATAGACTGACTATGGTCGGTCTATTTTTCATTATAAAGAATGGTTTATATGGAGCCCAATTCACATAGATACGAATTTGACAGGTTGATGGAACTCTATTCAGCCGACCTGGAGCAACTTCGCGCGCTGGCACTGGCAGAACGCGAGGCCAGATACGGACGAGCCATTTTCTTCAACCGTAACTTCCACATAGAGCCGAGCAACGTCTGTATCCACAGATGCAAGTTCTGCTCCTACAGACGCGACAGCGAAGATCAGCCCGGAGCCTGGAGTATGAACCTCGAGCAGATTAGGAAGTATTGTCTGAAAAAGTACGGCAAGGGCATTACTGAAGTGCATATAGTGGGCAGTGTACACCCGAAAAGGGATTTAGACTATTACATTTCCATCATCTCGATGGTGAAAGGGCTGCTGCCAAAAGAGGTAGCAATCAAGGCCTATTCGGCAGTTGAAATAGATGATATGTGTATCTCCTCAGGGCTCGGTTCTGAACAGGTGCTGACCCGTCTCAAGGAAGCCGGACTCGACGCTCTCCCGGGAGGCGGTGCCGAAATCTTTGACAATTCAGTCAGAATGCAGATATGCCCTGACAAGACCTCAGCAGAGCGCTATCTTGAGATTCACCGCACAGCCCACGGATTGGGGATTCCCACCAATTGCACAATGCTTTTCGGTCACATTGAAAACAGAGAGCACAGGATTGCCCATATGCTGAGGCTGCGCGAACTTCAGGATAACACTGGAGGATTCAATGCATTCATTCCTCTCAAATACTCCTGCGCCAACAACTCCCTTTCTGAAATTGGAGAGGTCTCACAGGAGGAAATTCTGCGTACAATAGCCATTTCGCGCCTCGCGCTGGACAATATTCCCCATATCAAAGCATATTGGCCCATGCTCGGTAAGAAAACCGGCATACTTGCTATGGAGTATGGTGCGGACGATATGGACGGTACGATAGAGAATAGCACCAAAATTTACAGCATGGCGGGCTCCGAAGAGCAGAATCCGACACTTACTGTGGAAGAGCTGAAAGAACTGGCCTCCGCCCGCGGATTTCACATTAAAGAAAGAGACAGTTTTTACAGAATTATTTCTTAACTTCGCAATATGAAAATCAACTGGATTGTACGCAATATTTTGCTTGCCGTCGGCATAATTATCGCCATTATAATCATAGCTTTCGGCTCACTCAACATCATAACAAGGCACAATAGGGAGCTGACCGTGCCCGATTTCACCAATATGTCCCTTGAAGATGCCCTGAATCTTGCGGAAAAACGCGACGTACGTCTTGAAGTCACTGATTCGGTATTTGTTAAGCGCCTTGGCAGGGGCTATATCTATTCGCAGAATCCTGTTGCCGGCAGTAAAGTCAAGAAGGGCCGTCGTATCCTGATTACCATCAACGCCATCAATCCCCAGATGGTGGAAATGCCCTCTCTTGTGGGTTTTTCGCTCAGACAGGCATATACCGAACTCACCTCTAAGGGACTAAGTCTAGGGTCACTCATATATGTCGAAGACATTGCCACCAACAATGTTCTCGAACAGCGTTACAATGGTCAACCCGTGGCTCCAAAGACGCTCCTTGAAAGCGAAAGTGATATCGATCTCCTGCTTGGACTCAATCCTGAAGATTCCCAAACCTACATTCCTCATCTGACAGGATACACATTTCAGGTTGCAAAAGATTACATCATAGACAACTCTCTCAATGTCGGCTTGGTAAGGTTTGATGAGACTGTCACCAATTATACCGACTCCCTCGAGGCGGTTGTTTACAGCCAATCTCCTGCCTTCTCAGACTCAATGACTTTTGTGTGTGGCACAAAAGTAAGCCTCTATCTCACTAAAGATCAGTCCAAACTGGCAATCAAACAGGAGAAAAATGAATGACCTGCCAACCGATCCCGATTTACTCCTGGATGAGGAGCAGGAACTGTTTGAGCATTATCGCTTTGTAGCGGAAAAAGGTCTGACATTGCTACGTGTGGATAAGTTTATAACTAACCGCATGGAGCAAACCTCCAGACACCGTATTCAGTTGGCAATCAATGCAGGTTATGTGCTGGTAAATGATCGCACCGTAAAGGCAAACTACAAAGTCAAGCCGCTCGATGTGGTCACCATCATGATGCCATATCAGAGGCGAGGATTTGAAGTGCTGCCTGAGCCTATCCCACTGAATATTCTCTATGAAGATGAGGACGTGCTTGTAATAAATAAACCCCCGGGAATGGTGGTTCATCCCGGTCGCGGTCACGCAAGCGGCACTCTGGTAAATGCTTTGGCCTTTCATTTGGGTATTTCACCTGATAGTGATCAGATCGATGAGAGAATGGGAGTATTGGTTCACCGCATAGATAAAGAGACATCCGGACTACTTGTGGTGGCTAAGAACGAGGATGCGCAATTCCATCTGTCAAAACAGTTTTTCGATCGTACGGTGCAGCGCAAATACGTAGCACTTGTCTGGGGCAACGTTCAACAGGATAACGGCACAATAGAGGGAAATATCGGCCGTGACCCCAATGATCGACTTAAATTCAAGGTATTTTCCGATGAGGAGCAGGGAAAGCCCTCCATCACCCATTATAAAGTGATTGAACGCTTCGGATATGTAACGATGGTTGAGTGCATTCTTGAGACGGGACGTACTCACCAGATACGCGTCCATATGAATCATATCGGCCACCCGCTCTTCAATGATGAACGCTACGGAGGTGACAGGATTTTAAAGGGTACGGTCTATACAAAATACAGACAATTCATCGACAATTGCTTTGAGTTACTGCCGCGCCAGGCACTTCACGCGAAGAGCCTTGGATTTATACATCCACGTACAGGCCAGGAGATGCTATTCGATTCCCCCATACCTTCAGATATGGCAGCTCTGATTGAAAAGTGGCGTAAATACGCCGGAGTTCGCGAACTCGAAGAGGTGTGATTATAGACATTAGCGGCGCATACCACCACCGTGTCCCCTACCCATACCTCTTCCGGGGCCACCCATACGGCCACCCATAGGTTGGTTACCGAAAGTACCGAAACGATAGGTCAAATTCACCATCAGATATCGACCGAGAGTGTTGTTGCGGGTATCCTGAACGTAGTTGTCCGTTGTAGTACGGAAGGTATTTCTGGACTGATTGAGGATATCATAGCATTTGACACTGATAGTCAGATTTTTAATAATCTGGCGGCTTATCTCTGCATTCCAAACAAAGGTAGGCTCATTGTAGCCCTCTTCATAACCATAGTAAAATGTATATCTGCAATCAGTCGAAAAATTGACAATATCGGGGATATTGGCTATAATATTTGCATTGATATTGTTGGTCCATGTAGGTCTGACATTCTCTGCTGTAATGGTGTACCAAGCCTGAGAGTAACGAGCATTTCCGCCGACGGAAACTTCGAAAATGTCGTCACGATATACAAATCTGAGGTTTTCGGAAAATGAGAGGTTTTGGTACTCATTCTCTTCAAAATTATTCACGTCGAGATATGTTGCGGGATTGTCTATGTCAAGCAATTCATCTTTCCCCACAAAGCTGACCCCCGTAGAGTAACTTACGTTGAAGAATGACATAACGGAGAATTTGCTTTTGGCAATTGGTGAGTTAAAGGTCAATCTTGCATTAGATGAGAATGTGCCTTTATCATTATTCATAGGAATGGTGTACTGTACGCCCTTTTTATCATACCAACTGGCATTGACGATATTTCTCTGGTTGTAGTTAAAGTCGGCATTTAGCATCAAGGAAGAGAACTTTTGCACATTATTCTTATGGTACATCATATTGAGTCTGTGTGAGAAGGAAGGGTCCAGATAGGGATTTCCGAGAGTCACTCTTTGGGGATTGGAGTTGTCAGGTACGGTTTGCAACTGAGTAATTGAAGGCTGACTGGTACGTCCCCTATATCTGAATCTCAACATCTCATAATCGCTGAAATTGAAGTCAACCCTGGCGTTCGGGGCCCAGTTGACCACTTTACGGTCAATGGTAGTGGACTTTCCACCCACCTCAGTAACATTGATAGTCCTTGAGGGCTGTGCGGTGGCACCTACGGTAATGTTATATTTCTCCTCCTGCTTCATAATATTGATGCCGGCCCTCTGCAACATAGATTCATTCGTGATATCATTGGTATATTCGTGATTGATCATAGCACCTGTTTCAAAATCGTCGTATGTTACCTTGTAAGAGTTCCTGTAGTTGTAATCATATGAGTAGGTAGCCTCGGCAAAGAAGTTTTTGCCAAGAGGCTCGGTATATGAGAGACGACCGCCCGCTCCATATGATTTGGCAGACTGGTGGTAGAATTGGTCCACTACGCTGGAATCAGCCAGAACATTATTTCTGTAAGAGTTTGTCAGAGAGCGGTTGATACCGTCCGTATGATTGTTTGAGAGATCATAATCGATATTGAGGGAAATAGTCCTTCCGGGCTTGCCCAGACGCTGCCTGAAAAGGAGAAAACCTCTTGCGGTCTGGTTGGAATTTTCGCCGGTTGAGAGACTATAACCGTCATTGATTTTGGATTTTTGTCCGGTAGCGGAAATGTTGTCAGTTGCAAAATCCGAACGCTCCTCGAAATCTCCGTTACCAAAATTGAACTGGGGTTGGAAAAGAATTGACGTCTGGTCTGAAATCTTCCAGTCTGCACGTGCTCCTACCCTATGGCCATAGGAGTTGGTGATATTGTAGCCGTTGTCGATGGCAAAAAGCGATGTACCGTCCTGCTTGAATGTGGTCTTCGCGGTACTCTCCTCAACGACTCTTTCGTTGCCATTGAACATATAGTTGCCTGACAACTCCGATTTGTTGTCAAATGTCTTACTTCCGTTGAGACCTGCCATATACGAGGTAGAGATGCCACTACGACCTCCCCACCCACCGGGCATACCGCCGCCACGCATTCCACCACCACGCATACCACCGCCACGCATACCGGCCATCATATTTCCGGCGAGATCATTAAAGCCGCGGTTATTGGTGTTATTGGCATTGCCTATGAATGCAATATGGTCGCTCTCGGAGAATTTGGCTATCATAGAAGCTCCCTGAAAACGGAAATCATTCTTTATGGCTACACCATCATCATCTTTACCGCGAAGGTCACTACCGCCACCCGCCATGATGTTACCAAACCAACCATTCATCATTCCCTTCATAACACTGAGGTCTATGATGGTTTCCTCTTCTCCATCATCAATGCCGGTAAACTCGGCCTGCTCAGACTGTTTATCGACCACCTTTACTTTTTCGATAATCTTTGCAGGAATATTTTTACTGGCAAGCTGAGGGTCATCGAGGAAGAAAGTCCTGCCATCGATAGTAATTTTCTTAATCTCTTTACCATTGGCTGTGATTGTACCATCTGATGAGACCTCGATGCCGGGAAGACGCTTAAGAACATCCTCCAGAGTCTCATTATCGGTGACTTTCATCAATCCAATATTGTGCTCGATGGTATCCTTCTTAATTACAATCGGATTACCGAGGTCAGTGACCGTTGCTCCTTCGAGAAAATGGAGCTCAACATCCATCTTCTTCTTTCCCAGATCGAGGTTCTTATCCACATTAATGGTATCCTGATAAGGCACATATCCCATAAGTTCACCTTTTATGAGATATTTGCCCGCCCTGACGCCTTTAATCTCAGCGAATCCTTTCTCATTAGTAAGAGCATATTTGTAGGCCTGATCAGAACCTTCCGCGGTGAGGGATACTGTTGCAAATTCAACTCCGGCTCCGGTGTCAGCTTCAGTCAGGGTAACCTTTACTGTAAATCCTCCACGCTGTGCGCTTAGAAGTGTCGGAAAAAGGAGCAAAATAAATGCGGTCGCTTTCAAAAGTTTGTGTCTCATAAGGTTGGCTGTTGGCTGTTGGCTTATAGCAATTAGTAATTAATAATTAGCAACTGATAGCTGACGAGGGATGTCAACTTGTTACTTTAGACTTGAAAATAGAAGAAAAGTTAAATCCATGGATCACTTTTTTACTCTTGTAGGATGGGATTCGATAAAGGATTTCCAATTTGAAGAGGCTGAAACATCCACCAACGGATTTATAAGCTGGTAAAAATGACACATGGCGATTGCAAGCGCATCCGAAGCATCCATAAATGAGCTCTCCATCTTAATGCAGAGAGTTTTTTCCATCAGAATCCTTACCTGTTCCTTGGAAGCGTCCCCACGACCCGTTATTGCCATTTTGACCTTTCTGGGGGCATATTCCGAAACCGGAATGCCACGATGAAGCGCGGCTGCAATGGCAGAGCCCTGTGCACGGCCCAATTTGAGCATAACCTGTGGATTCTTACCGTAAAATGGAGCTTCAATTGCAAGATCATCGGGAGCATATTTATCCATTAGCTCCCCTATTTCCTTGAAAATACGTCTGAGCTTGAGAAAATGGTCTTTCTCTTTGCGAAGATCGATCACTCCCATATCTACATAATGAACCTTCTTTTTGTCTACAAGAATTACCCCATAGCCCAGAATAGAGGTGCCGGGGTCAACTCCCATGATGATTCTTTGTGGATTTTCTCTCTGTGCCATTATTCTATGATGTCGAAACCTGTGTATTTGCGCAATACCTCAGGCACTACAATCTTGCCATCGGGAGTCTGGTTGTTTTCGATGATAGCGGCAAGAATTCTCGGCAAGGCAAGAGCGCTACCATTTAGAGTATGGGCGAGCTGCGATTTGCCCTCTTCATCCTTGTACCTGAGCTTGAGGCGGTTGGACTGGTAGGACTCGAAATTGGAAACGGAACTCACCTCAAGCCATCTCTGCTGTGCTGCCGACCACACCTCGAAATCGTAAGTTATGGCAGATGTAAAACCCATATCTCCACCGCAAAGCTTTACAATCCTGTAGGGAAAAGCAAGCTCCTGTACCAGAGACTCAACATGGAGCACCATCTCATCAAGCGCTGCATAGGAGTTTTCAGGACGCTCAATGCGTACAATCTCCACTTTGTCGAACTGGTGCAGACGATTTAGCCCCCTCACATCCTTGCCATATGAGCCGGCTTCACGACGCCAGCAAGGGGTGTATGCAGTTATCTTGATGGGGAAATCGGAATCCTGCAAAATGACATCTCGGTATATGTTGGTCAGGGGAACTTCCGCTGTAGGAATCAGATAGAAACCGTCAATTGTGACGTGGTACATCTGACCCTCCTTGTCGGGAAGCTGCCCTGTGCCGAAGCCGGAATCTTCGTTGACAATATATGGGGGCTGATACTCTATGTAGCCCGCAGCCGTATTGCGCTCCAGAAAATAGGCGATCAATGCTCTTTGAATTCTTGCACCTGCACCCTTATAAAGAGGAAATCCCGCACCCGTAAGCTTTACTCCTAGGTCAAAATCTATAATATCCAACTCTTTGACAAGTTCCCAGTGGGGCTTGGAAGTTTCTCCCAAATCCGGGATAACACCTCCCTGACGCACAATCACATTATCTTCCGCAGAACGACCCTCCGGCACTTGTGCATAGGGAAGATTGGGAAGAAGTACCAACCGATTATCCTGCTCCTGTTGGGCAGTGGCCATCTCCTCTTCAAGAGCCCTGGAGCGCTCCTTGAGAGATGCCACCTCCGATTTGATCAGATCTGCCTCATCACGGCGTCCCTCTTTCATGAGTTTGCCAATTTCAGATGCTTTGATTTTCTGCTGTGCCAGGCAGGAATCCAGCTCCTGCTGTGCCGAACGACGTTTTTTGTCCAGGTCAATTATATCGTAAACAATCTCTCTTGCATCGAAATGCCTGACTGCAAGACGCTCGATTACAAATTCGGGCTGCTCTCTCAATAGTTTTAATGTCAACATAAATTCATGATTTGGTATGCAAAGGTATAAAAAAAGAGCCACTTCTACACGAAGCGGCTCTATTTTTCGACAGTGGCCCCTTTATGCGAAGGGGAGCACCGATACGTAAGACTTGTTGTTAGCCTTCTTCTTGAAGACAACAGTACCGTCAATCAAAGCGAAAAGAGTATGGTCTTTACCCATTCCAACATTTTCACCGGGATTGTGAACTGTTCCTCTCTGGCGAACCAAGATATTGCCAGCCCTGGCACTCTGTCCACCGAACAATTTAACGCCCAAGCGTTTGCTGTGTGATTCGCGGCCGTTTTTAGAACTACCGACACCTTTTTTGTGAGCCATAATCTAATACGTTTTAATTAAGCGATTGTTTCAATTTGAATTTGTGTCAAATACTGGCGATGGCCGTTTTTCTTCTGATAACCTTTACGGCGTTTCTTTTTGAAAACGATAACCTTATCACCTTTCAAATGGTCGAGAACGGTGGCTTTCACAACCGCACCTTCCACATAAGGAGCACCAACTTTGACTACTCCATCATTGTCAGTCAATAATACTTTTTCAAAGTCAACGGAAGCACCCACTTCAGCCGCCAGGCGGTGAACGAAGATTTTTTTACCTGCTTCAACTTTGAATTGCTGTCCTGCAATATCTACAATTGCGTACATAAAATAAATTTTAAAAATTTATAACCGTAAGCGGATACAAGTTAAGTATCTCTTATTCAATAGCTTAACGGTTGTCTATCAACATTTTCGGACTGCAAATATAATAATTTTGACAATTACTACAAATTTTTTTGTCAAATAGTGCCCTATTGGTTATTTTTGTAACATTATTGTGATAATAACCTTTGTGCTACAAATGAACCTGCCTTTCAATTACGACCGCATTGCAAAAAATCAGGATATCATAGGACGCAGAACTGAAGCTGACCTCTTTTTTAAGAGCATCAGCGACAGAAGACGTAGTGTTGCTATATATGGCGCACCAAAAAGCGGCAAGGAGTCATTCATCAGGTACTCTCTTGATGCTCTCGAATCCCGCGGACAGAACTTCATTCTCTGTGAGATAAACCTCTTCAACGTCAGAACTATAGAGGATTTCATCTTACTTTTCAAGGAGAAGATGCTGGAATGTTACGACGAAATCCATTACAATTCCATACTTCCCTTTGAAATCCACGTAGACTCCCTGGATGAACGTAAAATCCTCAACCTTCCGGAAATTATAGCCACCGATGCCGGCAAGACGATAATAATCTATTTCAAAGAGTTCCAGAATCTTCTACAATGCGGCAATGAGGAACTCGAGCTGGATGATTTGGACAAAATATGGTCAAAACAGACCAATGTGCGCTACATTTTCAGCGGTTCATTTGTCAACCAGATGAAGTACATATTCGAAGAAAAAAAATATTTCTACTATATGTGCGACGTTATTCCTCTCGAAAAGCTCAAGAAGAAGGAGAGTGTGGAATATATCGTGCGCTCATTCCAGACATTAGGCAGGGTAATACAGGAAGAACAGGCGGGTCTTATCTACCAACTCGCCGACGGCAATATTTGGTACATTAAACACCTCTGCTCCATCTGTATGTCTATGCCGATAGGTTATGTTAACAATAACATCATAAGACAAGCCACCGAGAGTCTCATCTCACTCCATACACCCAGATTTATGCAGATAATGATGGATCTGACACCCAACCAGATTAATTTTCTCAAAGCGGTGATAGATGGTGTACAACGATTCAGCAGTCAGGAGATTCTTGAAGGTTACCGACTCAACTCCTCAGCTAATGTATTCCGTTTGAAAGATGCACTCAAGAAGAAGGAAGTGCTGACATTTGACAAGGATGATAATGCCATCATATTGGATTCACTATTTGCCTATTGGCTCAAAAACACTTATTTTAAATAGAAAATTTTATTATGAAAAAAATAGTATTTCTTACAGGTGCAGGTATAAGCGCTGAAAGCGGCATAAAGACATTTCGCGACAGCGACGGATTGTGGAAAAATCACAGAGTAGAGGATGTGGCGTCCATCGAGGGATGGTACCGAAACCCCAAACTGGTTATAGATTTCTACAACGAACGCCGGCGACAGCTTGAAACCGTGAAACCCAACCGCGCACACGAAATTATTGCAGAGCTGGAGGAACACTTCGACGTAACGGTTGTAACCCAAAACGTAGATAATCTGCACGAGAGAGCCGGCAGCAGCAATATTATCCATCTTCACGGAGAACTGACTAAAATCCGTCCCGTGGACGGAGAAGATTATGATGCCATAGATATCGGCTACGCCGATTTAAGTATCAATGACAAAGACAGCCGCGGAGTGCAGCTACGTCCGCATATCGTTTGGTTCGGAGAAGCTGTACCCATGATAGAAAAAGCTGCGAGAATGGTTTCAAAGGCCGATATACTGGTAATTGTAGGTACATCTATGGTGGTTTACCCCGCCGCCGGACTGATACACTATGCTCCCGCAGGCATTCCTATCTATCTTATCGACCCCAAACCTTCCGGACTCCACCATTCCCGACTCACTCAATTCGTAGAGAAGGCCACAACCGGTATGGAAAGGCTCAAAAAAGAGCTGCTGAATGAGTAACAAGAGGCAGATAGTACTCGGAATCACGGGTGCCAGCGGGGCTATTTATGCTGAGCGTTACATTCGCGGATGTGCCCAAATGCGGAACATTTCACTCAGCGTGATATTCACCGAGACTGCACGCAACATCTGGTTGAGGGAACTCGGATATGACCCTGAAAAACTAATATCGGAATGCAGTGCCTCTATTCTGCCAAATGATAATTTCGATGCCCCTTTTTGCTCGGGATCGGCAGTTGCCGATACGATGCTGGTACTCCCCTGCTCCATGGGAGCTCTCGCAAGAATAGCAGGCGGACTGGCCTCAGATGCCATCTCCAGGATAGCGGATGTACAGCTCAAAGAACGAAAACAGCTGATCATAGTACCGCGTGAAACTCCCCTCAACCTCATACACCTCCAAAACATGCAACTTCTGACGCAGGCAGGTGCAGTAATATGCCCGGCCTCGCCCTCCTTTTATCACAAGCCGGCCACTATCGATGACCTTGCGGAGTCATTTGTCGCCAGACTGCTTCATATGACGGGAGTGAAACCGCTGGAGAAGAAATATCAATGGAATATTAATCAGGACTGACAATATGAAAAGAATCATATTCATTGCAGCGCTCTGTCTCTCAACTCTGATGCTCGCTGCGCAAACTTCTACTGTAAAATTTGCATTCATTGCGGACACACACATTGCCGAAGGCTCCGGCACCAATGATGACCTCGTACAATGCATCAACGACATCAATAAGCTGCAGAAAGAGCTTCAGTTTGTCATTTTTGCAGGTGACATAACGGAATTCGGAAACGATGAAGAGATTTTTCTTGCCAAAGAGCTTATCGACAAACTGGAGATTCCCTATTACATTGTAGCCGGCAACCACGACTCAAAATGGTCGGAAAGCGGCTGTAATACATTTGCAAAGGTATTCGGATATGAAAATTTTGAATTCGAGGCCGGAGGCATTAAATTCCTCGGCAGTAATAGCGGTCCAAATATGAGAATGGCACCGGCATTGTTGTCCCACGAAAGCCTGGTATGGCTGGATTCCATAGCAAAGGTCATCCCTCGTGAACAGCCGGTGATATTTGTCAACCACTACCCTCAGGATACCTCGATGCTCAATTATTTTCAGGTACTAAATGCTCTTAAGCAGACAAATATTCAACTTGTAATGGGCGGTCACTGGCATCGTAACACCGTACTCGACTATGACGGTATTCCCGGAGTGCTCGGAAAAGCTCCTGCTGCCGGACGCAACGGCCATGTTGGGTACAACATTGTGACCATAAGCAACC
>JAKQLB010000275.1 GCA_029567375.1 Bacteroidota bacterium | reverse complement strand
TTATCTCTGCGATTGACCCGAAAGACGCTAAAACGGTCACTGTAGAAGGCCTTGGGCAGGCCGTGTTCCCGAAAGTAGCGTTGACACAAGCTCCCATAGCTAAAGAAGCTTTCTTCGGGGACAAATTCAGCTGCCAGGATATCGCTGGTGGCATCATCCACAAACACCAGCAAAGTGGCTTTTGGTGCGCGATCTTCCAGCCAGGCATGTTCAGAACCGTCGATCTGCACCAGCTCTCCACGATGCTTCCTCCTGGGACGAGCATAATGGGGCTCAACCTTCTTCTTGACCTTTGATTTCCAGACACCAGCTTCAATCATCATCTTTCGCAGGGTCTCTTTGCTCAAACGGATAGCTTTCATCTGCTCAACTTTTTCAGCCATCAAAGTGGGTCCAAAACCTTTTACCAGCGGATCGTTGATAAAGTTGTCAACAATCTCCCGTATCGCCGCCTCCATCTTGCGATTACTGGGTACTCCCCTCTTCCTGGATACCAAACCCGTCACGCCTTCCAACCGATATCTTTGCAGTATCCGCCGAAATTGTCGTTCGCTGATCCCCAGCCTGGCTGCCACTTCTTTTTGGCTTACTCGCCTTTCCAGTACTCCTTCAATAGCACTTTTTCGGAGTAGTTCTTTATTGTTCATTTCTATTGTCCAATTCATAGCTCCTAATGTTAATTAGGACATTTCTATTTTGCTACTTTAGGACATTATCATGTTGCTCTTACACACAAATTCCGCAAATCTAATTTCTTTCTGATTGCTGTCATAATAAGCGATCATGTGGCTGTCATTGATATTCTTTTGAGCGTGAACAGTAGAGAAACGACCCACATCACTCGTATTATCAACAATGTAACAACTCCAATCTTCATTTTCACACGCAGGACCCTCACCAGGACTTCCAAATGCCAGGCCGAGCGCGCCGATCTCAGCCTCATAATATGAAATGACTGGCCATCCAAGCATGCTGAAGTCGAGTGAGCACTGTGCTCCAAATTCCAGGCTGTAATAGCCCAAATCAACAAATTCACAATCCCAACTGCCATCGGGAATGCAATTCCCAGTGCCAGAGCCGTGATAGGATGCATATTTTAGCGCGCTTAAATCCGGAGTCGGAGGGTCATAATCATTAGAACTATTGTAGGCAATATGCGGCACGGCGTCTGAATCGAAAGCCAATGAGCTGTATCTGCCAATGTGCACATTTTCAATGCTGGCATCATCGACGTTATTAAATGTCCACTCACAAACAGCGTCATTGATGTGAAGGATGCACTGCGCGTACCTGAGGCGTTTTTTGGTAGCCTCGTAATAAGATATCCCGATCTTTGTGTGAGAGAGAACCGGTGGATCCAACGAAACAAAGGTCACGGCAATGGAACTGAACTGACCGCGGTTGTCTGTGCTATCTACCATCTCACAATACCAGGTGTTGCCGGGGCCGCAATTGCCGGTACCAGCCGGTACCTCGTGTGCCATTTTCAAGGCTGTGTTAACTTCGTCGTAATAACTGATATACGCCTTCCCCGAGCGTGGATGATGCGCAATCGATGCATACGCTCCGACGTGAGCATCCTCATACCAGTCCACATGCGCCAGTACCCAGGGCTCGTTGGCAATTTGGGATGTCTGGGGAGCGGCGTTGACGGAAACTGTGCCGAGTATCAATCCAAAAGCAATTAATATGGTCAGAAAACGCTTGATGTTCATAGTTTTCTCCTTTCCACCAAGTTCCCTGAATAATTCCTCCTGCTGTTCACACCTTGGCACCAGCCCTAAACAGAAAGCGTAAATGGAAAAGCCAAAATGTAAAAAACAGTCCTACCAGCTTCAATTAACTGAGCCGCTTGATTTAACATTCCTAAACCCCTAATATTCCCTGACTTTGTGTGGAAGGATTAATCAATTAACCATTCAAAGCTGTTCTTGCGCAAAAGGCAACCTTCGTTCTACAATTCATATAGTACAACTATTTTTCATAAAATGATACATAGTTTAAGAATCATTTGTTTTTTTGTTTTGTTATGGAACTGAAGGGTTTGAACTAAGGTTAATGCAATTTTCCCCACTCCTTTGTCATCCGAATCAGTGAATCACCAGCAAATCTGAAATATTCAGAGGTGACGATTATTGTTCCCGAGCAATTTCAGCATCTAAAATTCAAACCGAACTGGCATGTAACAGGCTGTCATGGTTAAAGCCATAAATGCGGAAAATAACTTTCAGATTTTCTTAAGCGCGCATCTTGAAAATTTCTCGGATTAGAAGAAGGAATGTCAGCTAATCAAGCCTTAAGTGAAGAAACACACACGAAAAAGCCATGACAATGTCATGGCTATCAATCCCCGGATTTTTTTAGTAGCAGAGCCTAACGAGAAATACAATATTTATAACTGTGTGGGCCCGGAAGGATTCGAACCTTCAA
>JAKQLB010000269.1 GCA_029567375.1 Bacteroidota bacterium | reverse complement strand
CCCTTCTCGACCCAACCCGCCCCTCCCGCCACATCCCCCCACGCCTCGACCTTCACCCACGCGCGGTCTTTGTAGCCGTCCGTCTTATTGCCTCCGGTGTACTGTCCGAGAGAGAATGTCAATACCGCCTTGCCATCCGGCGTGTACCTCAATTCCGGCTTGCCTACGATTCCTGAAAGTTTGATGTTCATAATGTCTCCAATTACTCTTTGTTGAAATATTGGTAATCCAATCGGCATGTATTCCGCCACGTTCCCCTGAATAATCATCGGTTCACAATCCCTGCGTATTCCGGGTTACCGCTCATCGGAACGTAGCCATCAGCACTCTTGCGCTTTTTCTCGGCCAACACCACATCGCAAGCCTTGATAATACTTTTCGGTGAGGTGATGCGGTATGTGCCTTTCTCGGTGAGTTCCTTGCACGCGCGCCGTATGATATTCTCGGTCACCCCTTTCGCTTTAAGATCTGTAAGTTGCTCTAACCATGTATCGCGGACCGCCTTGATTGCTGGCTGTGGTAGATGTGTGATCGAACAGAACGCGGTGAGAAGGTCGCTGCTGTCCGGCTCGGCTTCAACATCAACCTCATCATTAACATCGCCATCACCATTAACATCATCTTTAACATCGGGGATAGTAGTTTCGCCTGTACTATCCGCTATACTATCTTTTGAAAATCCACCTTGTAACTTCCAGTTCTTCTCTACAATACCGCCGCCTGCACCATGAAAACGCTCGCGGTCTATCCATCCTTCCGGCGGACTGTACTTTGACTTTCCACACCAGCGCGGAGACTGATAACGCCACCAGTTGCGAATTTGAATTATCCGCTTACCCTCATCCTCGTAGCGCACAATTTTTTTATCATCGGCAAACTTCTGTAAAGCCGCTTCTACCTCCGCCTTGTCAATGTCATCAACTGGGAATAACTGAGATCGAATAAGCCTGACATTATCCTGAAGCCGCCCCTGGTCATCAGCTGAACAGGTAAGCAACCCTATCCAGATCATTCGCTCCAACATTGTCAGGTCGATGAAATAGTCATCTTCCCATATTTCGGATGAAATCATGCGCCCTTTAGCCATTAGAAATCTACCTCCACATTTGCGCCATTAGTCTCGATTATTTTGTTACCGTCTCGAATAGGAAGTTTATATTTCTTTGCGAGCTCATCAAAAGACATCCCTTTAATCGAGTCAATTAAGAAGTTCAGCACATACCACCTTCCGAGCTGTTCCGGTGGAGGATATTTTTCATCCTCACACTCGCTTATAGGAACAATAATTCTGTAAATATCCTCGAAACTTGGTATCCACACAGTCCCATTTTTGAATTTTACAATCACCCATTTCTTATCCCATCCTGAAATGTAGGTTTTTTCAACCGTGAATTTATCTGTGCTGTTAGACATTTTCGTTCCCCCACGAATCCCACCCGCTTCGCGAGTTACGAGCAAACAATTCTATTTTGTTGCCCGGATACATACTCTCGATAATTTCATAAGCCTTTACTGGCTTTTTACTATGCGTTGTGCGAGTTTCTTCAAAATAAGATACGGGTCTTGATTCGGGATGCGGCGTTTTCTTTCTCACCGCAATAATGAGAATTTCGTGAGCTGACTTCTCAAACCATCCGAGTCCAGCCGAAGAGCCTTTTACCCAAACAAGATTTGTCTTATATTTGAATCCCCACGAGTTGACAACTTTCAACGCTTCAGGCAATAGAGGATTAGTAGCCCACAAGAAAAGCACGGTTGTTTCTTCAGCTAATTCAGCGACTTTCAGCGCGCAAATATCCTCGATTGGCATTGTTGGGTATTTGTTATCAGCCGATGTTTCTAATCCACTATTGTCGTATTTCCACGGTGGGTCGGCATAGATTACCGCGTATTTTCCAACCGGGAGAGGTCGATTCCTTTTTTCTTCGTGCATTTGTTCGCGCTTTTCTTTAGCAATTTCTTTACGCGCTTCTGATATACTTGAAGCGCCATTCGTAACTTTGTTTGCCACTTCTACCTGCTCATCGGGCGCCAACCTTGCGAGTTCAAGTAGTTGTGTCGTGCTGTTCGCAATTTCGGTATTGCGGATGGTATCCTTTACTTCCGGCACAATATCCCGCGCCGCTTGCATCCGCTTCTGCGCAGAGTTTCCTGACAGCCCTATGTCGTGAGCAAGTTCGCTTGTAGTTTTTAGAGGTATAACCGTTATACCTCTATC
>JAKQLB010000135.1 GCA_029567375.1 Bacteroidota bacterium | reverse complement strand
ACGGGTGATTTCGGTAAAAGCACGGGAGAGTCTTTCCTCGAGTTGCTTAAGCAGCTTGATAGGGTAGAGGGTATCGCCCGGTACAGGATTTCCTCCATTGAACCCAATCTCCTGACGGAGGAAATAGTAGAGTGGATAGTTTCCGGTTCGAAATTTCTTCCGCATTTCCACATTCCGATACAGTCAGGTTGCGATGCTGTGCTCGAAAGGATGCGCCGTCGCTATACTACTGCTTTTTTCGAGTCCCGTATCCAAATGGTCAGAGATAAGATGGAACCACCGGGACAGCGCTTCAGCAGGGTATTCTTCGGAATCGATGTAATAGTGGGCTTTCCGGGCGAGAGTGATGAGGAATTTGAGCAGACCTATTCATTTCTGGAGAAAATAAGGCCGGCATTTTTGCATATATTCCCTTACTCGAGGAGAGCCGGGACTCCGGCAGCAACTATGTCCGATCAGGTGCAGGAGAGCGTAAAGAGAGTGCGTGCCATACGTCTGAAGGAGCTTTCAGACAGATTGAATGCGGAGTTTTATGCTGCAAACAGGGGCCGTACGCTTCCTGTGCTTTTCGAGAGCACCCGAAGGGGTGGAATGATGTTAGGCTATACTGATAATTATATAAAAGTAGAGCGTCCCTACGATCCGGTGCTTATCGGCAGGATTTCACAGGTGACGCTCTAAATCTGCACTTTACGGCAATTATTTCACAACCCTTATCTTTTCTCCGATTTCATTGACTATCGCACGTTTGAAGCGCTCATTGTAGCCCTTCTGAATAGGTGCGGAAGGTATTGTTGCGGAGTGGCCGTTGGTAATGAAGGCCCCGCTTTCATCCTGGCGTTTGGTATTGCCGTCTATATATTTAACGAGAAGATATTTGTCAAATTTGTTCCATTTCTCAAACAGGGCATTGGCCTCATTTATAGAAAATGATGTCAGATATTTTACTACTCTTCGAGGAGATTTTTTATGCAGTAAGAGAGCTTGTGCATCTGCAGAGGCGATTTTCTCCACCATTTCATGTTCGTGGGCGCGAACTGCGGCAACCACTTCCGCCCCTATTTCGTCATAGCGCAGGTACGCAAACTGTGCAATGCGGTTGGTGAGCCAGAACATGGATGTAGGAGAATATTCAATCATACTGCCGTTGCCGAGGGCATAATGTTCGGAGATTCCCGTTGAAGAAGAGTATACAGGTGTAAGAGGCGAAGTACCTGCATCATCTACGGCAAACCAAAAGATGCCACCAATCTCGTCCGGCAGCCAGTTACGCGCTTGTCCTACAAACCAGAATCCTGTCTGCTGTGTGGCAATTGCCCTTTCGTTGATATATTCTTCACCGTCGATTTCAAAACTCATCGGTCTCCAGCGGTATGGAAGTGTATTTCCTCCTGCGCCGATATCGTTGCGCATATCGAAGGGTGTATCTTCAAAATGGTCCCTCATCATATCAGCCACCATGGTAACGGAGAGTTTATGCTTCGCCTTGACTGAAAGCGGCAGTCTGTTTTCAGGATTGTGCCCTGAGGCGTGGTCGATATATTTTGACATATCTTCAGCACCATGTTTGTAGAAAAAGCTCCACACTCTGGCTTCGCAACCTCTCATTGCACCGAAATCGAGCGGGCAATAGGTATCTGCAAAACTAAAATCTTCATCTTTGCCATTAAATAGTCCCAGTTCTCTGGCGTGAGAGATGACATCCGGCGAATAGAGACAATTATCGGGATCGTCAAGCGGGAATGTGGTGATACGTGCGCAATTGGCATGGGCTGAAATATGGCCGTCAGGTATGCGTATAGCTACCCAAACTGCACCTTTGCGGGTATTGACGCCGTTTACCACTTCGGGTTTGCGTGCTATGATTTCCAATATCCAGGCCTCATTTTTGTCAGCAATGGAGAGGGATTCTCCTGATGATGCATAGCCATATTGGTCGGCAAGTGAAGTATAAAGAGCTATAGCCTCGCGAGCGGTACGTGTCCTTTGCAAAGTGATATACATAAGCGAACCATAGTCAAGTATGGCATCTGGGTCTCTGAGTTCTTCCAGACCTCCCCAGGTGGATTCGCCTATGATAAGCTGGTGCTCGTTCATATTACCGATGACATTGTATGTCTCGTCAGCCTGAGGTATTGTGCCCAAATAGCGTTCCCTGCCCCATTGGTATATCGGCAGCATTGTACCTGTCTTATATTTTGCAGCGGGATAGTGGACGAGTGTGCCATATCTGATGTGACTGTCAGCCGCGTATGTGACCATTACGGATCCGTCGGTTGAGGCACCTCTTGTAACGATAAGGTTGGTGCAGGCAAATCCTGTAATTGTAAGGAGCAATAGTGCGAAGACAAGTAGTGTACGTTTCATGATCTATTATCAAAATTCAAGGGCGAGCCCGTCGTATGCAGGCTCGATACTGAAAGGTTGTTTAGAAAGTTCTTTTTTAAGCTGTTCGTGTGGTGGCAGCTGGTGAGAGAGATGGGTGATATACGAGCGTTGTGCTCCGACTCTTTTGGCGATACTGATGGCCTCGGGGAGCGAATAATGAGAGATATGTGTCGTGCGTTTAACTGTGTTGATGACAAATAGAGATGCATCGGTAAGTTTATCATACTCTTCATCTGCGATGAAATTGGCATCTGTAATGTATACAAGGCCACCGAATCGGAATCCCAGTATGGGTAGGTGGTAGTGCATTACCCTGATAGGAGTGATTGTTATTACAGCTCCGTTGGCTCCGGTAACCGTAAATGGAGTTTCATCGATGGTTTTTATGTTGAATTCGGGGATTCCCGGATATTTATGTTGGGCAAATACGTAGGAATATTCCATTCGGAGAGATTGCTCTACTCGCTTTTCGCAATAAATCGGTACTGCGCATTTTTCCAGGTAATTGAGCGCGCGCACATCGTCAAGACCGCCTGTATGATCTTTGTGCTGGTGTGTAAGGATGATCGCATCCAGATGCGAAATGTTTTCCCGAAGCATCTGCTGCCTAAAGTCAGGTCCTGCATCTATGAGGATGTAAACTCCTTCATAAATCACGAGCGCTGAGGTCCTGAGTCTTTTGTCTCTCTCATCGGATGAAGAGCAAACTTCGCATTTGCATCCTATCATCGGAATCCCCTGGGACGTGCCTGTGCCTAAAAATGTAATCGTGTTACCCATGACCTCGAAAAAATAGTTAAAAAAAGATTATTTTTGTAAAATAAACAGACCAACACACCCATCGAATATGAGCAAAAAGAGATTCAAAATGGGATTGCTTCCCAAAGTACTGATTGCCATCACATTGGGAATACTTTTCTCTCTTTTCTTTCCTGACTGGGCAGTCAGAGTTTTTATCACAGTCAATTCCATATTCAGCAATTTTCTTGGCCTGATCATACCATTACTAATTATCGGACTTATTGCTCCGGGCATTTTCGAACTTGGTAAAGGTGCGGGTAAACTGCTGTTGATAACTGCCGGCATTGCCTATTTTTCTACGATATTATCAGGTTTTTTCTCCTATTTTACTGCTAAATGGAGTTATCCTCGTTTTCTGGGCGATTCGCTTACCTCACTCGGTAATATTGATATGTCAGGCGGTTTACAACCCTATTTTACCATTGAAATGGCCCCTTTGATGAGTGTCACCACCGCACTCGTAACCGCTTTTGTAATTGGTTTGGGCCTGACTTTGGTAAAAGGAGAAACAATGCGCAATTTTATGCTGGATTTCAAGGATCTCATCTATGTAGTCATTGAACGTGTCATCGTACCCCTACTTCCACTTTTCATATTCGGCATATTCCTTCAAATGGGAGCCGAAGGCAAAGTGAGTGCAGTGATGGGAATGTTTCTCAAAATCATCGTGATTATTTTCATAATGCATGTGGTGCTGCTTGTCATGCAGTTCGTAGTAGCAGGAGCAATATCGCGTAAAAATCCTTTCAAAGCACTTTATACGATGCTTCCTGCATATATGACTGCGCTCGGCACTCAATCCTCAGCTGCCACTATTCCCGTAACACTCGCTCAAACGATAAAAAATGGAGTACGTGAGGAGATTGCGGGCTTTGTTATCCCTTTGTGTGCCACGATTCACCTTGCCGGAAGTATTCTCAAGATTGTGGCCTGCGCTTACGCAATCTCCCTGAGCATGGGAATGAATGTGGGACTTGATCTCTACTCAGGGTTCATCTGTATGCTCGGAGTCATGATGGTTGCCGCCCCCGGCGTCCCCGGAGGTGCAATTATGACAGCCATTGGCCTTATTGCTTCTATGCTTGGTTTTGATCCCTCCATGCAGGGTCTTATGATAGCCCTCTATATTGCTATGGACAGTTTCGGCACCGCTGCCAATGTAACGGGTGATGGAGCCATTGCTTTAATCATCAACACTATAAGGACTAAATCTTCAACTAAAGCAGTATCTGCCTAATGAAACATTTATTATATAATCTATACATTTTGGTTGTTGCCCTCCTTATTTCTACGGGATGCAACCGCAATCCAAAAAATGGCATACGCACCGTTACCATTTGCTCTACTACAGACCTGCACGGTGCCTATTTTGATTCATATTACAATGAAGAGGCGCGTCTCTCTTCGCTGGCGAATGTTTCTACTTATATTAAACAACTTAAGAAAAAGGGTGTCAAGCCGGTACTGATTGACGTCGGAGATAATCTGCAAGGTGATAATGCGGCCTATTATTGCAATTATATTGATACGGTAAGCGTGCACATTTTCGCAAGAGCAGCTGAATATATCGGTTATGATGCAATTATCGTGGGTAATCACGACATTGAAGCTGGACACCGGGTCTACGACCGCTTCAAAGAGGGCAAAATCCCATATCTGGCAGCCAATGCCATTGTTGAGGGAAGTGATGGAGAGCCCTATTTCGAGCCCTACACCATCGTTAGACGCAACGGAATCAAAATTGCCATAGTTGGTATGACCAATGCCAATATTAAAAGTTGGCTCTCCGAAGAACTTTGGAAGGGAATGGATTTTCTTAAGATATCCGATATCGCTCAGGATTGGGTTGACCGCGTGATTGAAAAGGAAAGTCCGCATCTTGTGATTCTCGCTTGTCATACGGGCAGTGGCCACGGAGGTCCGGATATCGAAAATGAAGCGCGTTATCTTGC
>JAKQLB010000256.1 GCA_029567375.1 Bacteroidota bacterium | reverse complement strand
CCAAGCTGCTTCTTCTCCGTTCAGTTTGGACCATTCAATTGTGGCAGAAAGGTAACCAATCACCGCCTCAAACCAGACATACAGGCATTTGCCTTGCCAGCCTTCAAGTGGCACTGGGATGCCCCAATCTAAGTCCCGCGTAATTGGGCGGGCTTTGAGCCCTTCGGATAGAATTTGACCTAAGGATTGCCGAATGACGTTCGGTCTCCAATAGGGCTCGCGGCTTCTCAAAAAAGCAACTATTTCTGGCTCTAAGCTGGAGAGGTCCAAGTAAAAATGCTCAGTTTCCTTCAGGATTGGTGTGCTGCCGTCGATTTTGGAGCGCGGGTCAATCAACTTATCCGCCTCTAATATATTCCCACAGCGCTCACATTGATCTGAGCGGGCATCTGGGTTGCCGCAAATATAGCAAGTACCTTCCACGTACCGGTCAGGCAAAAAGCGCTGCTGTGTGGTGGAATACCATTGCTTTTCGGTGGCAGTATAGAGGTATCCATTATCTTTTAACGTGGTAAACGCTAACTGGGAGATAAAAAAGTGGTTAGAAGTATGCGTACTGGTAAAGAGGTCGTAACTAATTCCAACTTTCTGGAAGAGTTCCAGAAAACGGGCATGATGAGCTTGATAGATTTCAAGCGGCGAGACGCCCATACTATCTGCCTTCACGGTAATTGGTGTACCATGTGAATCAGAACCCGAAACCATCAGCACGCTCCGCCCGCGTAAGCGGTGATAACGCGCGCAAATATCCCCCGGCAGATGAGAACCGGTAAGGTTCCCCACATGAATATCCGCATTGGCGTAAGGCCAGGCAATGGCAATTAATATCTTCTCAGGCATAATGCATCTCCTCCGGAATAACCCAAAAATTCTAACATGAATTCTTGTTAAAAAAGAAAAATACGCGCCAGCAAGTTCATGAGCAAACGCAATAATTTATTATCGAGTTAGTTTATTCTTCTTTGAAGTGAATTCGGCTAGTTGTGTGTTCACACTCCCCCAAGTTTAGATTTTGCCCACACTCCACACAGATGCCTTTACAGTCTGGCTTACAAATGTAATTCATTGGGATTTCCAAGAGTAGGTAATCGCGGAAAATCTCTCCAAGATCGATATACCCATCCTCAGGAATGATTTGGTCGAATTCTTCTTGAGATCTCTCTAAAAAGAAAAAAAGCTCCTCAAATGGAGTGTCAATAGAAATCCGATTGATGGAAAGGCAACGCACGCATTGTGCCTCAATTTCCCCATGCAATTGCGCTTGAAGCAATAAGCCCTCACGTGTGCGAGAAAATCGATAATCGGAAAGCAGATTATAGACATTTAGGTCTGGGTCAATAAATATTTCAGGGAATTCGGCATGAAAATCGCGGAAAAATCCAATAGGTCGATTGAAAAAATAGCCTACATTCGTGCGTAAAGAATAACGTTGTTTTTCCATTGGCAAAGTACAATTACTCAATATAATAATTATTTATTATATCACGCTCAACGACTCTCATGCATAAAAATCATACGATATGAAAACACTGTTAATTGCAACCAACAACCCGGGTAAGATCGCCGAAATCTCAGCAATTCTAGCCCCATTGCCTCTCAAGCTTATCACGCCAGCTGAGCTTGGGCTTACACTCTCTATTCCTGAGGATGGTCAGAGCTATTTCGAAAATGCTCACAAAAAAGCGGCTGCCTTCGCCCAAGTAAGCAAGCTGCCTACCTTAGCTGATGATTCTGGCTTAGAAGTAGAAGTTTTGGGTGGAGCACCAGGCGTTCATTCGCATCGCTACTTAGCGGATCCATCAGCGACAGATGAACAACGCTGCCGTGCTTTGCTCAATCAGCTCTCCGCTTATCCGCGCCCATGGAAAGCCGCTTTTCAGTGTGAGATAGTCCTTTGCAATCCGAATGAAATCGTTTTGCGTTCTCATGGCAGCTGCCCAGGCGAGATGATTCCCGAATTCAGCGGAAAAAATGGCTTCGGCTACGATCCGATCTTTTTGGTCGAAGGCACGAATCAGACCATGGCTGAATTGACAGATGAGCAAAAGAACCGCATCAGTCACCGTGCCAAAGCACTTCAG
>JAKQLB010000252.1 GCA_029567375.1 Bacteroidota bacterium | reverse complement strand
CAAGAATTTCAGTAAATTGAATTTCTCCGCTTCAGCCATACACACCTCACTTCCTCGACTTTAAATCACGCCTGAGCTCATCGATCGCCCTGATGATCCGGTCGTTCTCCTTCTCGATAAACCGGCTCTGCGTCTCGAACTTCGCCTTGGACACATAAAGACTTCTTGGCATATGAATCTCATCGTTCGCCAAATGATGAAAGAGCTTCTCGTCAATACGATTGACCTGCGTGATAATCGTGCCGAGCATAAAAATGACGATCGTCACCAAGACCGGCGTGATGAATTTTATCCAACTTCCACTATCCCGCATAAACCTATCCGATCTTCTTTATGTGATCATCGATTAAAGCGATCTGCTCATCGATTTTTTCCCTACGCTTCAAGAACATCTGCTTGGCAGTAGTTAAGTTTGCCTTCGTATGTTCCCGCTTCTCGCCGGAAGGATACGTCACGATCTTTTTCCCATCTTTAAATTCAATTGTAGGTTTTGCCATTTTTAATCCTCCTTTTTATGCCTGCCCGCCACGAACCGGACGAACGTAACACATGTCCCAAGGCCTGCCATAATTTGTTTTATAGCCGTCATACGGATACAAACACCACGCACCATCTGTCCATGGAGCACATATCGTCGATGACCAAAATGGTGTCCATTGATCAACAGGGTATCCAAAAATCATCGGATCCCATGCGGGGTCATAACGTGAATGATCCACTATCGACATCAACTCGTTAATATTTGGCATCCGCCAGTCATCATGCCCGGCAAAAACTAAATTCTCGCAAGCGTTGATTGCGTCATACCAGTACATCGTCATTCCGAACCCCGCTATCTGAAAATCTTTGACCCACATAAGCCCAGTAACCATATCCGTTATGGTGCCATCACCGTTGTCAATAAACCTCTGCCCGCCACCGAGCGGATATCCCATCTGATACGTTCCGTCATCACCAAACTGATAACTCATCGTCTGCCCTGTCTTCGGCAGACCACCCTCCGTAGTGATCTCATTGACTCGAGTTATAATCCTGTTCTTTTTCTGATGTTTAATATGATCCATTTCAAATCCCTCCTTTTTAGACCTCATACGTGACAACAATTTTGCCAGCGTCACTTCCCGCCTTTATCACCCTGAAATCCTTGATGTGATAAATTGACGGGAGCTCAACGATATCGCCATCCTCGAGTAAAACACCTGATGACGCATTTGGATCCTGCCCATTCACGAAATACCGCATATCCCCGCCCTCTGCGCAAACCATTGCGAAAGAAGCGGACTGACTGCCTGCAGGGTTATAAATAGCCGGGCTCAACGCCTTAACGATATCCTCAACCACCATCTCCTCATGATTCATAACTTTTCCCATTGCCGTACCTCCTTTACTTTTTTAACGCTTCCAATATTTCCTCATTCTGCTTGGCGACATCTACCAAGACCTGCCCGACCTTGTACAGCATGCGCTCACGCCTATCCGCAAGCTCAACCGGCAGGAACCCTAACGCCTGCTCGCTCTCGACTGCGCATATCCGGCAATACTTCGTGACCGGGACCGTGAGTTCCTGATTGACCTTGTAGTGCGTGATCACGCAACTATGGCATGTGCGGGCGTGGGGGCAATTTTTCCAACAGCCGGTGTATTCCTTGTCGATATTAAGGAAGATGCCACGAATAAACGGCCGCTCCTGAAAGATATTCCCGAGCTTAAATATCCTTGCGCTGGCCGCACGATGACAGGGGTAAACATCGCCGTTGTCCAGTATCGCTAAATACGTCTTACCCGCCTGACAATATTCCTTCTCCGGCGGCATCTCATCGTTTACGATCTTGAGCGGTTTATCAATAAACGCTATCTCAAGC
>JAKQLB010000249.1 GCA_029567375.1 Bacteroidota bacterium | reverse complement strand
GATTTTTCCGCAAGTATTGCTCTGACCTCTTCCAGCGTTAGAGGTTTTGAAGTTGGCTTTGATTCTGGCTGTACCGACGATTCGGGCTGGCTGCCGCTGAAAAGTGCAGTCAAGCTATTAGCTACTGAGTTCAGGGACTGTGCAGTACTACGAAGTTCGCTAACACAGAGATCGAGTTCACTCATCTTGCTCATCTGGTGCACCTCCTTCCCTGGTGGATTCTTTCTGCTTTTGAAGTGCGAGCAGCTTCTTGGCAAGACGTTTAGACACGACGCTTATTGCCGTGAGGATGCCTGCAAGTTCTTCGTCCAGCTCGGCATCACGCATTTCCGCGTTCCTTTCCTTTGCTTCTGTTTGCATTTTCTTACCTCCGTTTCCGAGAAGCTTTACCGCCCCTCTACCGTCTACAGACAGAAGAGGGGCGGTTGCGTACCACGGAGAGTAGTTACTCGAAAAACTGCTTCAGGGCTTCGTCATTTCGCAGGATGTCAATAATACGGCGCACATGAACGGTAATGCTGCGTGATGATTTAAAATCGTACTTAGGCGCTAATTCACGCACGGTTTTTTCATGGATAATGCGGTCTGTTATAAGCTCACGGTCTTTTTGAGTGAGGGTAGCAAGTGCGGCATAGAGGGTGTCTAATACAGCCTTTTGTTCTAAAAATTCTGTGATATCAGTGGGATCGGCAGGTTCGTAAAATGTATCCGAGCCGTCAGAATCGTTACCCAATGGCTTATCAAGTTCAACAGTGCGGCTCGTGCGGGACTTACAAGTCTCACATTTTTGGTTACACTTGCTTGTTCCTTTCCATACGCATTGAAATTTCCGCTCTTGATATTTTTGCTCTCGCCATATAGAGCGCATATTCTCCCGCGCAAGGTCTTCCCCCATCTGGTTACGGGGCAGACGGACAACAAGGCCGGATTCTTCATCGACATACCAACGTTGTGGGAATGGGTTTTCGGGCTCTTCGGAACGGGCAAGACACTCTGCTCTTGGTACTTTGAATTCCTGTGCTCCATCC
>JAKQLB010000242.1 GCA_029567375.1 Bacteroidota bacterium | reverse complement strand
GGTGTTCTCTACTGATATGCCTACGTTCAGATCAGGTCAATGGATATTGGAAAAGCGAAAGGACATGGACAAGGAACTGATACTTGCCATTAAGCAGATATATCCTGAATATATTTATTATAAGTCACTGGAGAAACGAACGGGCATAAAGGAATACCGCTATAAAACACTTAAGGCTGATCTTACACTGTTCCGCAAAAATGCCACCTTCTACGCTGAGTATGATATCTTTGATAATTTGGAGATCATAGGCGAGAAAAGGATTCGTGACTTTAAGCGTGACCTGCCCCCTTTTATCTTCAATACAAGTATTCTGAATATCAGGCCTTACAAGGTTCCTAACGGCTTTTACTCTGCGCTGAATGAGAAGATACACTGTTATGAGTCTTCCGACAATGCTTACCTGGACAGTCTGGATTATAACATTAAAGCAAATCTGAATGATTGCCGCAAGGATGGAGACCTTGCCTCAGATGCTCCGCTAAGGGTTTCTTTTGACTATAACGCCTCAATCAACAATGTGGTTACAGGTCAGAAGATAGGACGCGAACTTCGTACCCAGAACTGGCAGTTTGTTAAGACACCCCGAAAGCTGCAGGAGCTTTGCGATGCGTGGTGCGACTATTATCACTACTTCCCGAATAAGAATGTTATTTTTTATTATGATGCTACCTCAGTAGCTTCTTCTCCCGATGGCAATGCCAAACCTTTTTATGAGATAATCACTGATAAGCTTTCCCGCCGTGGATGGAATGTTAACCAGGTGTATATCGGCCAGACTATGAAACATGCGCTGAAGCACGAATATATAGATCAGGCGCTAAAAGGCAGTGATGAGTTTTTGTTCCCGACATTTAACAAGCACAATACGGAATACCTGTTCATGGCCATGGAGCAGACAGGCATCAAGATGGGGCGCAACGGATTCGAAAAAGATAAAGGCATAGAAAAGACTCCAGACTCTCCAGACAACCCTGACGAATTAAAGACGCACGGCACCGATGCCTGGGATACTTTCTTTATTGGCTGCAACTTCTATGATGTGGACGTATGCAGTAGTGTTCCTTCCAGTGTAAGCTGGGGTTGATTCTTTTGGGCGATGCCTGCGGCCCGGGCTGTCCGCTGTATCTTTCGCCATTTGCCGTAAGTCAATTCATTACACTCTGCACTCTGCACTCTGCACTATACTCTGCACTATACTCTGCACTTAGCAGTTTTAATTATCTTTTAATCATTCACTTACGGCAACGCACAAACAAACATC
>JAKQLB010000217.1 GCA_029567375.1 Bacteroidota bacterium | reverse complement strand
GCCGAAACTGCATCAGTGCCCTTTAGGAAACTCTCTTCTACCACGTTCCAGGCGAAAGCGACGGAGGGGAAGAAGCCCCAGCGATTAGCTTTGCTGAAGCGAGAGGAGGCGTCCTCACGAATTGTAGCTGTAAAGAGATACCTGCCGAGGAGTGAATAATTGAGTCTTCCGAAGAATGAAATAAGGTAGTACTCCTTTGCATTTGTGGGGTTGGCCTGATAAAGGGGCCTTGACTCATTATTGAGATAAGTGCTCTGATCATACTTTACGTAGTTGTGCTGCCAGGAGTAACCGGCCATCACGTCAAGGTTGCTCTTGCCGAATTCCTTCTTATAATTGAAGTACGCCTCGAGCAGTGTGTTGGAATTGTAATTGGCATAATCAGTATAAAGATCAAGGCTGGAGCGCATTGCCGAAATTGAACCGGGGTGGTTATATTTTTCGCCGTTTGACTTGGCGACGTCATAACCGAGGTTTAGGTTGAATCTTAGGTCTTCGAATCCATGGAACATGTAGTCAATCTGGAGGTTACCGATCGAGCGGAGACCTTTGTTGACATCCGTGAAGTCGTAGAGGCTTGAAAGGGGGTTTGTGCCGGCCATCGTATTGGCGCTGCCGTCGGCATTGAGCCAGTTCCAGTAACCGTTTGACACCTTTGAGTAGTCTATGCTACCGTCAGGATTTGTGAAATGTGTCGGTTTCGTAGGGTCAAACGAGAGAGCGCTGCCTACTGCACCTGTCGGAGCCCAGTTGGTCTTCTGGTAAATACCTTTCACATTGAGGTTGATTGAAAGGTGGTCATCAAAAAATTTGGGAGATAGGCTGAAATCGACGTTGGCTTTCTGGTTGTCACCCACCTTGAGTGTAGCCTGGTCGTAGTTGTAGCCAAGGCTTACGCGATATGGAACATGCTTTGTTGCTCCGTAAACGCTTACTGCCTGGTCGGTATTGAATGCCAGACGATAGATTTGTTTCTGCCAGTCTGTATTCTCGGTGCCGAGAAGACCCTGAATAGCGCTGTTTCCCGCATAAGTGCTCTGCATAAAGTTGCGGAATGTATCGGCATCCATCATATCGATGGTAGAAGCATTCTGCTTTACAGAATAGCTGGAGTTGTAACTCACATTGACTCCACGTGCACCTGCGCGGCCTTTCTTAGTGGTGATGATAATCACACCGTTGGAAGCGCGTGAACCGTAAATTGCAGTTGCCGATGCATCTTTCAATACGGTATAGCTCTCGATGTCATTGGGGTTGACCGATGCCAGGGGATTACCCATTCCGGCACCTCCGTCAGAAGTGACAGGCACACCGTCAATCACAATCAGAGGATCGTTTGATGCATTTAGCGAAGCTGCACCACGAATACGAATGGTAGCGGATGCACCGGGCTGGCCTGAGGCCGGAGTCACGTGCAGACCCGACACTTTACCGAGGAGCATCTGATCGGGAGAAGAGATGGCTCCACGGTTGATTTCGTCAGCTTTTATGGCTACGACCGATCCTGTCATATCGCTTTTCTTGACAGTACCGTAACCGATGACCACTACCTCCTCAAGAAATTCGGTATCATCCTGCATCACAATCCTTGCAGCTGACGCCTGAGCGGCTGTAATGGTTATGGTCTTGTAACCCAAAAAACTGATTTCCAACATAGTCTCTCCAGAAGGTACTGTCAGGACAAAATCGCCGTCCAGACCTGTCTGGGTACCGTTTACAGTTCCCACTTGGATAACTGCAGCACCGATAACGGTTTCTCCTCTGGAGTCCACCACAACTCCCTTTGCGGTGTATTGCGCAAAGGCGGCTGTAACGGATAGAACCATTACCGATAGTAACATTGTCATTAATCGTTTCATAGGAAAACCTTTATAATTATTGTTTAATTCTTTTTCTTTGAAAGAGCTGTACGGGATCATCCTTGTCATCGACAAAGAAGACACATATCGCAGCTATCAAAAGAGATATTCCGGAAAAAAGGAGGGCGTAAATGGTCTGTCCGCCATAGATATGCTTTACCATCAATCCACCTACCAGACCGTTGCAGATCTGCGGAATAGTGATGAAAAAGTTAAATATACCCATGTATACACCCATTTTCTTGGGAGGCAGGGATCCTGCCAGCATAGCATAGGGCATCGCCAGGATTGAACCCCAGGCAATTCCGATACCCACCATCGAAATGATGAGCATGGTCGGATTTTTAAAAAACAGGAACGAAGCAAATCCAAGCGCACCGCATATAAGCGAAATGGCATGCGTTGCCTTGCGACCGATTTTGTCCGCAGTTACGGGAAGAAGGAAAGCGATCACGGCTGCAACACCATTATAAATGGCCTGAAGCACTCCAACCCAATCACCCGCCTTACCATAAGCGGCAGATGCGGTATCCACAGTGCCATAATAGTGATCGGCAACCGCGGGAGTCATATAGACCCACATGGAAAAGAGGGCAAACCAGGAGAAAAACTGCACCAAACCAAGCTGGCGCATGGTCTTGGGCATTTTGCCGAAATCCCTGAAAATCTCCAGAAATCCGCCGTCCTTCTCTTTTTTGAGAACTCCTCCTTCGGGAGGATACTCTTTTGTGCGTACCACGGTCACCAGAACCGAGGCAAAGAGCACAATTCCGCCGATATAGAAAGCGAGTTTGACATTGGGCGCCACGCCACCTGCTGTTTCAGGCACGTTAGACATACCAAACCAGTTGGTAAGCACAAAAGGCAGAACAGCACCACATACAGCACCTATGCCTATGAGGAAAGTCTGTACTGAAAAACCGAGCGTTCTCTGTTCCGAAGGAAGATTGTCGGCAACAAGTGCTCTGAATGGTTCCATCGCCACATTGATCGAGGCATCCATGATCATAAGGACACCTGCGGCAATCAAAAGGGGCGAGAGAAAGGGAGCAAGAGCCGGAGAGTTTGGCATGAGAAAGAGCATCAGCGAGGCCAGAATTGCACCCACAAGGAAATAGGGGCGTCTGCGGCCTAGCTTTGTCCAGGTCCTGTCGCTATAATGCCCGATAATGGGCTGGACAATCATACCCGTCAAAGGTGCAGCAAGCCAGAAGAGCGAAAGCGTACTGACATCCGCTCCAAAAGATTGGAATATTCTGCTGACGTTTGCATTCTGAAGTGCCAAACCGAATTGTATCCCCAAAAAGCCGAAGCACATGTTGAAGATACCCCAAAAGCTCATCTTTGGTCTTTTCATAAATAAATATGATTTGTGTCAGTTTATAATTAAATGGACACGAATTTATTAAAAAACACCTCTATTTAAAAGGGTTTCCCTCCGAATTGCAATATAATCGGGATGAAATGACAAAAGGATAGTTATGAGTATGTAGTGTGGAGTGTGGAGTGGTAGTGTGGAGTGGGGAGTGGGGAGTGTGTAGTGATGGATGATTGGAGAGTTCGGAGTAAGGAGTCAGTAGTAAGGAAGGGTACGGGGTGCGGGTTGCGAGTTACGAGGTGCGGGTTACGAGTTACGAGGTGCGGGTGCGAGTGAAAACAGTTTTGAATTAGAAGTTTAGGGGTTCTGAGATTCGAGTCTGAATAAATATAAACTTAAACTTTGACTTATTCCACCCAAAATCTTGTATTGTATTAAAAAAAAATCTATATTGGCGGTTGGTAGAAAAACTAATTGATTATGAACACACGAGAATTCAAATCGGGGGAACAATATGTCGCGCCTGACATCGAAGTCATCGAAATCGAACTTTCCCAAAACATCCTGACAGCAAGTCTTCCTGACGTTGGAGACGGAGGAGATGCGTGGTAAGAACTGTTAGCTATTAGCAATTAGCCTTTGGCCTTTAGCCATTGGCTTTTCGTTTTTAGCTCATAGACTTTTGCCCACAGTCTTGATCTCAAAGCATCAAGCCATTAGCCATTAGCAGTTAACAATGGCTAATGAACAATTAGCCAACAATAAAAAACACATAGGCATGAAACCCAAACTATTTATTATCACACTGCTTGCCCTAATTGTGGCGGGCTGTACGCTTGAGCCTATTCCCGAACCTGAGAAGGAAGGGGGAAAGATCGTGACCATAACTGCTACTATCTCACCGGAGACTCGTGTGGCATACGAAGATTCCAACACTCCTGGCATCGGTGGCACACTTGAATGGCAGACCGATGACCAGCTTCTGCTTGCAGGATATGATGCAGGTGGAACTTATCTAGATTGTGCTACTTTTAATTACAACGGAGGCAACAGTTTTACCGGAACAGCGGTACCGGGGGCCGACACCTACAAGGCCTACTATCCGGCAGGGGCCATCGTGCTGGATAATAACGGAAATGTGCAACTTGCCGATAACTTCTGGCAGCAGACACAGAGCGGGAACAATACTACGGCACATCTCCGCAACAAGCTGTTATTGTTCGACGAAGTGGCAAACCCCATCAATCAGACATTTAACTTGGAATTAAAGAATGACATCATCAGATTTAATCTCAGCAACATACCATCCGGGGTGGGAACTCTCCAAAAATTGATTTGGACAGTTGAAACCGTAGCGGGGGGAAATACCCAATGGGCTACCCTCAATGTAACCAATGTGAGCTCCGGCACAACCAGCCTGACCGCTTACCTCGCTTTTGACCCCACCGTGACAAAGATCGGTGCGGGCGGAAAGGTAAAAATAACGCTGATCGGCGACAACTCATCATACGAGTGGTGGAGCAATCCCATTGCCAACGAGAAGACCTACGATCCCGGGAAACGCTACTATGCTTCTGTATCCGGAACTTGGACACCGGCTCAGGCTAAATTCAGCTATCTCATCGAATACATCTGGGATGGTTACACTCATCAGATTTGGCAAACAGATGCTTCATCTACCAGCCCTGCCAATTTGACGATCGACTGGGGAGATGGCACTTCGACACCTATTCCACAAGGCGCTTCACTTTCAAATCCCATCGCCTCGCATACCTACACCAACGACGGCGATTATATCGTTACCATCTACTCCGACCAAGTAGACCCATCCCTCAAACAGTTGCCACAAATCACATTCAATTACAACATCACCAATGAAAATGTTCTATCAGCCGTACTTACCCCTTTTCCCAATATGGCAGCAGAGGATTTTAGCTTGTGCTTCTACAATAGCATGTACTTAAACTCTTTTCCTGAAGATCTGTTCAGGTACAATACACAAGCAAAAAATTTTACCAGATGCTTCGAATACTGCGGATTCGCCGATGTTCCGGCAAATCTGTTCAAATACAATACGCAAGCAACAGATTTTACCAGATGCTTCCGAGACTGCTTTATGGGATTCACTTCTATTCCGGCAGATCTGTTCAAGTACAATACACAAGCAAAAAATTTTACCGGATGCTTCTACAACTGCAACCAATTAAACTCCATTCCAAAAGATCTGTTCAGGTATAATACACAAGCAAAAAATTTTACCAGTTGTTTTGAATGTTGCTCAATATCCTCTATTCCGGCAGAACTATTTAGGCACAATACGGAAGCAACGAATTTCAGTCACTGTTTCAGCTACTGCGGGAAATTAACTTCTATTCCGGCAGAGCTGTTCAGATATAATACGCTAGCAACAGATTTCACATACTGTTTTAATAGTTGTAAACTTTTATCCTCTATTCCGACAGAGCTGTTCAAATACAATACGCTAGCAACAAATTTCAACCAATGTTTTATGCAATGCATCGGATTAACCTCAATTCCGGAGGGATTATTTGACAACAATACGCTAGCTTTGTATTTCAACAATATCTTCACAAGCTGCCAACAAATAACCTCAATTCCGGAGGGGCTGTTTGACAAAAATACGTTAGCAATATCTTTCGGCGGCAGCTTCATGCATTGCACTCAATTAGACTCTATTCCGAAAGATCTGTTCAAGAAAAATACGCAAGCACAACATTTTGCTGCCTGCTTCGCCCAATGCTACAAATTAACCTCCATTCCGGCGGGACTGTTTGATAACAATACGCAAGCAATCTCGTTCCACCAATGCTTCTACCAATGCATGAACTTAATTACTATCCCAGTAGGATTGTTCCACAACCATTTAGAAGCAACAAATTTCAATCGTTGCTTCTATGAGTGCAAAAAATTGGTATTAGAACCGGGGATTTTCCCGGATCCGGGCACAAACGCCAATTTTTTTGTAGGTAGGACGATGGATTTCGGCTACTGTTTTTATAATGTGGGGTTGCAGGCAACATCCCCTGGTACCGCCCCAGAGTTATGGAGTTTTACCGGAGGTGGAGGCGCAACAGGGCCGACCAATTGGACGATTACCGATTGTTTCAAAGGAGCCAATGTAACCAACTACGGCGCAATCCCAAACCACTGGAAGGGAATTTAACACCCTCTTTCTATAGATAGATCTCTCTTACCTACGGCTACAATAAACCCTGAAAGTTGAACAAAAAACTTTCAGGGTTTTGTTATGCTTTGAGTAATTACACCCAAATGTTTTTAGATTGTAAAAAAAATCTACCTTTGCATGCTTATAGCAAAATATCATTTCTTATGAACTCAAGAAAAATCAAACTATTGATAATTACACTGCTTGCCTTATTGGTAGCGGGTTGTATTAGTGAACCTCTTACCGGAACTGGTAAGGAAGAAGATAAGATAGTGACCATAAGCGCATCAGTCCCAGCGGAAACCCGTGTAACTTACGATGACTCTACACGCAAACTCTCATGGCAGGAAGGCGACAAACTCCTGCTTGCAGGGTATGACGGCGCAACCTATAAAGGAAGCCGGATCTTTAACTGGGATTCAGGAAACACTTTTACGGGACAAGAGGTAACAGGCGCAACAACCTACAAAGCCTACTATCCCGGAGAAAAAGTCACGCTGGATGCGAACGGAAACGTGATACCCGGTTCAGCAACTTCATGGAATCAAGCACAGAACGGAGAGAATTCGACTGCACACCTCCGCAACCACCTTCTTCTGTTCGACGAAGAGGCTAACCTCCTTACTGAGACCTTCAACTTGACTTCGAAGAATAGCATAATCAAATTTAAACTCAAAAACGTGCCGGCCGGTGTTGGAACACTCAACAGCTTAAGCTGGACTGTTGAGACTGCAACGGGAGTATTCAAAGCCATGACACTTAGTGTGACCGGTGTTACTTTCTCCTCTGCTCTCGACACCATTACCGCTTTCCTCGCATTTGACCCCGCCGTGATGAAAATCGCTGCAAACGGAAATTTTAAAATAACGCTGTTCGGCAACAAATCTTACCAGTGGAGCATCGACGTTGCAGGCGGGAAGAACTATACCGTAGGAAATCGCTATACTGCAACCGTAAACAGCGGTTGGAGTGAGATGATCACCCCGCTCGTCTACGTTGCCGAGTCCAACGTCAATCCTGCCCGTAACGGTTTTGTGACTGATTTAACTGCTTGCAATGTGAGCGGTTACTTCAATTGGAATGCTGCAAAAGCTATCAACATTTCCGGTTACCACCTGCCGAGTATAGATGAGTGGCGAAGTATCATACCGCAGAACACTAATTACATTTACTTCAAAAGTACTTCTCCTTATAATAATATTGCCGAGAACGTCATAGTTCAAGGTGTGAGCATAAATATGCACAGCGATTATAAAAATACCGGGAACAATCTTACTTATGCTCTTCGTTACAAGGGTACTGATTATGTCTCTGCATGGAAGTACGAGTATATCAGCGATGGCAATAATACTCATTTGAAAATTACTTCTCGCAGTGTAGCGCCATCCGTGACCATTACCAATATAGCCGATCCAATATTCTGGAGTAGCGGTCAGGAAAACGACGTTGTTCGTTATTTCCCGGCTAGCGGTTATAAATCAAGCTCAGGCTCGTTATTCTACGTAGGCACTCAAGGCCGCTTCTGGTCGTCTACGGAAAACAATAGTGATAATACCGTAGCGTGGAACATGCAATTCCATGAAACCTTCGCGGCTACTAATTCCGACAACAACAGTAAGGAGGCTGGGCAAACGGTTCGTTTGTTCGCAGGCAATGAACCTGCTCCTACCCCGCTCATCTACGTTGCCGAGTATAACGTGAATAGTGCCGGTACCGGTTTTGTAACGAATTTAACTGCTTGTGATCTGGGTAACTATATTAATTGGAATGTAGCACAAACTATCAACATTTCCGGTTACCACCTGCCGAGCGTAGATGAGTGGCGAGGAATCATACCGCAGAACAGCAATTACGTTTACTTCACAAGTAATCCTTCTTATAATAATATTTCCGAGAGCGTCATAGTTCAGGGTGAGAGCATAAGTATGACCAGCGATTATAAAAATACCGGAACCAGTAATAATCCGGCTCCCTCTTATGCTCTTCGTTACAAGGGAACCAAGTGGGTCTCTGCTTGGAAATATGAATTTATCAGCGATGGCAATAATACTCATATGAAAATTACTTCTCGCAGGGTGGCAGCATCCGAAACCATTGGTAATATCGCCAATGCGAACTACTGGAGTAGCAACAACGAGAACGACGTTGTTCGTTATTTCCCGGCTAGCGGCTATCAATCAAGCACCGGTAAAACATACAACGTAGGCACTTACGGCTACTACTGGTCGTCTACGGAAAACAATAGTGATAATACCGTAGCGTGGAACATGCAATTCTACAAAATCTTCGCAAGCACAAACTACACAAGATCTAAGTCAAATGGGCTAATGGTTCGCCTATTCTCCCCGGGAAACTAATCAAGTGTATTGCATGATTTTTACGGCTTAAGCCTTGTGTTGGGCTTTTTCGCCCCAATGATTGGGTAAAACTATAACGCCCTCTTTCGATAGATAGATCTCTCTTACCTACGACGACAATGAACCCTGAAAGTTGCATAAAAAACTTTCGGGGTTTTGTTTTTGTGACTTGGAAGCACCCCGTAACCTGCAACCCGTACCCCACACCACTCCACACTACAAACTACAAACTACATACTACATACTACATACTACATACTCCAACCTCACCTATCCAGCCACTCCATAAGTAAAGGCACTCTGGCGCGGGAAACGAGTACCGGCTCAATCACATCGGGGTCAAGAGTCACCCTTAATCTCGAATTGAAATGTTTGGAAATATTGCTGATGGCAGCCAAACTGGTGAT
>JAKQLB010000205.1 GCA_029567375.1 Bacteroidota bacterium | reverse complement strand
AGTGTTGGCCTTGACTTGCAAAATATCTTATAATATTGCTGCAAGGCATCCTCCGGCCTGGTGCCCCTTCTGATTGCCTCAACCATGTATAGGCATTTAACAGAATGTACCGGGTTCATCGCTCCGCCCTCCCAAACTTTGTACTATACCATTCAACGAACGAAGTAAAGTCCTTACATACGTAGTAGATTCCACCGGCTGCCTCAACCTCCCGCGCGTACTTTCGCTGCGCTTCGCTTTGCCGATCGGCTTGGAACTTTATTTCTATTTTCACGCTCCGGCCTTGTATGGTTGCTGATATATCCGCGCTGCCACGTGTTGAGGTACCAGGAATCCACTTGACGCTGCCCACCTGGCGCGTATGACCTAATACATCGGTGAAGGTCTTACGCTGATCAATCGGTCTGCCCATTGTATTTATGCGCTCTGCCTGGCCACCGAGTAACTGTATGTAGGCAATGACGCACCTGGTAAGTCCGTTTGCCGAATCATCCCGGTATTTTTCACTTACCAATATATAGTCGGGCACATCGGAGAATCGCTGCCGCTTCGCCTCCCATGCCAACGCTTCCAGGTCTTTGACTGCCTGCGGCTTCTTATATGGTTGTTTCCTTACCTTATTCATGATCCACCTCCTTTATGTATTCCGGTTTCAGTTTATACCCATCGGGGCCGATATCTAGCAAACCGCATTCAAAGAGTTTTTTCGTGAAATCGTAGCATAAATAATTCGTAATATTCAGCATTACGGCCGCCATTTCAATAGTGCACCATTGTTCATATTCTTGCAATAATGAATACATCAAACCCCTTTCACGGCCTGGCGTAGTCCGTAACCACAGAGGCAATTTTCTCTTATCTATCATGGCCTAATCCTCCGTGTGTTTGAATTTATATACCTTCTTACCCTTGATAGCCTTTAATACATCGGCTTCTGAAAATAGTGTCTTATGCCCTATCTTTTTACATTCCAACAAGCCGCGGTTCACGTAACTATGCAGGGTAACAAGGGAAACGCCTAACATCTCGGCCACCTCCGCCCTGGTAATGAACCGGGGTTCTTGTTCTTTCCGATCCGCATCCATTTCGTTTAATGCCTCGCGTAAGGAATCTTTGATT
>JAKQLB010000126.1 GCA_029567375.1 Bacteroidota bacterium | reverse complement strand
AAAGGGGCTTGCGGTATCTCCGGGATGGATTGACATTCACACCCACACCGACACAAATCTCTTTCTGGCTCCGAAGGGTGACAGCCGCATCTTCCAGGGTATTACAACCGATATCGGAGGCAACTGCGGTGACTCTCCTTTCCCCTATTCCGATGCCCACTACGAAGCAAATAAAGAGACTCTCAGGCACGGATATCCCTTCTGGCAGGATATAGATGGCTTTTATGATGCATACCGAAAACAGGGCATAGGCATCAATTACGGCAGCCTTGTGGGGCAGGGTCAGCTCCGTTCCGCCGTAATCGGCGACAACAACATACCCGCAACTCCCGAGACACTTGCGAAGATGTGCTCCATCCTCGATCGGGAGATGGAAATGGGGGCAATGGGCATCTCGCTGGGCCTCGAATATGCTCCCAGCTCATATGCATCCGATGAAGAGCTGATAGAACTGTGCAAGGTGGTGGCCAAGCACGACGGCCTTTATGCCATCCATATGCGCAATGAAGATGATTTTGTGGAGGAATCCCTCAGGGATGCTATCCGTATTGCAAGAGAGTCCGGCGCTCGCCTACAGGTATCTCACCTTAAGGCGCAGAATGCCGCAAACTGGCACAAAATGCCGGCACTCCTCGCAATGATCGACCGGGCGAAGGCGGAGGGCATTGATATAGCTTTCGACCGTTATCCATATATAGCATTCTCCACAGGACTCTCCTCATTTATTCCGATCAACGACAGGCAAGGTTCTTCGGAGGAGGTACTCGCCCGTCTGGAAGATGATGCAAAGGCCGCCGCGATCGGCAAATATGCAGAGAGTCGCATCAAACGTCTCGGAGGGCCGCAGAATGTGCTTATAGCCACCTGCCGTGCTGAGGGCAATGCACAGTATTCAGGTAAAAATGTAGCCGAATGCTGTGAGATCTCCGGTATGGAGGTGTGGCCGATGATCCGGCACCTGCTCGTCTCCGAAAAACTCAATGTTCAAATGGCGGGATTTGCGATGAAAGAGGAGAATATCCAAATGGAGTATCGCCATCCGCTTTCGATGCCCGCCTCCGACGGCAGCGTCTATTCTCCTGAGGGCCCTTTGGGTGAAAAAATGCCTCATCCTCGCTCTTACGGCACATTCCCCCGTTTCTTCCAGAAATATGTACGCGAAGATAAGATCCTCGATCTGGCCACCGCAGTCCACAAATGCAGCGCACTTCCCGCTTCGCGTTTAAGGCTGAAGGAGCGCGGATTGCTGATCCCCGGATATTGGGCGGACGTGGTAGTTTTCAACCCCGATACCATTGAGGAAAAAAGTACGTACGATAATCCCCACCAATTTCCCGTCGGTATCGAACATGTATTTGTGAATGGTGTCTGGACGATAAAAGAGGGTTCACATACCGGCAAGCTCGCAGGTATGATTGTGTAATTTTGAATAAAGGATTCTATTATGAAAATAATCAGAACAATTATTCCGGTGCTCTGCGCCTTGATACTCTTCTCCTGTGCTGACAATTCACAGAAGGAGATTGTTTTCGAATATGACGAATGCGGGGTTGTTAACAAGATCAATCCCGATGAAAAATGCGTCTGGCTGGTCTTTACCGCCCATTATAGCCTTAACGATAACGGATACTTCGAAAATTTTGACGGAGTAGTGCCCGTGCTCAATACCCTGAAAGAAAAGGAGGTCAAAGGATCCTTTTTCCCGACCGGAATCTGCTTTGAGGTAGAAAAATATCAGGAGGCTGTCAGGAGAATAATCGATGAGGGTCACTATCTTTCATCACATTCCTTCAATCATCTCCTGCTTTGTGATGAAGGTCGTACGCTTGTGAGTGCCGACTCCATCAAAGCCGATTTTGCACTGATGGAGGCCTCTTTGGAGAAATATGGCTTGACAAAGGAGCAATACCATTGGCTTATTCCCCCTTATGAAACTTACAATCAGGAGACAGCCGATGTTATGCGTGAGTTGGGCTACAAATTGGTCAACCCGACACCCGGGTTTATGACAGGGATGGATTGGACCTCACCCGGAGCTCCCAATTATATTTCGACTGAGGAAATTCTGGAAGGAATATGGCAGTATGAGTCTGAGAATAGCATGAATGGCGTGCTACTATTGATTCATGCGATGAATTACCCTGACCGTACGGATGAAGATCGTCCCTATACATATCTGGGCGAGATCATAGATATCCTCAAATCCAAAGGCTACACCTTCAAGACCATGTTTGACCTGTAATACTTAGGTCTACTCGCTCTTGTCGTTTGATCCTTTACTCGATCTTGTCGTTTTTATCCCTTTCTTCGCGCTTTTCGCCTTTTTTGCGCAATTCGTGTTTTCCACCCTCGTCGCGCAATTCGTCCTTTTGTTCGTATTCCTCGAAGGCATCTACGATTTTGGTAACGAGGGGATGGCGAACTATGTCGTCGCGGTCAAATTCGATGATGCTGATGCCGCGAATATTTTTGACGATTTCGATGCCGCGTACAAGGCCGCTGCTACGCTTGTCGGGAAGGTCGATCTGGGTGGCATCTCCCGTCACGATAAACTTGGCATCACATCCCATTCGTGTAAGAAACATCTTGAGCTGACCGAGTGAAGTATTCTGGGCTTCATCCAGAATAACGAAAGCTCTGTCGAGAGTACGGCCTCTCATATATGCCAGCGGCGCAATCTGGATGGTTCCCTCTTCCATAAGTGAATGGAGACGCTTTGCGGGGATCATATCTCCAAGCGCGTCATAAAGAGGCAGAAGGTAGGGGTCTAGTTTGTCCTTGAGGTCTCCCGGCAGAAATCCGAGCCTTTCCCCCGCCTCTACGGCAGGACGGGTAAGTATCAGACGCTTTACTTCACGGTTTTTTAGTGCACGGACGGCCAGAGCGATGGCCGTATAGGTTTTGCCTGTGCCGGCTGGTCCCAAGGCAAACAACAGATCATTGTTGTAATACTCCTTGACCAATCGTTTCTGGTTTTTGGTGCGTGCTTTAATGGCACGTCCATCGTTACTGTATACAATGATATAATCCTTGTTGTCAAGCATTTCGACTTTGCCGGTTTCTGCAGAAATAACCCTCTCCAGGCAGACCTGTTCCATGTCATATTCGCTAAGAGCGCCTTTTATGCGGCATATCTTCATCACTTTTTCAAGTTTCTCCTCAAATAGACGAATCTCGTCAGCAGGTCCTGTAACATAGACTTCCGCGCCCCTGGCGACGACTTTTATTTTTGGGAAAAAGGAAGTCAGGAGGTCGAAATTTTTGTTGTTTACTCCGTAGAAATCTATCGGATTGACATCTTTCAGTAAAATGGTTTTTTCAATCATATATGTATCTTATTCTTTTTCCGGTGGTGTCTATTCCAAATTTCTTGACAATCGCATTCCATTCGCGAACCATTTTCTGATATTGCCCCTCCTTGAATTCCTCCTTTCTGTTGAGGTATTCCATAATGGGGACTACCGTATAGTTTCTCTCCAGTTTGTTGGTTCTTGCGCACCACCAGTAGTCTATCTTCGGAGGAAGGAGGGCAATGGTCGAATCTGGTCTTCTTTTGAGTCGCAGCTCATAGACCATGCCGATTTGCCCGTAAGCGATGCTCATATTGGAAACAAAATTACCCAGAGAGTAGGCGGTGGCGTGAAGCGTATCATACTCGCATTTCTGCACCACATGCGGATGAGTACCCACAATTGCATCGACCCCATAGCGATATAGACTGTCTCTCCATCTGCGCTGTGTAGCCGATTCTGTAAGTTGGTACTCTTCGCCCCAGTGAGGAGTGGCTATGATGAATTCCGCGCCTCTCTCTTTGGCCCTTTCTACCAACTTTCTGATCTGAGTTGTGTCCATCATATTGACTATGTAGGGCTCGGGTATCTGAAATCCGTTGAGGCCATAGGTAAAGTTGACGATGGCCACGCAAATACCTCCGATGGAGTCAATGTAAGGGTTGCAGCGATACTCTTCTTCTGCATCTGCATAGAAGCCTGTATAGGCTATTCCTTCCCTGCGGAGAATGGCCCTCGTGCTATCAATTCCCTCTCTGCCTTTGTCAAGCAAATGGTTGTTGGCTTTGAGAAACAAATCTATGCCGCTGTTCCGCGCTTCGATATCGAGAGATGAAGGGGCGGAAAAAATGGGATAACCCGAAAAAGGGGTGACTCCCGTAGGATACTCCATATTGGCCACCACAAAGTCAGCTGAATCAAAAAGTGGTTTTATGTGTTTGAAGTAGGAAGAAAAATCGTAATCATCGGGGTTGGATGCATTGCCGCCGCTGATAAGCGCAGTCTCCAGTTGGAGCATGTGAGCCATCACATCTCCGATGAAAAGAATTTTGACGGTATCATCCGTTGGCTGGGCCACCGGCAGGGAAATGATTCCGTCCGCCAGGGATGCCGTTTCGCGCGGAGGAGCAATCAGTGAGAGTAGTACCAGTATTACTACCGTAAAAATTGTAAATCTTACTACCTTCACTGTTTATCTTGTATAACTGTAATATTCTCCGTCTCAAGACGCACACAAAGCCATTTTTGGAGCTTGGTGACAACTTCGTCGTCTACCGGCTCCAGCCACTTGACCAGTACAAAGATGCGCTCACTCTCTTTGAGATCCTTGAGCGTCACCTCGCTGCCTCTGGAGATACTGAATCCCGTCAAATCCGGATATTGGGTGAGCAGTTCCTTTGCAATCTGTGCTACCGGAAGCTCTTTGTCACGCAAAGCATTGAGTTCTTCCTGTAGCTGTGCCAGCAATTCTTCACGCTGCTTAATCTCCCTGTCGCTCCTTTCAAAGAAAGTCTTAAGCATATCGGATTCTGTGAGCTCGTCACGTGTGAATGGGTTTTCAATGATGGTCAATTGTCCACGTTCTATGCCGCAGCTTTCAGCGGAGCGGTAGAGCAACTCCTTGTCGGATGACTCGAGAGGTTCTCCGGCCACATATATACTCAGCGTGCTGCTCATTTTTTCGTGTTTAACCTCATGATCGTAGATATAACTTTTGTTGAAGTTCTTATTATCGGAAACGAATTTACGTGCATTCTGGCGGAATTGGTTCTCTTTAATTACCATTATGGCGGAGATAATGCTGGGGATAATCAATATCAATGTAAATGCGACTATGGTACCGGATACCTTTTTGTGCTTTGTGCTGTCGGAAACTTTGACAAGCGGAAATTTAAGGTATTTGACCATTAAAAAGGTTGCCAGAGCAATGAATACTATATTGATGAAGAAGAGGTAGAAGGGTCCTACAATGTAGAGAGGATTTAATGTAACAATGCCATAACCGATGGCACAGAGAGGGGGTATAAGTGTGGTGGCGATGGCCACTCCCGATATTACAGTGCCTTTTTCCTTACGGCAAGTCTCCAATATGCCGGCAAATCCTCCGAAGAGTGCGACCAATACATCATAGATTGTGGGTCTGGTCCTGGCCAGCATTTCCGTCGGGTTGTCCAGCTCCAATGGGGTAACAAGGTAATATAGGGTGGAGGCAAGGATGCTTACGAGCACCATAATGCCGAGATGCTTGAGCGACTCTTTAAGGAGAGCGGTATCGTTTACGCCCAATCCGAGTCCGAAACCCATGATGGGGCCCATTAGCGGAGAGATGAGCATCGCACCTACGATCATGGGTATGGAGTTGATGTTGAGTCCGATGGAGGCAATGATTACGGCAGCGGCCAGAATCCATACGTTCGGCCCTCTGAAATAGATATTCTTGCGGATGCTTTCCGAAGCGATGGCCCAATCCACATCTCTCGAAATATTGACGATCTCTTTGAAACGTTGTCTGAATTTGCTCATAAATTAGTTTTTCCCAAAAGGTAAAGATAGGAAAATTTTTGCGTTTCATCTATAAATGATTATTTTTGTATGATAGCAATAGTATGCTCAAACATACTTAACCAACATAATTTCACTAGCCATGAAACCGATCAAGATTGTAACCATTCTACTTACCGCATCATTGCTCTTTAGCGGATGCGACTTTTTCCGCTCTATATTGGGCAAGCCCACATCCAAGGAGATTGAGGCTGCCAGAATTGAACGAGAGGCGGCTGAGGCTGCCAGAAGGGACTCCATAGCCAGGGCAGAAGAGCTGGCTCGTCTCGCTGCAGAAGCTCGTCCTGTTTACTCCAACTACTACGTTATTATGGGTTGTTATAAAATTCCTGCAAACGCACAACGTTTTAAATCCAAACTTGAGGCAAAAGGATATGATGTAACGGAGCTCCGTTTCAAGAATGGATACGATGTGCTGGCCATTAAAGGCTCGGATACATTCCGTGAAGCATATAAACATTGGTACACTATGCTGGAAAGGGGAGACGAGCCATACGATATGTGGATTTACCAGACCTCCATGGCCCTACACGAGGAGTAGAAGCAAATCTGAAAATTTCTATAAAACACAATAAAAGCTAAATGAAAAATACAGTATTCACTGAGAAGCACATCGCATTTGGTGCAAAGATGGTTCCCTTTGCCGGCTTCAATATGCCGATACAATATGTGGGCATAAATGAAGAGCACAACACCGTAAGAGAGGGTGTAGGTGTATTTGATGTCTCTCATATGGGCGACATTTGGGTAAAAGGTCCCAATGCAGTGCCTTTCCTTCAGTATGTGACTTCCAATGATGTTTCAACCCTTTTCCCCGGTAAGGCGCAGTACTCCTGTTTCCCCAACGGTAAAGGCGGTATCGTGGACGATGTGATTATCTATTGTATAGATAAAGAGACCTATCTTCTGGTGGTTAATGCCGCCAATATAGAGAAAGATTGGGCACATCTCTGCGGATTCGCGGAGAAATTTTCAATCACTCCCGGTAAAGAACTCTACAATGCATCCGATGAGATTTGCCAATTGGCCATTCAGGGTCCCAAGGCGCTGGAGGTGATGCAAAAAATTTGTGACGGGGACATCATGTCCATGGAGTATTACACCTTCAAGAAACTCACGGTAGCCGGAATTCCCAATGCCATTCTCTCCATCACAGGTTACACCGGTTCGGGCGGATGTGAAGTTTATGTCGCCAATAAGGATGGAGTTAAGCTATGGGATGCCATTTTCGCCGCAGGCGAAGAGTTCGGCATCAAGCCAATAGGTCTGGGAGCACGCGACACGCTCCGTCTCGAAATGGGATTTTGCCTTTATGGTAATGACATTGATGACACCACATCGCCCCTAGAGGCCGGTCTTGGCTGGATTACCAAGTTCAACGATGTGAAAGGTGACTTTGTGGACAAAGAGTATCTTTTGGCACAGAAGGAAGCAGGTCTCAAAAGCAGACTTGCCGGATTTGAACTAGTCGATAAAGGTATTGCACGTCATGGGGCTCTCATTTGTAACGCTGAAGGCACTCAGATCGGAGTGGTAACTTCCGGTACAATGGGTCCTTCCGTAAAGAAAGCCATCGGCTTGGGTTATATCAATGTCCCCTTCAATAAAGTTGATACTGAGATTTACATCAATATACGCGGTAAGCTTTTAAAAGCTGTAGTAGTTAAGACGCCCTTCTATAAAAAGTAATGTCCGGAGGGCATAATATTTGCGAAAGTGGGTTCGTCAATAGGAGTATTATGAGACGATTGCTCACTTTCGCTTTTTTTATTGCCATTGCAGTTCCGGTATCCGGAGAGTCATATGACCTCTTGAGGCGCAACCTCAGGAGGCATATCCAGTATTTGTCTTCCGATGTGCTGCAGGGTAGAAAAACCGGCTCGCAAGGAGAAAAAATGGCTGCAGAGTATCTGTACGATGCTCTTGAAGCCAATGGTGTAATAATGCTGACCGATCGTAACGGACAGGATTTTACAATAATGAGTGGCAGCGACAGCATCCATTCTCTGAATATCGTCGGCATCATCGAAGGGTGTGATTCTCTCCTCAGAGATGAATATATCGTGGTAGGGGCTCATTTTGACCATCTGGGAACACACACTCTAATGGTTGACGGCACTCCCGTCACACAAATTTTTGCCGGCGCAGATGACAACGCTTCCGGAGTGGCTACACTTATAGAGCTCTCCCGAATGGTGTCTGAAAACAGATTTGAATTTCCCCGTTCGATTATTTTTGTAGGCTTCGGTGCCAAAGAGCACGCAATGGCGGGCTCGTGGTATTTTGTCAACAGAGCCTTCCAGGGGATAGCCAATGTAAAGGCAATGATCAATCTGGATATGCTGGGACGTGGCAATGCTGCAAATCCTTTCAAACTATTCTCCCAGGTCTCCATAGCGGAACTCAATCCCATAAAGGAGGAGACCGGTAAACGCCCGGTAAGCATCTCTCCGGCTGTAGCCGATGCTACTATCTCTCCTTCGGATTTTCTGCCGTTTTATGAGGCGAAGATACCTGTCTTCTTTTTTACTACCGGCACACACAGGGAGTATCACACCGTACGCGACACACCCAATCTGATCCTATACAACAATCTCGTGGAGGAGAGCATCTATATTTTCCATTTCCTCGAGGTGATGGCAAATAAAGACGTGCTTTTCAAGGCCTTTAATGCCTCTTCCAAAGAGAGAGAACCTGCCGTGGCGGAGGATGGGGTCTATTCCGCTTCGGAGTGTGACAAACGTCCGCAGTTTTTCCATTCCGACGAAAAGCATTTTCTGGACTTCTGGGTTTACAAATATCTCAAATACCCAAAAGCAGCCATCTCCAAGGGCATCCAGGGGATTGTAGAGGTGGAATTTATCATAGAAAAAGATGGTAGCGTTACCAATGTCAGAGTTGTCCGCGGTATAGACGATCTCCTGGACGAGGAAGCGGTAAGAGTAATCTCCGTTTCACCCAAATGGATACCCGGCCGCGTAGGTGGCAAAAAGGTACGCACAAAAATAACTCTTCCTGTACTCTTTATCTTGCGGAAAGGTTGAAAAGTGTTACCTTTGCGAGTCTATTTGAATACTTATTATACGAAGACTTGCAATGGAGTACAATTTTGTTGACATCGAGAAGAAAAAGA
>JAKQLB010000124.1 GCA_029567375.1 Bacteroidota bacterium | reverse complement strand
CTGAGGAGATTGTGCAAGCGATGTTAGACGAAGTATACGAAGCGTAACTCAACGCGAATTTGTATAATTGGTTCACGATCAAGGCTAGGCAACTAGCCTTGATCTTTTTATGAGTGGGGGCTCGATTTAAAATAAAAACCTGGTTTTTAGGAATTGACCGATACGGTCGCAGCCTTACTCTTCTTGGGGGATAAAGCCATATGCATTGAGACGCTCCTTGGCAGTCTCAATTTCTTGTTGGCTAAACAACGAACGATATTTCGGGTTTAGCACCAGATTTTCCATGGAGAGATCCAGACGTCGGTTTTCCCAGAGCTCCACAAAGCCATCTGAGGGAGTAGCCGTAGCAAGCAGCTTCTGCGCCGTTTTGAGTCCGCCATCGTTTGCGACCATCTGAAGGAAGCGGGTGGCATTGTAGCCGCATTCTTCTTTTGCCCGCTGATAAATCTGGAGCATGTCGCGGTGAAAGGCTTTCTCAAGGGCTGTGGGTTGATTTAATTGATGAGCGGGTTGCATAGAATCCTCAATTCGGTCTTTTTAAAATTCCTTTGGTTTGCGCATAGGTAATATACGTTCTAAAATTATGGATAAAATAGGCTAAGTTTTGAGAACCCATCATGGAATCAGACTGACTAAACTCTTTCAGAAGTATCCGCTGTATCTTCGTGAGCATCCTGGCATGTGAGCAGCTGCCAATCAAAGTCAACTGCGTAAAGAAAAGCTTGCGCAATCAGCAGGTGACCAGTTAAATTGGGGTGAATACGATCTGCGCTTAGGCTCATGGAATGCTGCACTTCAAGGTAGTGATCGAAGACGTTTTGCGTATCGACGAAGATTGCTTCAACTTCCTTTGCAACCTCCGCTGCTGCCTGACCATATACATCCATCATTTGGCGCATAGGCTCTTCGGTGTTTCTCTCTAGAAAATAAGGAGCCATGATCACCAAACCTTTCAGGCTTGGGCGAACCACCTGGGTGAGGGCTAAGAGCGTGGATCGGTATTCTTGAAGTGAAACCTGAATTTCTGGTTGGAATGCCGAATCGAAATGCCGCCAAACATCATTGATGCCGATCATGATACTCAGCCAATCGGGAGCAAAAGAAATGATATCGTTATGCCAGCGGGCTTTCAGGTCTCTAACGGTATTTCCGCCGATTCCCATATTAGTGACACGGATTTTACGTTTAGGGTAATAGTCTTGTAAGAAAGCGTTCACCAAACTGACATAGCCGTTACCTAATCCGCTGCCTTCTCCAACAGGGATAGCTCTTCCACAATCTGTAATGGAATCTCCAATAAATAATAAGCGGCTGTTCTGTTCGATTTTCATGAATGCTCTACCTATAAAGTAGCGTTTTATGATTATATCTCTAGAAAGATACCTTCGAAAACGAAATGAATTTGGGTAAAAATTGTGCCCCCGGCGCGACTCGCCTGTCCTCCGTAGGGGGAAACGCGTAAATGACTGACCTATCCTTTCCTAGAAAATCGTAGGAATTTGGGTAAAAAGTGTGCCCCCGGCGCGACTCGCCTGTCC
>JAKQLB010000134.1 GCA_029567375.1 Bacteroidota bacterium | reverse complement strand
CCAATATTTTCATTACGCATTACAAAAGACTACTGGGCTGTCGGAATAGTGCAAGATAAACAGATAATATGGTTCTAGATATTTTCACATGGGGATTATGATAACCTCATAAAGCAATTAAGGACCACATAACCACCGGATGCAGCCCATCCGCATAGCATCGGGCTGATCCCATAGTTAGACATACGGCAAAGGAGACAGACAAAATGAAAGTCAAGATATTCTCAGTGCGGGCCGATGAAAGTTTCCAAGCTATAAGGATGGGGGACAAAACCAGGAGATTTTCGGCAAACGAATTTCTGGAGGGTGACAGAAATACAGAAGTTTCTCGGTGACAATCCAAAAGCCCAAGTCAAACATGTCCAATTCCATTTTATTGCCATTGTCCCAAAGACAGCCAGATGGAATAGGAGCAACACAGACATAGACTGGGAAATGGAAAAATCCGTTTTGATATTATCTGCAGGGTAGATTCGATAAAACAGGAGGCAATCAATGGAACTTACAGCAATTATTGAACGTGAAGGTGATGGGTACGTGTCTTTGTGTCCGGAGTTGGATATCGTGAGCCAAGGGGGTAGTATTGAAGAAGCTCGAGACAATCTGCGAGAAGCATTGGAACTTTTCTTTGAAGCAGCATCACCTGAAGAGGTTAACCAACGTCTCCATGGCGAGATTTTCGTAACCCAAGTTGAGGTGGCATTTGGGTAGGCTTCGAATTCTTTCTGGCAAAGAGATGGCACCATTCTTTCAAGGCATGGCTTCGGCAAGGTGCGTCGACGAGGTAGCCATATCGTAATGCAAAAGAAGCTTTCCGATGGCACAATAACGGTTCCTGTCCCAAGCCATGACGAAATCAGAATCGGAACGTTTCAATCCATCATCCGCCAGTCTGGTTTGCCTCGCAGTGAATTTGAATCATAAGTTCATAGTGCCTAACAACCGCATCAACTCGGACTTGCAATTCCGCTGCGCTCCATTGCCAGCCAGTTATGCGAAACGTTATGCCCACAAAAAAGTAGCATTGACTGCTACATATAAAGTACGCTATATTATACATTATATGTGTGAGGTGCCATATGAGAAGAATAAGAGTCAATGAAGACATAAAACCAATGTCCGAGTTCAGAACCGGCATTGCTTCCTTCCTGAAGCAAATACACGATACCAAGCGCCCGCTCATCATTACACAGCATGGGAAAGGCGTGGCAGTTCTCTTGGATGCGGGCGAGTATGAAGCAATGCAGGAAAAGATCGAACTCTTACAGGATATACAGACATCCATCAGCCAGATAGAAGGCGGACAGGGTGTGGATCATGAACAGGCCAAAGTGATGGTACTAAAGCGTATCGGATGATGAAGGTTTCCTGGTCTCCCCTCGCGATCGATAGAGTGTCGGAAATAGCAGAATACATAGCGAGGGACAATCCCGAAGCCGCTAAAAGCTGGGTAGACACCGTTTTTGAAAAGGTGGCAAGTCTGACGTCACATCCTGAAAGTGGTCGCGCTGTGCCGGAAGTCAACAACAGGGCCATAAGGGAACTGATATACGGGAACTATCGAATAGTCTACCGGGTGAAAGATAAGCGGGTTTCTATTCTTACCGTTTGTCACGGTAAACAGATCCTGCCCGCTGAAGAAATAACGGCATAGCCATAGGATGCAGCCGACTCCTTACATTTGTGGTTGATCCAGGCGTTATGCGTATAATTATAATTGCAAATACGATAGAATAGAGACATGCAATTTGAATGGGATCCAAAGAAGGCGAAAGAAAACCTAAAGAAACGCAACATCTCTTTCGATGAAGCTGTAACATCATTCTATGACCCGCTATC
>JAKQLB010000117.1 GCA_029567375.1 Bacteroidota bacterium | reverse complement strand
ATTGTACAAAAAATTTATGTCGATTATATTTATATCAAAGTGTAGTGGTGGAATCCGTTGGAGGAAATCACAAAAAACACAAAATGTATCCGTGGGACATAGATCCTGCGGGCGGGAGACGCAAAATGAAAAAGTATGCGTTGGTAGCTCTGTTTGCGGTAGTGTCGTTAGGGATGGTGTTTGCTGTAGTAGCAAATCCAGGTAGTGGTACTGTATCGATCCAAGGCAGTGTCGACCAGTATTTCTCGCTGACTGTGCCTGCGAGCTATACGGGTAGTATCTCGTATGACAGTTCAACCCATTGGGATTTATCTGATATGAAAGTGATTTCCAATGTGAAGAATTGGGTACTTAAGGCCAGCAGTCAGAATAATGGTGTTTTAAAAGACACGGCCAATGGTGCGGATATCGCTTATAAAGTTACTGTTGGTAGTTTATTTACTAAACAACAGCTAACAAGCGGGGGTATCACGTCTGGTCCACAGTCGAAGACACCAAAAGCGGGAACAGCTTATAAGTTTGGTATCGACATTGATGCCCCGAGCGAACTCTATCAGGCTGGTACCTACAGCGATGTAATTACCTTGACGATCAGCAATCAGTAATCCGTAACAGAGTGATTACAGGAAGGCCGTCCGGACCAAAACCGGGCGGCCTTTCATTTTTAAGTAGCTATCCTTGCTTTTTGTCTATGTTTATACTTTTAGCCATGCTGAAAGAGTTGGTGGCCTGAGTCCTTGTTCCCTTTCCTGTTTTTCTATACTTTTTACTTATGAATCGAAATTCTTTGCTGCGTCGTCCTTTCAAATTCAAATACTTCAATGCGACATTGTATTTGATCGCCGCTAATGTGATCATCTTTGCTTTGCAATATATTTGGCCTTTACTTACATATTTTCTCGCTCTAAACCCTGGTGCCGTTGCTTCGGGCTGGGTATGGCAGCTCTTTACCTACATGTTTGCCCATGCGAATCTGACGCACCTCTTAGTCAATATGTTGGGGCTGTATTTCTTCGGTAGGCCTGTGGAGCATAGTCTTGGCAGCTATGAATTCTTGCTCTATTACCTTGGCTCGGGACTGTTTGCAGGCATTGCGTCTTTTGCTATCTATTTGCTTTCGGGAGCATGGAATACATATCTACTTGGCGCTTCGGGGGCGATTTTTTCACTGTTGCTCGCTTTTGCGGTGCTATATCCGAGGGCGATGGTATATGTTTATGGCATAATTCCTCTAAGAGCTCCTGTCATGGTGATAGGATATACATTGATCGAGATATTATCGTCTTTCTTGGGAGCGGCGAGCTCCGTAGCACATCTTACTCATCTGGCGGGTTTTATTGCTGGAGCAGCTTATTTCCCTATTCGCTTAGGGGTAAATCCCTTAAAAAGGCTCAGCGATCACTAAACCTGCGATTCTCTACTTCATAATGCATGTCTTCGAGAAGGTCCATGACGGTATCTACAATGGCTTGTTTCTTATCCTCAAGGAATCGAAGATCATATCGCACCGAATTCAGGAATTCCTTGTTATCGTGGACAGGGCTTACATTGTAGATTATGCGGTCTCTCTGAAGAATATCGTCTTCCATGGCTCCAGAAGGGTTGAGTCTTAGAATGTTGCCATTGATCGACACGAGGCAGAATTTAGAAAAAGATTTGATGTAGGAGGCTATTTCGCGAACGCCGCGTTTAGAAGAAGGGTCCCATGGCCGATAACGCGTTCCTGCAGGGAAAACTAGAATCATTTTGCTATTGTGTTTAGCGCCCTCGAGAGCTCTCATTGCGGCGCGATTTATCGAGATGCTTCGCTTCATTTCTTGGTATAGCTCGATCGGGTCTGTGAGTTTTTCTCTTATTATCTGCATTGAACGTGAAGGATAGATGACTATTCGGGTATATGCTCGGGTAAACGCATTTACAGCTGGATTTTCCTCGTTCAGCTTGATACCCGCAATCGCTACTATATCTGAAGCTAGCTTCTTGCCTTCCTCTCCTTCCTGTCGCAAAAGATAATGAAATACAGGCAGGTCGAAGTTCGAATAATGCTCCATTAGGAGTAACGTGGATTCGCCATTTTTAGCATGTTCGTATAGGCTTTTGAGGTTATCCAGACCTTCGATCTTCGAACCATCTTCCAGATGGTCCGAGATTATCGCATCGATAAAAGGGAGTATTTGGCCTATGCCTTCTTGATATACATTTAGCTCCGAGATACGAGCTTCTTTGGGGACACGGGCAATAATCTCGCCCACTAGAGGAGCATATTTGCTCTTGATTGTGTCCATGGCATCCTTGATTATAGACTATAGGTGTTTTGGTAAAGGGTGTCAATTTATCTTGGTCATAACCTTATTTGGTCATGAACGGAATATTATGCAGGCATAGACATGGCAATTGTTGTCAGCGCCAGCAGGCGCACGGATATAGCTTCTTTCTATACCGAATGGTTTTTCGAGCGATTGGGCGAAGGCTTTGTCGATGTGGTCAATCCTTGGAATCCTAGGCAGATTCGACACCTCAGCCTCAGACCCGAAGATGTGGCTTGTTTTGTATTCTGGACAAGAGACGCAAGTCCAATGCTCAGAAACTTGAGCCTGCTTGAAAAATATGCGTTCTATTTTCAGGTAACGGTTAATGGTTATGGTGTTCCGATGGAGCCATCTGGTCCTGGAGTCGAGGCAGGAATCTCGGCACTGAAAGCACTATCCTCAGAGCTGGGCTCGAGGCGAGTGGTGTGGAGATATGATCCAGTTCTGCTTACAGAGCAATATAATTCAGCTTGGCATGTAGAAAACTTCAAAAGATTGGCAGGGGAGATCGGAGAAAGAGTGCGTCATTGTGTACTGAGTTTTTACGATAACTACAAGCATTCTGACAAAAGGC
>JAKQLB010000105.1 GCA_029567375.1 Bacteroidota bacterium | reverse complement strand
TTTACTCAATTCATCCAAAGAGCTAACGTCTAACTGTTCTAATTCATCAAGATAAAAATTTAGAATGCCAATTATGACATCTTCTGAAAGTCTCGCCTCACGTTCCTTGACCGCCTCCAAAAACAATTGATGGCGGATCATCGCATCATAAATATCAGGCATTAAGATTAACCTCAGAATTTGATTTAGACGTTTCACCGCCTATTTTGCCGGTCGCTTGAGCTTGGGCTTTCAATCTTTTTGTCTCGATATCAATATCAGCTTCTGTTTCGCTTTTAATGACGTTCTTAGCCAAAACGTCGTCGCCTAGTTTAAGGCCGGAATTACGCAAGTTCTCACGCGCTTCTTCAAATGTGACAAGATCAGCTTGGTACTCACTAACAAGTTGCGCTCGATCTGCACTTGACGAAAAGATACGATCGAATTTCTTGTTAAGCACGAATTTGATAGACGAATCTGTTGCGTCACCGTCCTGTGTCTGTGCGCCTGCAAAAATAGCTGCCCATTCAAGGCAAAAGACAATTGCTTTTTCAACATTATCAGCGATAGAGCCTAGTGTTGAATTCTCTGCAATCAAATCCGATCCAGCTTCTGTTGCAGTCTTAGCTGGTCCTTTTCTGACTTCGATAAACTTAGCGCCAAGATTGCGCATCTGTTCTTCTTTATGTTTCATTGCCTCAAAGGCAAGGGTCGTCCCTTTCACCTGCACAATATTCATTGTCGCATTGGTAGGAAGTAAGACAGCCTTGCGCGAGCCAAGATAAACCTTACCTTTAAGTTGGTCTTTGATCCATTCTTTATCCAGACCGGTAATGAAAGGTGTCGGTTGTCCGACGATATAGCAAACGTCTTCATGCTCCGCTGAATTGATGTAATGACCTTCGTTTGTATCGACAAGCTGCTCAATAGGAGGCTTATCAACAGATGAACTGTTGTTCTCGGCTCCGATAAAGGTAAATGGGATTTCAGTTAGATTTTTTCCCTGATTGTCTCTAGGAAAAAAGATCAGTTTAGAGAAAGGATAGTTGCCAGCGCTAGAATTATCCAGTCGACCGGCAATATAAGTCCTATCATCTTTAACAGGCGACTGTGCTGATCCCGGTTCATTCTTACGCCAAATCGTTTGACGATAGATCGCGTTTTCCGACAGTTTCTGCGTAGGCTCGCGCGTATCGGGATCAACAAGCTCCAACACTCTCCATTGGTCGAACCGCTTGGCTTCAAAATCTCCCGGCAAACGAATGGTTGCGATTTCTTTAAGAACAACAAGAGTGAGGTAAACTTTTGCACCCTTGCTCTGTTCATCCCAATTGATGATATCTCTTGCCTGATAATTAAGAATAACAGGTTGGATATCGCCTTTTTCGATATCAGCCCGCGTTACGTCTTTCCCGTTAGTGTCGGGATAATCGCACAGCATGCCGGCGCGGCCGTGCTTGATGACAAGAGCAATCGAATTTTTGGCAGTCTGTGACAAGCTCACGCCTGATCCATTGGCGTTCTTCGTAACAACCTCAAGAATGGACGGAACTTTTATTTGAGGATCTTTTTCAAAGACTAATCCTAGCAGTCCTTCCAAAGTCTTGCCACAAAAGTTGATATATTTAGCACGCCTCAGATAATTTTCATATCTTTTATTGCGTGCAGAGTTTGCGTCATCTTCTATTTCCATATTCGGAATAGGCAGATAACGCGCACCTTTAGCCTTGACTGATCTTTCACCTTCGCAAAAATCATCGATCTTTTCATAGACCGGAAGCATATCGGCTAGCTCTTTACGAACATGATCGACACCGGCCATAGCAGTCATCCCATCTCTACATCTAGTTTATCGGTTCCGATTGCAAGCTTACGCACGCCGGCAAGCAATCTATAGCGAATCGCATCCCAAATATGGTCTTCGGATGTAGTGTCAATATCATCCGGGTTGTCTTCATCGCGCGGAAGTGTGGGCAATAAAGCAAGCGTTAAAGTGCAATGCTCCATAACATAGAAGCCCGCCCCTTCTTTATTTAGAGACGCTTCTAGTCTGTCTCTTAGAAGTTGCAGCCCTATTTCTCTAGAGCCCTTTGATTTGTTGCTCTTTTCCCATTCACAACCTACATCGGCCATTTTTGTTTCAATAGTCTCTTCACCTGTGTCAATAACGTTTGATATCTGATTATCGGCAGGGCCGGGATAAAAAGGTGCATGAACCCATTTTCTAGTTATTCCATCAAATCCCTTTAATTTCTTTTCATATTTAATAATGTCTTGAGCAACTTTTCTTGCTGATTCGCGCCTGCCCACATTTGTGCCCGTTTCATCTGCACCGTATAACTCGCCAATTACGATGATACTGCCAGCAGGAAATGACTTAGTTAAACCGTTCCATGTGATTTCTTCACCATTGCTTTCGGCAAACCATATGCAAGCATAAGGCTTAGTTGATCCCCAATCAAAAGCTCGGTTAACATACCAATTAGACGGAATTTCAAATCTTGGAACTTTATGAATACGCAAATTCCATAGATCATCAATCGCGCCGCCTGATACGATATTCCAATCACCGGCTAGCCATGCCTTACGTCTGTTAGGGTCTTTCTGTCCTTCAAGGTTAGCAACGTAAATGGGATCGAGATAAATGTTTTCTTTATATGTTCCGAAGATTGCAACTTGTGTGAGACGAATGTCTTCTCTCTGTTGCGTTCTCGGGTTTAAGACGTTTTTCTTAACCTTAGTGTGAATCACACCATACTGAGCAACATCGATAAAGTCTCGCTTGACCCATGCATGCCCTGGTCCCCATGGGTTACATGTGGAGAAAAATTCGAGAAACATAGGTTCCGGCAGTTCACCCTTTGGACCGACCGTTAAACCTTTTTCTTTATCGAAAATTCCCCCTACCCATCCATCCTTTAACGGATCATAAGATGATCGATTAATCGAACGCATTGCGTCATAAACTTCGCCGGTAGGATATTTCGTAAGCTCATTAAAGCCAATAAAAGGAAATTCTTGCCCGTGATAATCCCAATAATCAATCATGTCTTTGGCAACGCGAAACAGAAGCTCCTCGCCAGTCGGCCAAATCCATTTGTAATCTTTAGACGAACTTAAGAACTTACATCCATCATTGAATTGTAAAAACCATCGCTTAGATTTAGAAACTAAGTCGTCTAGATTTTTATATTGCCTGTCGAATATAACGCCTCGCCAATATGAGCCGTAACCTTTACCGACCTTGCGTCTAAATCTCATTAGCTGAGTATCGGTTTTACCTGGACCACGCGCGCCTGTGTAAAGCGTATGTTGCGCGCGCGAGTCCAGAGCTATTTCTTGTGACGTGCCAGGAAGCGGTCGCCAAACAACAACTCTCTGCGATTGTTTGCTCGTCTGCATTAAGAGCGATTAACCTTTACGGTCCATTCTTGTTCATCAAGCATCTTTTGTTTTTCTTCTTGTTCATCATTATCGAATTCACGTCTTGCGGATTCGACTAGAGCGGTCTGTTGTTCAATAGCTATTTGCTTCCACGCATCATCAGTGGGCGCTCTAACAATCTCCATGACCTTGTTATCACCGCCAAAGAAATTGTTAGTCGTACCGCCCCCACCTTCATTGTTCCAGCCCATTAACTTGGCATATAGACCATAGCCTTGGAACTTTTCTGTTGCTGCGTTAGCGTTTCGAGTGACGGTAACAACCTCGCGCAAAATCTGCCCTTTGGTTGGCAGAAAATACATCTCGCCTTTTTCTTCCAACAGTTCCTGTTTGCACTGTTCCACAATAGGATCAGTTGGCCAGAAGTCGGCTGCTATCATTGCATCTGAAAAATTCTCAGGGAATAAACGCTTCGCTATGTCATATGCCTTATCGGGATCATATAGCAATCCGATTGCGAACTGTCGTTTAAGCGCGAGAAGTCCGCTCTCTGAGACAGAGCGGACTTCCTGACGCATCGAAAACGACGAAACAAGCGCGCTCATAGCTAGCCTGTGAAGAAAGAAATAAGCGGTTCAATCTGAATTATGATTGTAACAATAGCTGATATCAAGCCCGCTAGAGTGCTAAAAATCAAAACCTTTCGATACACTCCAAAGAAAAGAGACTTACCCATATCGGGAGCGAAGATAAACATAATACCCGAAATGATTGTCAGATATCTATTTGCAAGTAACTTTATGTCGACTACTAGATCATTTCCGTAAGGTGAGCGGTGTTCTACTGAATACCATATGGTAAACATAACAGCGGCCCATAGCAATCCACTTGCCGTAATCCATTGCCGTTCCGGCGTGTAAGGGTCTCTGCTTGTTAGGGTAAACCAAAAGAAAAGACCGTAGGTAAACACCATTGACACGATAACGCCAAGGGTCAGACCGTTTAGCAACAACAAATAAACGCTGCTCTTAATCATAACATAGCCGGTAAAGAACGCGACTGTAAGAGCAAAAATGACAGTAAAAAGATAGTACTGCCAGACAAACTTGAATTTATCAATCATCGCGCTTCAAACTCCTTAAAGTCTTCAATAGCACGTCTAACAGTATCTTCAAGTTCTGTTGTGTGCTGTTTCAGTCTATTTGTTCTTTCTTTTATTTCCTTGTCGAATTCCTCATTCGCTCTGCTATATCTTTCTATCTCTTGTTGCCTAGTGCTGGCGTCTGCACCGTGAAAAGGATTGATTTTGCGTAGCGGCAATAGAAAGTCAATCATTGTTTCGGCTCCGACTTCTAGACTTTAGCATAGTCTTGACATCATCGCGCAAGCTCTCGAAAGTATTCTCATAATCTTTAATTGTCCCCATAACAGACAACGCTTGATCTAGTCTGAGTTTCATTTCGGCGGCTAGTTGAGTTTCTAGCTTCTCAATCTTGTTCTGTAGTCGTCTTCGTTCATCCCATAGGAACACTATGATTATGCCGGGAGTCCCCCAGCTAATCACAAGATTTGTCAGAAACGATTGTAGTTCTGGACCTAGATTGTTCATCACGCATTGTCACGCTTAATTGATGCGCTTGTCTCTGAACATTTGCACAATTCGCCCGACTTGCGGTGTTACAATGATAAGTGCGAATAGGCCAAACCCGGCTAGAATCAGGCCGGGATTTCGCCCCATAAAGCCGAAAAACGGCCCCAGCACGTCCAGGACGGGCTTCGCTTGGGCGATGGCACTCTGAGCCGCGTCGGCGGTCTGCGAGGCGCTGTCGGCCGCGTCCCTCACGCTCTGTAGCGTTTCAACTAGGCCACCTAAACCAAGGCCGGACAGCCCGATCCTGACGAGACTGTTGACCGGAGCGATAACCTCGGGAGCATTGTGGGCAACGTCTCGCGTGTCCGCGAATGCCCTGGACGGATCAACTTTCTTAGGTTTGCCCGTGACGACATAGCTAAGTGTTGTATAATCGTATTTGTATAAACCTTGAGTTTTGTTTAAGTCATCTCCATTATCGAGAATGAATGAACGCAAGGCGCCGTCCGTATCTTCGCCTCTAAACCCATCCAATTTACCTACTTCTGTATAGCCTTTCGCTCTAAGCTCCACTTGAACCTTATAGACATTCATATTTCCCTTAAAACCGGGAGGCGGCTCATAGGCTCGGATGACGTTAGGCTTGCGGTAATTCGTGGCCCATGCCCACAATTTAGCGAGTTGGCCTGCAAATGTCGTTGTGGAGATTGCCGTTGATACGGATTCAGTCACAGGTGGGCTGATAGATGTCCGCTGTTCAAATGTTATCGGAACGTTAACCTTAACGGTTGACGCATCGTTACTGCGCCCCTTTGGCAATCTTGTCTCATATGGCGTAACGAATTGATCGCGTTCTGCTTCACGTCTCGTTGTGATCTCTTTCGGTTCCGTGAATTTCATAATATTTATTGCAGCTTTTTTGAAATTCAGAACCTTGATGCTTTTGACAAATGACGCAGTGCCGCCCTTACGCCGGCCAGTAAACCATCCTTCGCCAATGTTGTAACAAATAGAAACAAGAGCGTCGAACTGATGCTGCGTCAGTTCAATGCCTTGGAACGCTTCGTTAACGGGATTTTCATATTTCACGATATCCCTATCAAACAAAGATAAAGCTTCGGCATAGCTAATTTTCATTCCGGCTTTGGGGATAGGCGCGCCGGCTCCAGCGGTATGACCTACGCCGATTGTCCAGACACCTACGCTGTCTCGATAGGCTCTGGTTTTAACGCCTTCGCGAGAGATAAGAGCCGCCTTACCGATTGCTGATGTCTTCATAATGTCAACTCCGTTTGGCCCGGTATCGCTCTTTTAGGCAGAAAATGCCATAGGTATAGTTAACGGATTACGACGAAAGAAAAAGCCGGCCTGTTAGGGCCGGCTTCCAAGCTATTATTACGGGTGAAATGACTTACTCTTCGCCTTCACCGTTCTCGTCGTCATCCTCTTCGTCTGCATCATCGGCGTTGTTTACGCCAGCCAGGTCTTTCTTGGTCAACTCGACTCGGAACACTCGGACACCGGGGCCAGAGGGATCGCTGTCATCCACCTTCTCGGCATAGAAGCGTCGAAGCTGCATTCCCTTGTACTTGTTGATTTCGTATTTCTGCCCTTTCCGCTCCATCGTGCGAGTGGAGACGATGATCTCGTCACCGTTTTCGTCCTTCTCCCGCTCGAAATACTTCTGATTTGCATTCGAGACAGAAGATGACAGGTTCTTGATCGGATCATCGTTTTGCGCCGTGACGGGAACATGGAAGCTGTCGCCGATTTCCATTCTGTCGAACGGGTAGGCTGACTCGCGGGAGCGAGCCCGACTCGGGTTCTTCGGCTTGATGCCCTTCTCGATCTCGATAGAACCTACAGCCGGCGCTAAGCGTCGGTTGCTGTTGCCATTGCTTGCAGCCGGCGCGGCTGCCTTGTCCGTATCTTCCGGGTTGCCGAATGCGTGCTCAATATTGTTGTCCGGCGTGGTATCAGCAAGGTGCGCGTCGGCGTAGCCCACGCCTTCGGGAGTGGCCATTACAGCCCGATATCCGTCAGATCGAACGTGATCGGAAACATAGACCATTTCCGGTTTCGAAAGCGCATCGGTCGCTTCCTGAGTGAGCCATGAAAACGCCTGCTTGCCGTTTGTCTTTCCGACGTGCCAGTGCGCAACGATAGCGCTGAGAATCGGATTCATGTAATCAGGGATCAAAGGTTCAAACTCTTGCTTTTTAACAGTGGCGCTCTTTGCCATTGACCTAAACCTCTATGTTGTAGTGGATCTGAACTTCCACTTGATTCGTCGGATGACAAATGGAACTTAGACGGTCCTTGTTTTTATGTCAAGTGGTTCGATAGAGAAATTTATAGGCCGGGTTCCCATATCCCATAAGAAGTTCCCTTAAAACGGGATGGTCTACCTAAGTAGTTGTCAATCGCCTCAATGGCGGCTTCCCATCCAACGCAAACCTCTACCTTATAACCAGCGGATATTAAAAACTCTTTATATTCCTCTTGTTCCTTGCTCTCTCTCCCTTGCCGGTTACTGTCCGTTTTAGGACGTTTTAATTCAATGTATAAACCATGATGGCTCAATTGCGGAATAGGCACACATATGTCCGGGACACCGGCTTTAACGCCTGTTGCCTTCAATTTAGCTCCACGCCTAAGAGCGGTCTCTCTCGTATCGCCTCTTAACCCACCATTAGGAACAGCGTAAGCAAAGCGCATAAAAGCGGGCAGTCTCTTTTCTTTAATCCTAATGGCAATTTCCGCAAAAACGGCCATCTGGTGCCCGTCTTCTTTATTGCTCTCTGCTAGTTGAGCGGGTCTCAGCATTGCCATCTGTTACAGTTCCTTCTGGGATTGGTTCGTTGTCTCGAATAACGCGATAACCTTCGATCACGATATTGAGAATTTGTATTTTAGTAATAACCAAACATATACATATCAAGCTTGTAATTATAAGCAAAACATTGATCAAGCTGAAATTTGTGATAAACAAACCGATAAAATTAATAATAGATATAAAACCTAATCCAAAGCATGTTTTATATAACATGCGTCTGGTCTCAATGTTAACAAAATGCTTATGATCACATAATATGCAAAGATTTTCTTTCCCGAAATTAGGCGCATACTTGCCCACATTTGCGATCTGCGCATATAGATCGATGTTTTTGAATTTCTCATTAGCCATTGTCTTCATCTCTCGGCGCTGGATAGATTTCAGACAAATACGTGACTAGATGCAGTTGCTCTTTAGAGCTAAGTTCTTTTACCTCAAATTCCTTTAGATGAATAGGATCGATCGCATAAGATGTGATAACATATTTTTTCTGTTCCAACGATCGTTGAGGATTTTCAGTAGAATAGTGAATGACAGGGTAAAGCTTACCACTCCAACCGGACCTGTTCCACGTCATCCAATTCGGTTTATTTCCTGTCATAACGTACCAGCTTTCCTCTTTTCGACAGCCTCTAGATAGCTTTTAAGGCCATCTTTATAGTCGAGATGACTCGAATATTCCTGCAAGTCGCCCCCTTTGTTTATTATCAAATAATAAACCTTACCTTCTTCTAGCTTTATATTAGCCGGTAAATCTGGATCATCGAATTTCATCAGATATATGAAGATATGACCACGGGCTTTACCCGTCACTTGCTCAGACGATTTTGTCATACTCTTCTCCCGATTAACCTTTATTCCAACCTAACCGATCATCCAAGTGTGGGCAACCTATCGGTAATGATATTCGACAGCCTCAATTGCGGCTTCTCTGGTTTTAAAATTGGTAGCTTCGCCGTTCGCCCATTTAACGCAGAACTTTTTGAATATCTTTGAATAAAAGATATATGATCCGCTAGAATGAACGTCTCGCGCTTTGCTGTTTGACGTTGCCTTCTCGTGCGTCCAATCTATCTTTGATGACATTGCTGTTGCTCCTAAAGAAAAAGCCCGCATTAGCGGACTTCGACTACCTGCCAGAGGCAGTTGCGGTTAGGGCCATACGGTACCGCCTTCCAGAGTTTAGAATTGAACTGTCCCGGCTTGGTCGCTTTCCTGTCATTACGTCTGTGTGCCTCAGCTACCGCCTGTCCGCGCGTATCGAACAACTTGACGTTTGCAGCGCCGTTCCTCTGATTGAAGACGAACAGTTCATAACGGGTAAGATTCAGGCTCATTTGTGCAACTCCCTCTCTGATGAAACTAAGATAGCTCATTGGATTGGTAGTTGCAAGAGCAATTAGACCTAACGTCCGCTCTTAGTTAACAAACGGCATGCGGTTGTCGTTCTGGTCGTTCTCGACATACGCCAATTTGTAATACGTTGCCTTGTTTTTATGCTTTTTCTTGATGTAAGCTGAAACCTTATCTTCCGACCCATTGACTTTGCCAATGATGTGTCCGTTGCGGACAATAATAAACCTCGCCATAATTCTGTGCTTTCAACTTCCTATGTGAATGGCGCGAGTACAGCGGCACCGTAAGCCCGTAACCGTCTGAGCCTCGGGGGTTCTGCGGTTCGGGCAGCGGCGCCGCTGTAGCCTAGTCGAGATCGATACTAGGCACCTTTGACGATACAGCGCCACTGTGCACCGTCAACCTGTGTCTATTTACCGAGAATGGCATTCATTTCGTCTATTTCTGATTGCTCAGGTCTATAGTCGAGTCTCACGCCTGTTTTATGCATAGCTTGAAACACGACAGTAACGTGCGCCTTACGATCTATGTCCGTTGCTGTGACGTAACGTGTGTGCCTTTTACGGACAATCTTAGCTTCTATATTGAACGGCTTTCCGTAACCCATCAAGCTTTTGAGCAAGAATGTGGTTATCTCCCTTACTTGATCATCACTCTTAGTTCTATTCAACTTGCAAACACGTTTTTTACGCGTCTTTTGCTTGTGAATAATCATTTGCCTACACTACCTCGCTTGGCCTTTCGCATCTTGCGAATGACCTTGAGCATGACAGATCGATTAAGGAAGCCCTTGTTTAGAGGTTTCACCTTGTTCTCGTCTTGATGGTATCGCGCGAGCTTATGAGTGATATAAAACTCAGCCAATTCTATTGAAATCGTCTGGTCTATGCCGCCCATAAACTGCAATCGAGAGGCGAACTCACTGATTGCAGTTTCTCTTTTATTTAATGACTGATTCAAAATTAGCTCCTATCCTGGCAGCATCTTGCCATTTTTGAATCTGACATCTCGTGCGTATTCGATTTGATCGTTAGCTTTGTCCAGCACTCCCTTCTCTCTATACTACGCGGCCGTTTTCAAGTGCCAAAAGAAGTCATAATTGTAACGCTGTTCGCGCGAAAGAAAATAGCTCGAAACAAGAGCTTCACGGCGTTCTCTTGAGGAAAGTTTGCGCATAACTCTAACTCCTATGGAAACGACGTTGAGGCTGATATCACGAGCGCTTGGCGCTGCGACCGTAACCGTTCGCCTTGTTCCAAACCTCAATCTCTTGGCCGATGCAAGTAACAAGATCGAGAATGAAACCGAACGAAGTGCGGAAAACAACTGCGCTGATGACGATTGACATAGAATTTACTCCGTTTATCTATTGATAAATCTAGAGCGTCTCTTATTCCATGTCAATCGTCTATCTTCCGATCTATGCGCCGATGGTTAATAACCTCTTACTCGCCGAACGTTTCGCTTATGACGCTAGCCGGCCCTTGGAGGTAATATCCATTCACATTGTCTAACTGCAATCTATAGACAGAGTAACCATCTCCGGCCTGTGCGATTATGTATATCCGATCATCAACACTGACAATTTCGTCTAATTGTTTGTGATGATTGACGAAGGCTTGCGCAGTCTCGATCTGCGTTACGACGGTTCTATGCACGGTCATCATCTATTCCTATTGTAATCGACAGTTGCTCGAAGATTGTGCTGCTCCAGTGTTTCGGCCATCGCTTCGGCTGTAGCGTTCCACACTGATTTACTGCTCCAACCTGTAGGGTTGTAGCTAAGCCGGACTTTGTTGGTCCTAGGGATCATGGCGCAATTAATGCCCACATTTCTACAGGCGTTGGCGAAATCGTCTCGTTGTCCACGATGTCTACCGAACTCGACTATCGTGAAAGATTCCCCCTTAGCGCCAAGATCATGCACCATGATTTCCATTGTCCGGCGTGACCGTAGCTTTGCTTGCTGTGTCAGGACTCGGGCAAGGATCAGCCAATTACGCATGATCTTCGGCTTGAAACTTGGTCGCCGGTCCTTCTTATATTCAGGCACATTCTCGGGCACAGGACTCGTTGCACTCGCTGGATTGAACCAAGGCAACTCATTCTCGCTGGACTGGCGTTTGGCGATGACGAACGATTGCAGCCAACGCCCTTGATCGATCCTGGCGGATGTGTGGGCACGTGAGCGGTTGGATTTCGGATCAGACGGGTTTGCGGCCGGCTTGCTCGATGCCGGCTTTTTCCTACCCGTCGCCGTCCAAGGAATTTTTTCTCTCTTATCGTTCATCTATCAATAACTCCGATTTCTTTTGATTCGTCTATTATCCTATCACAGAGCCTCTAAGTGAGCGAATCTGGCCCCAAATCCGGCTCTATATGGGCTTTTGTGTGGTTTTAGCAACAGCGCCCTGTTATACGTTTCGGAAAAAATCCTTACCTGAACAAGACTTTCATTGAGAATATTGAGCTTTTTACCACTAACCTCCGCCCGAAATAATAATGCAACACACAGTTCGGGACCAGTGTACGGCCTCGGACGAAAATATCAAGTGCCCACAATTGCTAGCGAAATTGATGGTAAGCAGGCCCGGCGAATTCGGGTTATATAGTTTCATTTTCCAGATTCGGACTAGCAAAGTGACTTGGCAACATCGGTTATGTGATTGAAATTCCACATGATGTTGACGATAACCTATATGTGGATAAGTGCCAGTTATACAATTTATTTAAAATTCCTAGAATCACCCGCTGGAATATGGGGAGTGTGTGGATCGTTTGGGGTTAAAAACTCACTGCTAATATGTTGTTGGATAGTTATAGGGCTATAATATGCTAAGAAATGTCTATAATGGTGTGATAGGGATATATGATATATAAGTGATATATTAAATGATATAATTCTCATTTAGATCATAAGTTAGATCAGGTTAAACGTGTCTATCTATTATGTTTTCATCTATATCATGTTTTATGTATGTTTTATGTGTTATATCTGATCAGTTTCTATTGAGTTTTTAATAGGATTTTCGGGATATGTGGGGGCGCATAAATTCCTATCTTTATGATAAAATTCCTAAAAAAATAAATAAATAAATTATATATATATAAAAGTATATAGTTAAGGGTGAAAAGTTACTGCATTACAAGGGCTTACTCTCCGGCGCCCAATCACAAACTATCACTTAAAAACTCACTAATTTTAGTGTCAGAAATGAGTTATTCACAAGTTAGATGAGTTGCGCCGATTCCTGGACGCCTTGCAGCGGACTTTTGCCGACAGAATTTCGGTCTCAACAGCGTTAATCGAGCCCTAATGTGGGCATGTAAAATTCATTAAGGCCGTCTTAAGGTTAATGCCAAGTTGTGTTAAATCTCAACATAAGGTCCGCGTTAAGGTTAATATAATTATCTTTAGGATTAAATGGCGTTAACGTTAATCCGAAACAGTATAAGTTAACCATGTTTGTTAAAGTTAACATTCAAATAAGATTTGTTAACGTTAATATCGAATGTAGTCCATTAACCATGTTCCTTAACCTTAACATTGAAATGATATCTCGTTAAGGTTAATCGCCAAATATCCTCGCGTTAAGGTTAATGCGATATAGATAAGGCGGTTAGGTAAGGCGCCTGTGTATAAGGCGCCTGTGTATAACATGGTTAGTATATTAATAGTTAATATTAATTCTAAATATAAATTACTGTATCAATATAACACATGCGTTCAGTGCAGTGTTTCATAATGGGGTTCCATAATATATCTTATGCGAATAGAAGCCATGCATATACAGATAGATGTATCGTAATGATACACATATTAATTATAATTAAATATGTTTTGAATATATTTGTGTGTTGTTAATTATATCGCGCATATGTGTGTCAAGAGGCTCAATGATCACTCATTAACCTTAATGTGAATTAGTTCTTGACAGGGTTGACCTGATTGCTCGTTAACCTTAATGAAGGATAGACGTGTTAATCTTTTGTTAACCTTAACGTGAGTTAATGTGTCATTAACCTTAATGGAAGGCGTCTAGGAAATCAGGCACACACCCGATGTTAAGGTTAACGATTAATGAAAAACGAGGCATTTCCTGATTATACCAGAATCAAAAATAGAAAAGAGAGCCCACTTGACATAAAAACTCGATAGATATAAACTTGCATATCTGATCAAATCAACCAACAGAGAAAAAGGAAAAACTGAGAAATCGATCACTCTTAAACACTCTTAAACACTCTCGATCGCACCACACTGCACATCATTCTCACTACATCCTCAAAACCCGCCTAATTGTGGGCATCAACTGAAAGATTATCCAATGAGTAATAGAAATGTTGAGATTAGAATGAGCGGTTCGACAGGTACTGGTAAGAGTTTGTTGATGCAATTCTTGAAAACGCAGCTTAAAGAGAAAGGAATAGAAATGTATTATGAAACGGATGGACCTGTTGATGTTGGATTTGTCTATTTGACTCCCGACCAGAAAGGTCTTCTAGTCGATAGTCGTAATGCGGCCAAGACTGGCAAGACTGGCAAGACCGGCGACGAGAGTGCTGATATGGCCAGTGAGAATGTCGAGACTGGCAGTGAGGGTGTTGCTAAGACAGCGGACTTGTTGGCTGCTGATGAAGATGACTTTAAAATTTATCGTATTGTCAAATATGCGACGTTCTCCAGTGACGACCGTTTCGTGAATAACCAAGACGCGGCTCAGCATTGGAATAAACTTATCGAGTCACAGGCGACTCATGACATTTGGGCGATGCAGTTCAAGGTTATTATCCTCAACCCTGTAACCGGCATTACGCGTGTTATCATATCGCGTCATTGGATTAGAAAGGACCTTACAGCTAGTTATGACCATGTGCCGGCAATTTCTAAAATGTTGAATGATCCTTACATGAACACGTATGCTTTGTTTAAGTTATACCGTCGAATTAACGACGATATTAAAATTGAGAATAAAAGAAAGCTCAGGTTGTTGAAAGAAGATAAGAATGGAGAGATAAAGTCTAAGTTGCTCTTTGAGAAAGAGAAATTTTTGTTCAGCCTCAAATATATTGACGCTAAGATCGCTGAGCTTACGGACTCGGAGACTGATGTTGAGCTTACGGACTCGGAGACTGATGTTGAGGCTGAGGATAAGGTTGAATCTGAGCCTGAATTGAAAGGTGACGCTGAACCCGATGGGGCGTACAAGAAGAACCCGCTGCGTTCTCGGACGGTGACGGTTGGTGAGTTGGAGAAAGAGCGGGACGAGTTGATGCTGTCGAATGGCCGATTGCTCACCGCCATCGCCAAAATGCTTGTTCTCAGTGGTTATAACGAGTCACCGGCTGCCACTAACGCCGCGAACGACATCGCCCGCATCTCTCAGAATATTCGAGACCTTCGCGCCAAATTGCAGGCATGGCCCAATGGCGCGGCTTGGCCGACTAGCTGGCCGTCTGTCAAATAGAAGGCCAGGCAAAGCCTGGTAGCGACTGACAGACTCTGACAAAACAATAGGTCTCGCCGGCGAAATCGATAGTCAGGCCGGCGAGACTGGTTAACGAGACTAATCCTCAGATATAAGGTCGGACCATGACACTGATTGAAGCTCGCAACCTATTGCTCTCTTTCAAGGGCTCTGTTGTGACTAAGGAAGTCATGATGGCTGTCGACGTAGTTTTCAACTCGTTAAATACATCATTGCTCATATGCCCTAAATGTGGTGGAATTCGAGAAATTCTTGCTAAATTTGATATCGATACTTATGAACCTCATAAGATGGTTTGGTGCTCGGCGTGTGATAACAACGTGCCGCCAGACGACATCGATTTTAGCGATCCGTAAAGATTTCCGTCTTATATGAGTATTGGACCATGACAATGACTGAGGCTAGCCGCATGTTGCTCGCATTCAAGACCGGCTCAATGTATGAGACGATGGCGTTGATGATCCTTGTGGTTTTCGGCGCCATCTTGCTGCTAGGCATCTTCGACATGTGTTTACGGATAGGCGTAGAAAGGGATTCAGAATGGCTGGAAAAGAAACGCTCTGCAATGAAGAAAGAGAACACTCAGCAGAAGGAATAAATCACAAACTTTCAGATGAAGTGCTGTTTAATCAAAAAACAACAGAAATGTCGCTTGACATTGCCAAGTGGGTTGTCGCCGCTCAGTTAGACATTGCGTGTGCTAAATACAAGCAACTTCCAAGTAAATTCACATTCAATGAACTGCTTTGTGCGATGAAAGCACATGTGTTAATGAAAGACGCAACAACAAATACGTTCAGCGAACGTCTGGGCCAAATGAAAGTGGATCAACTCTACAAATACATTTGTGATCAAACTCAAATGGGCGGAGAGTTGTAAGAATAGTATCAATACTCAACTTATCGTTAAAGAGAACGCGTGACAATGCTAACGAGACAGGAAATTGAAGATATGGCCGAAGATCGAACTGAAGCCACGGATCGTTACCGTATTGAGGTTAGTATCCTCACACATAAAGGTGTACTCACCGCTCCGACTATCTCGGAAGCATTGTTGATCTTTCAGGAACTCGAAGCGTTTGCAATCGAGCATGAAATACCTATTCATATTCTTTGTTTTGAGGATGATAATATCATCCGAGAACGGAAACCAATTAACCAACCAACTGACTGAGTGAATGAATGCTTGATTGACTGACTGATTGACTTGACGACTGACTAACTTAGTGACAAGGTCCAGTTAACTCTAACGAATAGGAAGCGGTTATGTCAAAAGACGATGATACTAAAAGTCTCATTGAATTGATGGGAAAGGCAATCGAAGAATATTATAGATTGCCGGATGGCTCAGGTGTTATGTCGGGCTCCTATCCTCTGAGTGAGGATCATTGGATGTATTCGAAATCCGAAAATCCACCTATGCCGTTCCGTATGGGCACAAATCATCCCAAACATAACGAGGTAGCCGAAAAAATACGCGAGGCGGCTAAATACGCCGTCAGATCGGCAACAATGAGCGGGATGGACATGGACTTCGACCCTGACGCGTTGTGCCAGAACATGATAGTCGGAATGTTAGGCTACTGGACGCCGGACGGCACCAGTGGCGATGAAGACCGACATCTGTGCGAGCCCTCTCCGCTCCCTGATCTTTTCCCTTGGCCGACGTAATAGTCATCTATTCCGCACTTTGACGCCTTGCCCACATTTGAATGACCGGATAATGTGGGCAAGGCGGTAGCTCAACACGTCATCAACTTCTGAGACGGGCTAGGGTCAAGCCCCCCTAAACTTCCTCCAATTGCAGGAACTAGTTTCCTTGTCTCAAAGAACCGCATTAGAGCAACGCTTACTTCATACGTTGCGCGAGATAGCTAGAAATATTGGCGATGGATGCGGTTGCTCTGGCGTTTGTCAATGTCGTTCCTCTTCCGCCATAGAATTTGAGTTAGAATGGCGCATAGTCGCAGCTAACCAACTGCTTGAAGAAATTTGCTCTAATAAATTGCCCGATGGTGACCAGAAAGAATTCGATCTAAAGATTAGTAAGGAATAGATGCGATGCCTGTCACTGCGTCAAGCCGATTCAATAAGTTGTTTAGAACACTGTTTGATGACGTTCGTTCTAATAAAAAGCTACCAGAAAATAAACGTAAAGAAATATTACAATCCCTTGACACCATTCAGACGCTGTTCAATGAAAGAGATAGTAAGGCAGCAGAACGCGGCGCTTTGCTCGTCGATATTTGTAACACACTAGTCCGTGTTAAAAATGGACTAGTGGATGAAGGGGATCGTTGTTATTTCGGTTCTACCAATGATTGCGATGAATTGATAGCTGTTTATGATCGATTAGATCATTGGCACTCTAATGTTTATTACAATAAGGAACGCTTGTAATGATTATGGGTTATGTGGCGCCTTTTTGCGGTCGCTGCTTTAATGACGACGGCAGTAGACGGCGGGTGTACGTTGGGGCGCTAGACGAAAATGGAGAGTATCACCCGCCTTATTCTTGGCGTTGTACAGATGTGACTGCTTGCGATAAAGATTTGGAGGCAGTCACATCTGCACAAAAGAGAGGAAATAAAAATGGCGTTTAAGAGACAGTCTGAATTAGCTGCGATGAAATTCTATATTCGCTCTAGCTCGGGTAATGAAGAGACGCGGGATAGCGAAGAAGAAGCGCAGCAGCGCTTTGCAGAGGTTATCGGGATATTTCGTGATAACAATATTACCGATAATCTAGCACTCTATAACGGATTAGGTGAGACGCTTGACGAGTACGATCCTAGCCGCGATGACAAGCATTCGGCATATGTTCCGCCGACGAAAGCAAAACCCACGAAACCCCAAGCGACTGCGCAAGAGCCGGCATCAGAACGAGGCACCAAATTGCGTTTTGACGAGTTGCTGACAATGTTTCGTGAGCTAGATAACAATATGAATGATTTGCTTCTTACCTCTCAAACATTAAGCTCACTTACCACGTCATTGAGTAAGCTAGGCGGTAAGTTTAAGAGTGATCTTAACAAAGCCGGCGTGTCTGTTGATGCTATTGATTGGACAGGATGGGAGTAATAAGTATCTGTGACGTGATGCGCTAGCCTTGAATGAAGCCGGCGCATCACGTCACAGAACGATAACAAATGGCAGAGATTAGAGAGGATGGAAAAGGAAATTAAGTGATGAATGAATTTTTTTTCGCCCATGGTCTCGTTTGGTTAGGTTGCATACTCTTAACCTTAATGTTATGGTATCTTGCGTTTAGAGTTTATGTTCTTTGGTTGCATAGAAATGACATTCTATGGCCTAAGACGTGGTCGGGATGGAAGGTTCTGTTTTGGTTAACGCTCAGACGTTGCCCGGAACACCATTCTTTGATGCATCCTAATTGGCCGATGTATGACGATGGTATCACTTTGTATTGTTTGGAATGCAACGGCGTTGCGCGATTCCCTAACGGAATGCTTCAAGCGCTCATTGGTAATAAGAAGGCGGTTGAGCTTAGAAAGCAGAAATCCGCTGAAACAGAAAAGACACAGACGTAACCGACGCTCATTGCGAGAACGTTACGCTCAATAATAAAATGCCGGCTTTACGCCGGCATTGTCATTCGTCATTAGGGCTCGACCGCCGACAGCGCACCGCTTGCGATGGGAGGCTCTAGGGCTCGCTAGGACGCCCTTCTCGCCAGGACACCCACGTCCTACCGCATATATCGAATGGGACACGAGACATGTACCGTCATCGCACTGTGACTGTTGATTATAAAAATCAAAGGAAGACGTTCAATTTTACAAGTAGAACCAAGGCTAAGTTCGCTTATAAAGGTTTTAAATTTCAACTTGGAATTATTTATAAAGAAATATTGTTATATAAAGACGGTGAGTTAGTACAGCATGATAAGGCTTAGCCTAGTCTTATCTGTCCGTTTAGAACTTCGGTAGGATTAGCAATGGCGTAACTTTCCGTTGCTAATCCGTAATCTTTTGAACACTGCACACGGTTGATAGGTATGACAATATGCATATCAACTAGAGCGCCGATAACTCGCTTGATAGCAATATTTGGTCCCATACGATCATTCTTGAAAGCTTTATGACTAGTAAGCTTCCTAGTTAAAAACGATTTAGGCATGACTTTATCGCCGATCATTTTTGACTTAACACCATACGACATTGATATGGTGTTGTAGTCAGTCGTTAGAAAATATTTGATTGCCTCCACTGCAATGTTGATCTGAGCTATCTCATTGGCCGGCGTTCCGATCTCGCCTCGCTCGAATTTCTTGATCAGGTTGATCGTATCGTTGAGAACGATTTGCCGGGCGTAGTCGGCTGCTATCAGGTCAATTGTGGGAACATACGGATTCAAACCTATCGCGATAATGGACGCCAGTTTGCACATTTTAAGATGCGCTCTGTTCCATAGGTCTTTAACTGTTGTATGCGCGTAGTCGTCATTGATTTGCTGTTGCACATACCTTTCAACGTCTCTCAACAACGTTCTAGCGTCATCTGTGAAATTTATGTGTATATGCTTATTGTCAAGATTTGCTTTATGACAATACTCAACGATATGGCAGATATCAGCTACTAGGCTAGGATCAGGATGGATTAGATGTGCATTCTCGTTTCTGTTTTGTCGTTTACCTTTATATTCGAACATTGTAAACCGAGGTAACAATCCCTCTTCAATCATACCTTCGTTTAATGCTTCGTACAGACGAGAGGGCACACCTTCGCCTAGAATGCTAAACGTAGGTGATTGGCAGTCTTCAATATCATTTTTCTTATCGGCTCTGATCATGTCTCGCAATGTGCGCATAGGGCCGGATTTATTGTAAAGGTCCAACATAAGCTTTCTGAGTTCGATCTTATGCGAGTTACCTTCTTTTAAACTCAACTGAATTATGGTTTTATCAACTTCGCCTAGAATTGATAGAAAAGACGGCTGCTCAACAAGTTTGCGCTGTAGCGCTTGACCGCTAGCAATTGTTGATGGGCCGAAATAATCGGTTATCATAGGCGTATGTTGTTTACACGCATAGATCAATTTATCTATACCGCTAGCCATCGCCTCTTTGCCCATTCCAGTGGGCATTAAGAGCAATATATATTGATTTAATCCTGTTCCGCTTACTGTGTAAGCTCGTTGTGTGAATGCTGTCATAAATGCGAATGACGCTGCAATGGCCGCTTCGGGAACAGGCAAAACAGCTTGATTGTAAATGAAATTCGCTATACGTCCGACTAATCCAGGACACACTTGTTCTAGATAGGCCGGATGTGTTCCGCCCATAACATATGTTGGACTTTTAGGATCAGTTAAACTTTGTAATGTTCTAAATGAATGCCGGCCTTCCTGCTTAGGCTCTTGTTTAGGCATAGTAGGCGCCGGCAATGATGATATATCAATGCCGTGAACGGTTGTTTGCTCGGGCTCTACTTTATTGTTGTGCCTAGCCTTGAGAACTGCGGTGTTGCAAGCTTCGGCTAATCCTTGAACGTCAACCGGCATAACTTGGTTGTCGAATGATTTGGTAATCATATCAGCAACGTATTTATTTCTATTAGCTTTATCTCGTTTACCTAAAGCTGAATTTCTGAATATACGCATAATTTGTATTCTGTTTTGCGTATAAAATGAAATGATATCAATTAGAGATAGATCAGCCTCAGATTGTGAGTTGTAATAATTTTGCCATTTGCCGTTATATAGATCGAGAAACTTTTGAGCGTTAGTCTCGACCTTGGAATCAGCGGCCGCTGCGATGATCTCGGTATCTGGTTTAGTTTCCGGCGCGTTAACGTTTTGCCCTGCATTGGTTTGGGCACCCATTTGTGACCAAATCCATTCGCATTGTTCTGAAATATCTCTGATAGGCATTGATCTATAAACATTGCCAGTCATAGTCATGAACCGGCCTGATGAATAAATTTCGACGTAGCTCTTCTTACGTCCTGACGGCACGCCGCCAATACCAATGATATGCAGACCCTTGCCGCTAGGAGATAGCTCCGAGTAGGTCTTGCATGCCTTATCTATTTGTATTTGAGTTGCTTGAAATTGTTTGTTAGAGCTTGCGTCATCTAGATCAATAAAAACATAAGGATCGTTATAGGTAAGAACAAATCCTAATCCATTATAAACATTATAATTAGTCTCTAGAAACGCAACGGCATCATCAAACGCTACCCACGTTTTAGGGTTGCTGACTGAGGCTTTCTTACCGCCTCCATTAACGATATAGGGAATTTTATCAGGTTTTAATCTGCCGGTATCTTCATATTTCCATACGATCCACTGTTTAAATAACCGCATTTCATGCGGTATATTGTTGTATGACATAGGGTAACTCTAAATGCGAGTTGTGTTGATTAGACTCTCGCTGGTTGCCCATAGATACAAAGTGCATATTTTAGAAAAGCCAGGCTCTTTAATTCTTCCCTGCCCGAACGAATTAAGCCAATGCCTATTCAAACTTGTCTTGATCGCAACGTCTTCGATCTTAACGTTTCTTGGACGTTCATTGAGCGCACGTTTGCAGTATTCAATAATGTCTTGGTCGTGTGGATCGCGCATGATAAAACCATTGTCGGACTATTGAGGCCGGGACGCTACGCATCTAGCGCGCGCCTATCAAGCAAAAATCGCGATTGACTGCTAATTTTTTATCAACTACGCATAGTGTATGGCCACATGGACGGCGGGGTGGATCGAGTATGTCGTTTAATGATCTCAAGACAGCGCCCAATCTAAAGACGCTGGACGATGC
>JAKQLB010000098.1 GCA_029567375.1 Bacteroidota bacterium | reverse complement strand
GTTGGGAATCCATACTTAGCTTGGATGTTATTCGGACGGGACAACGCTAAACAATATGCTTGATTGATTCGTTGGATAAGCTCAGTTCTACCTAGAGATCCGGTGAAAATGATTCTATCCTGATGAGATATGTTGCTAAGGGCTTCGTATATCTTGTTCATACGTTCTCGCCGCAAATTATCACCAATTAACACCAATCTTGCATCAGGCACCTTGTCCATGATGAGTCCGAATGCGCTTATCAGATCATACACGCCGTCTTTATCGCCATACATTGTTCCCACATAAACTATATCTTTATTGGGAGTAGCTTCTGTTTCTTCATTTATCTGATACCTGTCTGTTTCGGTCAACATATTCAAGATGCTAACTGGAACATTATTTTTCCTGACCATTGCTAAAGCAGAGAAGAAATCTCTGAGTGCTTTTGAGATCACGAATATGTGGTCACATTGGGGGATGAATATTTTCAGATACAAAAAGAGATTTAATCTCTTTAAGAGAGATTTTGCATTCAGATATGGGTACTCGGTTCTTTCATGGGACAGGAGGATTCTCTCTTTTCTGCATAGCCTTTTAACCAAAGTTAGGTTTAGAAAACTATCCCCAACACTGAATAGGGCTTTATGATCTGAATCACGACACAAATGACTAAGTGTCGGTCTCAAAGAAACCAGGAGATACAAACGGTAGAAATATGAAGCAAGCTTGTTGTTTATAATTGACGTCGGCTGCTTGCCTACTTGTATAAAATTGATTCTCCGGTATTTTTCATCATTTGCGATAGAATCAGGCACTTTGGATGCTATCAGAATCCAGTTAACCTTGGCACCATGCTCGCACAAACCTCTGGCTATCGCTAAAAGCCTAAACTGAGCTGCTCCTGGTCTGGATAAATCCGATGAACTGATGATGAAAAAGGTCTTACTCATACCATACCGGATCTACAAATTCAGCCATTACTCATTACCCACTCATCCTCACCTTAAAAGTGCTTTCGGTACCCTCAGTGACAACTAAAATCCGTGTTATCCGTTTATTCCGTAAGATCCGTGTGACTATCAATAAAGCCCACTCCACTGCTTATGCAGCTTCGACGTCCCTATCACAAGCTTCAAGACTCTCATCGCAGTATTCTCAATCTGGTACTCAGGGCAAATACTGGCATAATGAGCCCCTTCATCTACCGCCAGTTTGATGGAATCCAGTACAACGTCAGGATCAAAGCCGGTAAGAATAATCGTTCCCGCATCGATGGCTTCCGGACGCTCCATAGAGTTGCGGATGGTGATGGCGGGAAACTTCAGAATCGAGCTTTCTTCGCTGATGGTTCCGCTATCTGAGATAACACAAAGCGCGTTCATCTGTAGATGGTTGTAGTCCGAAAATCCAAAGGGTTTCAGGAATTGAATCAGTGGATTGAACTCAAAGCCGTCAAGCATCTCCAGCCGTTTCCGGGTTCGGGGATGAGTGCTCACGATGATCGGAAATTGGTATTTCTCAGCTAAAGTGTTCAGAGCAAGACCAATGCGCTTGAGATTATCCGGGTAGTCCACATTCTCTTCACGATGTACCGAAACCAAGAAGTATTTTCTCTGCTGAAGATCGAGTTTCTTCAAAGCGTTTGATTGCTGGATCTTGGGCAGATAGCGCATAAGTACTTCAAACATAGGGGATCCGGTCACATAAACACGTCGGTGAGAAAGCCCTTCTGCCAAAAGATGCCTGCGTGAATTTTCGGTATATACTAAGTTGAAATCCGCAATATGATCAATCATCTTGCGGTTGATCTCTTCGGGCACATTGGCGTCATAGCTGCGATTCCCCGCTTCCATATGATAAATCGGAATATGCTTCCTCTTTGCCATTATTGCTGCGATTGAGGCGTTGGTATCTCCCAAGATCAGCATGGCATCGGGCTTTTCTTGATCCAGGATTTCTTCGATCTTGATCAGAGTTTCCCCCAAAACATGCCCCAGGGAGGAAGTATCCACATTCAAGAAGTAATCCGGCTTTCTAAGCTCCAGATCCTCAAAGAATATCTGATTCAGCTCATAGTCATAGTTCTGCCCGGTATGCACCAGAATGTGCTTGGTATAATTATCGAATAAGGATATCACGCAGGCAAGGCGGATTATCTCCGGCCTGGTGCCCACTACTGTTATTACTTTTAGCATTTTATTTCCTTTTGATGGTTACACGGATTTAACGGATCGGACAGATTCACACGGATAAAAGAAGTGTAACATGTCCGAAACTACTATGAAGATAGAGCCTCCGCCTACTAACTGCAAGCTCATTATTCCACGGGAGTGACTCATTGACATGCCAAATCCGTCTTATCCGTTTAATCTGCTAGATCCGTGTGACTAACCTTTCCTATTAAGATACGATACAACCGTGTTAATCCGTTTCATCCGTACAATCCGTGTAACTATATCTCTGCGTGACTATTCAAACCTCTTCATAGTAGGTATCAGGGTCACTTGGATTATAAAACTCATTTATCCAAAACATCGTCAGCAGCTCCCCATCCCCGATATTGGTGATATTATGTGTATACCATATCGGCATATCCACATATCCGGGCTCTGAGCCATCAAGGATATATTCTATTACTTCATCACTACCGTACTTTCTAAGCTTGATCGATGCCTTACCTTGGATCACGGCAAAGCGCTCAACCTTTCGAATATGAAAATGGTTACCCCTGGTTATGCCCGGGACAGTAGTAGAAAACGCAGCCTGCCCCCCGGAGCAAAACTTCATTGCTTCTACATAAACTCCACGAGGATCAGCGTTCTTTTTATACTTAACCGGGAAATGCTCCATAGGGATGTATGACCTGAATGTATTGAACAAACATAGCTCAAAGCGATCATTCAGATCAGGAAAGATCCCTTTAACTTGATAAGTATCCCGAAATCCCTTCAGTTTCTCCAGTAATTCAGTCACCTTGTATTCAGCCATATGCTCAACGTTAATTAGCCGTTCTGGTTTTTCAAATTGTAAATTGTAAATTGTAAATTGTAAATTTTTCTCAGTGCTTTCGGTGTTCTCGGTGGTTGCAGTTTCGGTGCTTTTCGGTGCTCCTCGGTGCTCCTCGGTGGTTAAGTCATCAAAATCTAATCCGTGGTGATCCGTTAGATCCGTCAAATCCGTGTAACTATCAACAAGTCCTATCACCCGTTGCACCAGATCACCCACATAGATCAGCTTCAAACAAGCATCCACCCCAATCCTAGGCTCCAGGTTATTCACCACCTGATGCGAAAAGGTCGATATCACCGAGTTATAAAAAGGCACTCCAAAAGGCCCAAACACATTCGGGATAATCAAACCGGTAAAAGCTGCATCATTCCGATCCGCCCATTGGTTCAAAAGCTCTCGCCCCTCACGCTTAGACCTGCCATAGAGGTTATCCCGTTCTTCTTGTAGCGATGAACTCATAATCACATATGGCTTGCTCTGTGTGCGTTCCATCGAGGCGATAAGCTTCTGTACCAAGTCAATATTGGTATTATACAGCACATCCGGATCGTTGTGTCTGTTCATCGCCGCCAGATGCACGATCACATCACACTGCGTTACAAATGCATCAAGCGTATCTTCCTTCTGGAAGTATTCATCCTTAAAGGGGATGAAAGCGTATTTGTCTTTATGAAGACTCAGAGTGTTGTACAGATGTGTACCGATAAACCCTGCCTGCCCTGTTATTCCTATT
>JAKQLB010000091.1 GCA_029567375.1 Bacteroidota bacterium | reverse complement strand
GATGTGAAGTCAGCAACCTCGCCACTCATCCTTCCTTCATAAGTAGCCCCTATAGAGTGAGCAGCATCTGCGATAACAACAACTCTACCAAATGTCTTTTGAAGGTCGTTTGTTGGATTAAATAATTCTTTCTTACTCTCGACTGCATCGAAAATTCTATCATAATCGCACATCACACCAGCAATATCAACTGGAATAATTGCTTTTGTTTTCTCTGTAATAGCATCAGCGATCCCATCATAATCGATATGGAAAGAGTCTTTTCCTGAGTCAACAAGAACGACCTTTGCACCTACATGAGTGATGACACTTGCTGAAGCAGAATAAGTATACGCACAAGTAATGACTTCATCTCCTGGTCCAATGCCAAGAAGTCTTAAAGTCATCTCCATTGCAGCTGTAGCTGAATTGAGAGCCACTGCTTTTGATGTATTGCAGTACTCAGCAATTTGTTTTTCGAATAATTTAGTTTTAGGCCCTGTTGTAATCCAACCAGACTTTAAAGTATCTACTACTTCATTGATTTCTTCATCTGAAATATCTGGTGGTGAAAATGGAATGCTTCTCAATTCAGTCATCTTATTCGCCCTCTCATAAATAGTTTCTTTTGTGTTTAACTCTATATAATGTATCGGTGCTTATGTGTATAGCACCTTAATTTCCTGGTTTATGTTTTTTGGTTAATTTTTACAAATATACATTTTGGGTTTTCTGTTGAACCCATTGATATAACTGGCTTACAGCCTCTTTATCCTTTCACCATACTCACGTCGCCCTCATCATTCAATCCTAATAGCCTATAAAATCACAAAAACGGGATATCCCCATCATCCCTTACATGAACACTACACCTGACTTTTCCTTCCACATAAGTTATCTTTCCACATTCAGGACACATTCCCTTACCATGTACCCTTAAAAACTCCTCAAATACTCCGTCTGAATGTTTAATATTCTCCATCTCCAAATATGCATGATACATTCTCTCCAAGTGTAAGCAATTAGCATTACAAACTTCCATTTTAGCATTTTTTATATAACCAGTAAAAGAGGAAACTGCGATTAAAGCCAATATGGTAATAGTGGCAAGTACTACAATAATTTCCACAAAAGTGAATCCTTTATTGTTGATTCTTCTAATCATTTATTAATTGGCTCTTTCATAACGGCAACTTCTTTTACTGCATCACACTCAATAACACCTTCACGTCTTAAAACTTTAACAATAGTCCCAAAGAAGCATTTGAGATCTAATCCATAGCTCAAGCTCTGGACATACTCTCCATCAAGCTTTGCTATAATTTCAATAGTGAACTCACCCCTACCGTTTATCTGCGCCCAACCGGCAAGCCCCGGTCGAATGTCATTTGCACCGTATTTATCTCTCTTCAACTAAATCATACTGGTTCCAAAGAGCAGGGCGCGGACCAATAATACTCATCTGGCCGGCTAAAATATTAAAAATCTGCGGTAACTCGTCAAGCGAAGTCTTAAGCAGAAAATTACCAACTTTTGTTATGTAGTGCTCAGGATTCTTTAACATGTGCGTTGACATATCGTGAGGGGTATCAGTCCTCATGGTACGAAATTTCATGATTTCAAATTCCGTCTTATTGAATACGGCGGGAGAGATTTGACATCCCCAACTGTTAAATTTAAGCGACGCAGGGGGGATGCGGACGCCGTAAACACTTATAAATTCCAATTCGCTTTTGTCTAAAAATCACTGGTCCGGGGTCATCAATTTTAATGGCAATTGCCAAAATCAGAAAAACGGGTGACAGCACAATCAGTCCGCACGCTGATAGAACAATATCAATTAGCCTCTTTATATATTTCTCGTACATTTGCCCAACCCCATATTTCAAACTCACTCAATAAACACTTCGATGTTATGAAGATAATTACAGTACGTTTCCTCATTCTTGTTAGAAACTTATTTTCGCTCATTTTGTAACGGTATGGCCGCTGAATTTTTGTATCATCAACGCAATCTCAATGGTGGAAAAATCCCTTATTTCATGCGGTTTTAGGCTGTTTTTGCCCCATAAAGCTCTGTATAAACCTTGTTGCCATGTAAACCATGCGTCTTATTGTATATTTGCTTTCCAACAATCTTTAGACCATGCCCACTTGACTTTCTTGCACATACTCAATTCCGCACCATACAAGTCTGATAGCACTGTCACTTCCAAGATTCACCGCAACTTGCTTTCTGCTTTTATTAACTTTAACTACGGTACCATTTAAGTCTTTGAGCGGGCCGCTCACAAACCGGATCTTTGTTCCTTCCTGTACTGCTTGAGAAACATCAATTACACCGCTATAGCTCTTAAGCCACTGATAAAACGCGTAATCTGAATCGCGCAATGCACGGCCGCCATCACCATACTGTAAAATACAAAGCACTTTTTGAATAGATCGTATATTGGGCCATTCAAGCGTGCATTCTTTCTCAGCTTCAAAAAACACGTAACCGGGCAATAAGCGTGAAGGGGATTTTTTCATCTTACTCCCCATTGGTTTCCATTTCAATACGATAGGAGATAGAGCATTATATCCAAGCCGCTGCAGATTTTTTATAATCGATCCTTCGCCGCCCGTAACGCAAAACAAGCAGTAAACATCTTTATTTGTGCTTTCCATAAATAACGCCTCCGGCATCCGGCACTAAATGCCCCGGATGGATTTTCAATATGTCCACCGTTTGTTTCTGAGCTGGCAATGGCCAGTCACGGACGTAACGGTTTCTTCTCTAACATTTACGCTGCTCTATAGGCTTGGTGGAGTGATTCTCATTGGCGGGCTACATTGCCTTAACAACAAGCGTAAGTATTACGAACTCTATCTTCAACAAGGCTGCGCGCAGAGAACTTTAGGAGCCTTTCGCAGCGATAGCCTGCTTAACGAGCTTCAACTCATGTGATTGTTTACTGCTGAACTTGTTGTTCGGAGCATAACTAGGGACAAGTTCTTGCAACATTACTTGGATTACAAGCTTTCTTGCATCGCTTTCGGAAAAGCCATTTTCTATCTCCCGCTCAAGGAAAGTGAGCTGCTGATAAAACCACTTCGCATCAATCTCGGCAGTTGGAACAACAAATATCTTTTTGTGCATGGTAGGAACGAGGCGCTTGAACTCCTCCTCCGAAATGACTTCCTCATAGAGCTTCTCACCCGGACGAAGCCCGGTTACCTTAATAGGCATATCGACATTGGGCTCATAACCATAAAACCGGATCATCTTTTCTGCTAAATCCATGATTCGGATTGGCGGACCCATATCGAGTGCGTAAATAGCTCCACTTTGGGCGAATGATCCCGCTTGTAGCACCAACTGAGCTGCTTCGGGGATTGTCATAAAGTATCGAACTATATCAGGGTGTGTTACCGTAACGGGGCCACCCTTTTTGATTTGCATTTCATACAGAGGGATGACGCTGCCATGAGATCCAAGGACATTACCGAAACGAACCATCATGCATTTCATGTTGCTGGTTTTTGCGAACACCTGGACCATCATTTCATTTATGCGCTTGGTTGTCCCCATAATGTTCGTGGGGTTAACGGCCTTGTCCGTCGAGAGCATGACAAAACGCTCAACACCGAATGTTTCCGCGACTTCCAGCAAGTTGCGTGTGCCGAACACATTGTTTTTGATCGCTTCGCCATAAGACCGCTCCATGAGGGGGACATGTTTGTGTGCTGCAGCATGGAACACCACATCTGGCTTATATTTTGCGAATACTTCGTTCAATCTGTTCCTATCTCTAATAGAGCCTATAACGACTTCGACGTTTAACGCTCCGTTATAGTTATGCTTGAGTTCGCACTCAAGCTCATAGGCATTGTTTTCATATATATCAAAGATGACAAGTTGTTTGGGATGAGTGAGTATAACCTGCCTGCATAACTCGGATCCGATAGACCCGCCGCCACCCGTAATCAATACAATCTTGTCGGACAAGTATGAGTTGATAGCGGACAAGTCGAAATGTTCTTCGCCGCGCATGAGAAAATCCTTAACATCAAGATCTCTGATTGAAAGCTTTTTCTCGGAATCCGCGCTGTCAATGCCATGTATATCCGTTAAAATACGGATGCGGCAACTGGTTTGTTTACATAGGCATATAAGCTCGTCCATATCCCTGATTGCAGATGACGAGATCGCGATTACAATCTCGCTTATTTTATATTTCTCAGCTAGTGTGGGGATATCTTTCCTAACGCCTAAAATCGGAATGTTTTCGAGACGAAGACCTATCTTCGCCGGATTATCATCTATAATAAGCACGGGTACATAGCTTGAGTAAATGTCCTTCTTGCATAGGTTAAGAACATAAGCCCCACCACTGCCGGCACCTATGATCATTACCCGTTTCATATCGCTGTTGTATTTTATATGTTTATACTGTCTCTGAAGATACCGAAAAGCACGGGGAGAGATGCGCAATGCAACAATGGATACCGCAACCAGCATAGATGTCATGGCAAGTACCGAGCGAGAATAACCCAATGTAAATACGATATTTATAAGGTACGTCAGAAAGCCGGCGAAAACGCATAGTATAAACGCACTAGTAATCTCAGGTAAGCCTGCGTATTTCCAATATACCCTATAGAGACCGCCTAACAATAAAATAGGTAGATAAACGACTTCATGAACCGGCAGATAAGAAAGAAAATTGCTTGAAGCCTCGGCCCCGCTGAACCCGTTTTCAAATCGAAACAGAATAGCGAAAGCAATTGCTGTTGCAATGAGCATCGCATCTAATAATAGCATGCCGAAAAACTTGAACCACGGCATAGAGTGAGGTTCTGCCTTTGTCTTAGTGTGAGTTTGCGTATAAGATAATCCTGTATTCCCCATACATGATCCCCCTTTTTACTCGTTACCAAATAAATATTCTTGTAAGAGTTTTTTGTTTGCTTCCAGATCTATCTGAATGACACTAGCGCCATTCACTGTTGCATATTTCCATGTGCCATCGAAAGGAACTGCTCTACCCTGCAGTTCGAAATTATCTGAAAACACGGCATCTATACCCAACTTTATCAGAGTGTTTGCATCAATATTGGTGCTGACATATTCAAGAAGGTTGTTTGCAAGCAATGTCAACGTCTCAACGCTGCGCTCTTTTTTTGCCCTGTTGAAGAAAGCAAGCATGACTTGACGCTGACGGCCGGTTCGGCCCCAGTCGCCATCGCCCATCTTCCGATTGCGGCAATGGACGAGCACCTGCTCACCGCTGAGCAAGTAGGTTCCGTTCTCTTCCGGCAGAGTATTGACTTGCACAGAGCTATTGATATAAGCAGCTTCCTTCTGTGTGACTTGCAGCTCCAGCCCACCAAGCATATCGACGATCTTTTGCATATTTACGAAGTTCGTGATGATATAGTACTTGATATCCAAGCCAAAGTTCTCGTTGATTGTATTGATGGTTAAGCCTACACCTCCAAAGCGATACGCAGTATTGATCCGATTCCAATTTTCATGCCCCGGTATGTAAACATAGGAATCGCGCAAGAAAGAGACCAACTTTGCTTTATTCGCCTCGCGGTTATAAGAGAGCAGCATAATCGTGTCTGAACGACCTTGACCTTCCTCGCCCGGTCGTGAGTCTTCGCCTAAGATGAGAATGTTAACGACGTTTTCGTCGATTATATCCGTATCATATATCGGTTCTTCTGTTACCTTATTGAGATCGACCTGATCGTCGATGTCATCATCAATATCATCCGGAGTACCCTCTATCGGTGCTAAGGAAGGCGTAGGAACAGGTGTTTTCTCGATATTTTGAGTCGGTTTGCCGGTAATGGGTACGGCATTATTTTGCATGAGTCCTAACTTCGCGTGAATATATCCGAAAGTGCCAAAGGCACCGACACCGATCACAGCAGCGATGATTAGCAGTATTATTAAAGTTGGGCTCTTTTTCTTATGCGGCTTGTTTTTCATGCGATGCTATCCCTATAATTATTTTTAATCCAAGCGGTTGCTCTTGAAAAACGCGTATAATCATCAGCCTTGTGTGCATCAGATGCATAATACGTGTACATGTCTTGCTTAAGCATCGCGAATGCGCTCTTCCTTGTTGCACTATACAATGGCGCGAGCAGACTGTTCGCATCTAATTGAAGCAAGCATCCCATTTCCAACCAATCCAATGCTATAGCAGGTGTCTTCTTCACAAACTCATACCGTTCAGGATGCGCGATTATGATCGTCAACCCCTGCCGCTGAAGATCATAAATTCTGTGCGTCATATCGTCGGGAAGAGTGCCATGTAAATTGAATTCGATTAAAATCTCATTCGTATTCTCCATGCAATATTGCGCGATCGAGTCAAGCGGGATTTTAGCCAAGGCATTCCAATGCACCTCCGCGCCGAGCAGAAGCTCTATCCCCAATTCCTTTGCGTGATTGCCAATCTCTTCCTTTCTAGCTTTAGCAAGTTGAAAGTCAAATGTTTTATTACATACATGCGGTGTAGCGACAATAGCTGTCACACCTGCGTTTTTTGCAGCATGCAACATCTCGATGGATTCGTTCAAATCCATCGCGCCGTCGTCTAAGCCATAGATGATATGACAATGTCTATCCAACATTATCTATCATTCCCTTAGTTTTACTTATATCGCTATGTTCGTTTTTCCGCCCAAATCTCTTTTTGCGGCTTTCAACGTGCTTATCTTCCCCTTTGTTATAATAGTAATAACCGTTTTTATTAGGTGTAACTCTAATTTCGTTCAGTACCACGCCGAGTATATGCGCATTTGCTTTCTCAAGCTGTGAGATAACATCCAATACTTCTTTCGTGTCGTTCTGTCCGGATTTAAGCACCAGTATCGTGCCATCCGCTCGGTTCGCCAGCAAGGCTGCCTCTATAAGCATACCCAGCGGTGGTGTATCAATGATGACTATATCGTATTCACTGTTTAATTTGCTTACCATGCTGTTGAATTTATTAGAACTTATAACCTCTGCAAGATGTTTCATTTGGGGCTCGACATCTAAAAAGAAAAGATTTTTCAAAATAGTGGGAACCACCACTTCAGATATAGCCATATTATCATAAAGGATATGCTTCAAATTGAACTTAGGCCTTATTTTCAATTTGTTGCCAAGCATCGGTCGATGACAGTCCATATCAACCAGGAGCGTCCGCTTTCCCGCTACAGCCATAGAAATACCCAGAGCAATTGTATTGATCGTTTTTCCTTCAGACGGTGTGACGCTTGTTATAACGATTGATTGTATTGGCTTATCAACACTTGCAAACTGAATATTCGTTCGCAAAACACGGGTTGCTTCCTGCAACAGCGGTTCATTTTTGTATATCTCATAAATATTTCGTGTAACCGGCATTTCCCATCCTCCAGCTTATTGCTATATAATTATATATCCAGTTTCGGTACTTGCGTTAAGACAGGCAGGTTTAAAAACTTCTCAACATCTTCTGCCGTGCGGATGCGTGTGTTCAGTGCTTCCATTAAAGTAACGATGCCGACTGATACAATCAGCCCGATAAGTCCTGCTAATCCGGTATTTCGCAAGGCCGGTGGACCCGACGGTTGATCCGGCGGCACAGCAACATCGATTGTGCTGATGTTTTCCACCTTCATAACATCAATGATGCATTCGGATAATTCCGCCGCAATGGCATTTGCCACATTTGCTGCCATTGCCGGATCCGTACCCTCGACGCTCACGGAGATCAGTCTTGTGCTGCTTTGGAGAGTGACAGATATTTTAAAATCATTAAGATTGCTCAAGCCAACCAACTGCGCTGCCCCCGTCTTCACGCGATTACTTGAAGAAAGCGCCTGATAATCGTTGACCAAGAGCGTGCTTGTGTTAATGTCTGTAGCACTAATCGTCTCATCTGAAACTCGGTTGAGTACATACATCGTGGTGCTCGCGGTGTAAACTGATGGAAGCACATTCCAGCTTATATATGCGGTTATCAATACAGCCACAAAAGGAATAATCGCTATAAAAACAATTCGATCCAAAACTGCCTTAAAAACATCTTGGAGAGTCAATTCTCTCATATCCTGTACAATGTTCCTTTCCAAGTTAAAACTTAGTATATTTTCGCAAAATTTTACCAATAGCGATAAGTAGTACCGTCAATATTGCTGCCGCTGCTGTATATACAATCCACCCATAAAGATCCATAAAGCTTTGCTGAATGAATACATCACTAGACTCGTATAGTTGCAGGGAAGCCGGGCCGGCGGTGCTTTCCGGATCAGGAGTATTTTCCATCAATACCGGCGCCATTAAATTGATCTCGGTTAAAAACGTATTTTGATAATATACGTTTGCATATAAAGCTGCTGTTCCATCTTCAAATTTTTCTATGGAATCCGCGTTTGGTTCGACATTTAGCAGTGTATAATCCGGTTCAAAGCCCTTATAAGCGATGAATTTCAGGGGTTGTCCTTCTTGAAGTTTCCAAGGCAGCTTAATTATGTCTGACCCTATCGTAAATTCTGAAATCTTATCCGCGATGTATTGTGAGAAATCAAAAGCAGATATGTCCATATATTCGGTTAAAAGCTCGCTTGCTGCTATATACACCTCTTCAACATTACTCGAAGGATATATCATGAATATGAAAATATCATGATCGCCATTCTGTGCCCGGATAAGTATGTTTGTTTCATCGCCATCACTGCCTCTCGCAACAGCTGTCACTCTGGAGTCATAAGAGCTATCTTCCGGCAGCATAATAGATGAATACTGTGTCATCGAATCAGGGAACCGAGCATCCGTTGTTTGGGGTTGATATTCAAATTGACTCATGATCGTATTGATGGTGTTATTTGAAAATGAGGCTTGTGCAAAAACCAGTTGATCGGCTAAGCTTGTTGTCTGTCCTTCAACCGCCAACCCGGTTTCGTTTAAGTAGACCGTATTAACCATGCCGAGACCTTCAGCTTTTTGATTCATCAGCGAAACGAAATCGACCGTACCAATCGCATTTTCGACTGCATCACCAAGAACAACAGCCGCATCATTCGCGCAATAGACAAGCATCGCCGCTATTAGGTCGTTAACTGTAACAGTCATACCTTTTTGAAATCCAATGAGTCTGGCTCCTTGTGGCAAATCAATCGGTGCGTTGTCCAGCAAAATGGTGTCTTCCGGTTGCATATAATCGAGCGCAGTAAGCGCCGTCATCAACCTTACCCCGCCTCCAAATAGATTAATGTCCGTTGCCGGATCTTTAATCTTTAGAATGCTCCCGGTTGTAATATCAGCGATGATAAGCGAAACACATACACGTTCGGCATTCGTCTCAGCGGGGGGTTGGCCGAGGACAGGTAACCCGGCACCGTAGGTCGCACTCGGAACGAGTAAGATGGCTAAAGCAAAATAGCAGGATATATATTTAAACCAATTATTTCTCTTTTGTTTCAAATGCAACAGTGATCTCGCTCCTCTCCGATTCTATTAGTTACTCATCAGTTACTTAATATACATCGCTTCACTTTTTACGATGTGGTCGCAAGGCCATCGGATTTATTCTATCCCAAATCGGTTCAAAATGCAATGAAAAATTAATACACACAAATACATATATGAACAATTATATTTATTTCTTTGCAATTCCGGCATTGCGAGTTTGTTCAAATATTTGCTGGAAAAAAGAGCGTCATCTGATGGTCAAATCACGGTGGCATGTACAATATTTACAGTACTATATAAAGGACTTCGCCAATTAAACTTAAAACTATTTTGTTTAGTAAATCAAGATTATACTTAATAAACTACAGAAACATACAGCTGATACTGTCTCTTAAACCCATATTGTATCAATTGATCGCGCGACTATTTTTGTCGTAACTCAAAGTTAAATGTTTACATTTACGAAAAATCGTTTGAAAAATAGAGAAATAGTGTTAGCATATTAACCGAACAGGTATTATAATGGGTCGGCGAGATAAACAGAAAATACGACATGAACATACCAATGCAGGATTACAACGCAGTATTATAACGATGGAATGTTAGCAACAAGATTGTGAAAACCAATCAATCCTAAACTGAAATCGTAATAAAATAGTCAGGAGAAAGTTTTGATGTGGCTATTCTTTTAGCAGGCGGGGCGGGCTTCATTGGATCACACGCAGCTGTTGAATTTCTGAATGCCGGGTATGATGTTATCATTGCAGATAACTTTTCTAATAGCGATTCAGGAGTAATCGATCGCATAAAAACTATCACAGGGATCGATGCCATTTGTCATGCGGTCAATGTCGCCTCCTACTCAGAGTTGGATAAAGTTTTCTCTCAATATGAAATTTCAGATGTCGTGCATTTTGCCGGTTACAAAGCCGTGGGTGAATCCGTACAGAAACCATTGTTGTATTACCGCAACAATCTGGATACGACGCTGACACTACTGGAAGTTATGAGCAAATATGGCGTTAAGAGAATTGTGTTCAGCTCATCAGCTACTGTTTATGGTACCCCTATTAAAATTCCACTTACTGAGAATGATCCCGTGGGTAGTTGTACAAATCCGTACGGTAAAACGAAGTACTTTATAGAACAAATTCTAACCGATGCTGCGGATGCAGACCCGAATATGTCTGTTGTCCTCCTCCGCTATTTTAATCCAATCGGCGCGCATGAGAGCGGCATCATCGGGGAACTCGCAAATAATATTCCCAATAATTTGATGCCATATATCACGCAGACGGCAGCGGGTATCCACGAAAAGCTTAATATATACGGTAATGATTATCCAACGAGCGATGGTACAGGCGTTCGTGACTATATCCATGTAATGGACCTAGCCAAAGGCCATGTGGCAGCGGTTAAATACCTGGATGTTCATACCGGCACTGAAGTTTTTAATCTCGGAACCGGCACCGGATATAGTGTGCTGGAAATCGTTGATGCGTTTGAAAAGGTGACGGGCATTCATATCCCATATAAAATCATGCCCCGCCGTCCCGGTGACATTGCGGAATGTTATGCTTGTATAGAGAAGGCTGAGCGAGTGCTTGGATGGAAATCTGAAAAATCCATTGACGATATGTGCCGTGATGCTTGGCGTTGGCAACAACATTATGATGGAACAGAGAAACATGCGCGGTAGAACCAAATTGAATCAAGCCTTAATCGTGCTAGATTGCTTGTTGCTACTGGCAACTCTCGCTTTCATCTGGAGTAACTCGATGCAAAGTGTTGAAACATCACAGGATCAAAGCCGTACTATATTGAATGTAATCAAACCGTTGCTCGAAACGATCGTCGGGCGAGACAACGTAACCGACCATCTTGTCCGCAAGTTGGCGCATTTTATTGAGTTTAGCGCGCTGGGTATCGGATCTGCGATGTTTTTAGTCCTTTGCAAGCGCGTTCGCTTACAACCAATTATGAACTGCCTGTTTGCCGGTCTTGTTGTGGCGATCATTGATGAAACAGTACAAATCGTCTCAGGGCGAGGTTCACAGGTACAGGATGTGCTATTAGATTTTGCCGGTGTTATATTTGGACTCATTGCCACAATTCTTATCTATCTCATAATTGCCCATAGAAAAAGAGATTACAATCAAACAAAACAGTGGCGCGAGTGGAATCATTGCGTTCCTCTTTTAACATTCGGGATAAAACCATAAACAACCTGGAGGAAAATATGTCAAAGTACTTTGGAACAGATGGCTTTCGTGGGAGAGCGAATGTAGACCTTACTGTAGAGCATGCGTTTCATGTTGGTCGTTTTATCGGCTGGTATTACGGATGCGACCATAAAGCAAAAGTTGTCCTTGGAAAAGATACTCGACTTTCTAGCTACATGTATGAAAGCGCACTTACAGCAGGGCTAACTGCATCCGGTGCTGATGTTTATCTCATGCACGTTACGACAACGCCGAGCGTGTCATATGTTTCACGTACGGAGGACTTCGATTGTGGAATCATGATATCCGCCAGTCATAATTCCTACACGGACAATGGAATCAAACTCTTGAACGGAAATGGCGAAAAAATGGAAGAGGAAGTCATTGACTCCATCGAAGCCTATCTCGATAGAAAAACGAATGAAGCTCCTTTGGCAACCGGCGAGTCTATCGGAAGGGCTGTTGACCATGCAGCGGGACGAAACCGTTATATCGGCTATCTCATCAGCCAGGCTACCCATTCTTATCAAGGTATAAAAGTTGCACTCGACTGCGCGAATGGCAGTACATGGTCTATCGCAAAAAGCGTATTTGACGCTTTAGGTGCAGACACTTGCGTAATCAATAATACGCCGAATGGCACAAACATTAACCGTGACTGCGGATCGACGCATATGCAACAATTGCAGCAATTTGTTAAGGAGCATCAATGCAACGTGGGTTTTGCCTTCGACGGAGACGCCGATCGCTGCCTTGCTGTGGATGAACACGGTAATATAGTTGATGGCGATCGCATCATGTATATTTGTGCCCGCCATATGAAAGAAAGTGGTGCACTCGGTAATTCTAAGGTTGTTACAACAGTTATGTCGAATATTGGGTTATATCAAGCGCTTGACGCAATCGGGATCGGCTATGAGAAAACAGCAGTCGGAGATAAATTTGTATATGAAAATATGCGGGCGAATGGTCACCTCATCGGCGGTGAACAGTCCGGCCATATCATCTTTGGCAAATTGGCAAACACCGGTGACGGATTGCTGACTGCGATTAAAATCATGGGGGTTATGCTGGACAAAAAGGCAGCGCTTTCCGAGCTAATAAAACCGATGCAGATATTCCCGCAAATACTCAAAAACATTCGGGTAGTGGACAAGAATCTCGCCATGAACCATCCTGAGGTGCAGGCTATCTGTGCACAAGTTTCAAATCAACTTGGCAACAGCGGGAGGGTCCTGTTACGCATGAGCGGCACCGAGCCGGTGATTCGCGTGCTGATCGAAGCGCCCGCTGAAGAAATCTGTACTGAAAGTGCGGAAGCCATTCTTGCAGTTATCGCGAAAACAGGTCTAATTGCATAATACTGAAGCTGAACGTGCTTCATAATTCCAGCCTAAATATCTGGCATTAAAATTGTTTGTAATTGATCGCATATTCTATCTGGATCTTTATTTATACCGTAGCGAATAGCTGTGAAAAGGAGCTTAATATGTGCGGAATAGTCGGATATATCGGCGGCAAACAGGCGGCCCCTCTTTTGTTGAAAGGTCTTGAAAAACTTGAATACCGCGGCTATGATTCAGCGGGTCTCGCAGTGGTGAATGAAGGCGAAATCATCGTGAAAAAGGCGCGGGGAAGGCTCCTCATGCTCGAGGAGATGACGGAATACGGCGCTTGTGTCGACGGGCGGCTCGGCATCGGTCACACGCGCTGGGCAACGCACGGCGAGCCGAACGATGTCAACTCCCACCCGCACCTTTCCCTCTCAGGACGCGTCGCGCTCGTGCACAACGGCATCGTTGAAAATTACGCGGAGCTTCGCTCGTTTCTTTCGGAAGAAGGCTATACCTTCGTTTCGGATACCGATACGGAAGTCGTCGTGCAGCTGATCGACCATTATTACCGGGGCGACCCCGCTTCTGCTGTGCGAAAAGCTGCGGAGCAGCTCCGCGGCTCGTTCGCACTCGGCATCGTGTTTGCCGACCGCCCGGATCTTTTCATCGCCCTTCGAAAGGACAGCCCGCTTGTGGTGGGACTCGGCCGCGGCGAAAACTTCATCGCCTCCGACGTGCCGGCACTGCTCGCGCACACGCGGCAGATCATCCGCCTCGGCGAGTTGGAAATGGCCGTCGTCACGCGCGAGGGCGTCACCGTATACGACCACTTCGGCGTGAAGGTAGAACATGAGGTTCTCAACATCACATGGGATGCTGCATCCGCCGAAAAGGGCGGCTATGAGCATTTCATGCTCAAGGAAATCATGGAGCAGCCGGAAGCGTTCCGACGGACAGTTGCACCCCGCATAAAGGACGACGGCACCATAGAGCTTGGGCTTCAAAAGCTTTCGGACGATGCGCTCCGAAGCCTTGAGCGCATATATATCGTTGCGTGCGGCTCCTCCTATCATGTGGGGATGGTCGCGCGTTACGCCATCGAGCGCATGGCGCGTGTGCCTGTCACGGTTTCGCTCGCCTCGGAATTCCGCTACGACAACCCCATGATCGGATCGGAAACGCTCGTTATCATCATCAGCCAGAGCGGAGAAACGCTCGACACGCTTTTCGCGCTCAGAGAGGCGAAGGAGCGCGGCGCAAGGGTATTATCCATCGTGAACGTCGTGGGTTCGTCCATCGCGGTTGAGAGCACGGATGTGCTCTACACCTGGGCAGGACCCGAGATTGCCGTCGCCACGACAAAAGCATACAGCACGCAGCTTGCGCTGATGCAGCTTTTCACCATCTACCTCGCACGCGTGCGCGGCAAACTCACAGACAATGAGGCGAAGGCGGAGGTGAACGCTCTGCTCGCAACGCCCGATCGTCTTTCGGCGCTTCTCAAGGATACATCAGATCTTCAGTTTCTCGCCTCGCTCTATTTTAACCGACGCGATATTTTCTTCATGGGCAGGAACATCGACTACGCGCTCGCGCTTGAAGGCTCGCTCAAATTGAAGGAAATTTCCTATATCCATTCCGAGGCTTACGCCGCGGGCGAATTGAAGCACGGAACGATCTCCCTCATCGAGCCGGGCACGCTTGTGATTGCCCTGTGTACGGGGGCATCGCTCCACGAAAAGATGATCAGCAACATCCGCGAGGTCAAGGCGCGCGGGGCGACCGTGATCGCGCTGACGACAACCCCCATTTACATAGACCCCGAGCACCCCAACGCAAACCCCGATCATGTTATCTACCTTCCCGACTGCGGGGAACTGTGCGCGCCTTCGCTCACGGTCGTCCCCCTCCAGCTTCTCGCCTATTACGTCGCCCTGTTGAAGGGCTGCGACATCGACAAGCCGAGGAATCTGGCCAAGTGCGTCACGGTGGAATAATACATAGTCCCAATCGTAATTCGAATAGAGCACTATGGATGCTATTTCAGTTGCATAATAGTTGCACAATTGAGTAAAAACCCATGAAAACCGGTGAAACTCGATTATTACAGAAGCCCAAAAAGCCCCGTACAATGGGGCTTTCTTGCATGTGTGATTTCTTGATTTTTCAACTCCAAAAGGAAACCTCTTAACTCAAAAATGCCCTCCAGAATGTTTCCACTCTGAAGAGCACTATCAGTTAAGAGATTAAACCCTTACGCTTAAGCTTCCTTCTTCTTTCTGATAACCAAAATACCAAGTGAAGATACAAGGATAATTACGCCAATTACGGCAACCTTGTTTGCTACTTCACCAGTAGAAGGTCTGTAGTGAATTGTTACTGTCTGACCGTTATCATTAAGATCCTCGTGAACTGCAATAAGCACATCCTCAGTAGGACCACCATCCACGCAATTTGAATTCTTTGCGGAATAGAAAATCTTCTCGAAAACTACTACGCGAGTTCCATCAGTCATACCAGCAGTTGAGAATGTGATATTCACATCAACTGTTCCATCAGCTGTTTCAGGAATGAACTCAAGCATTGCTACGATTGGAATACCAGCCTCATTAGTAAGCTGTGTGCCATCAGACAAATAAAGTGTTGCCTCTGCTCTATAGATACAACCTGGCTCGAGGTTAGAATAGGAAATTGTATCAGTGATAGTAATATCTCTTACCTCACTTGATCCTAAGTAGATTTCCTTAGCTCCACCAATAGTAGCCAAAGTGCCTGCCTGAGGACGCTTAACTGTCTGATTCTCATCATTGAGATCCATGTGAACACCAATGAGTGTGTTATCTGGCAAAAGTCTTAACTCCTCAAACACAACAACACTTGTTACTGTGTATCTGCGTTTGGAATTTTTACACTTACGAATTCCTTTCCTTCCTTGTCGGTGAAAGTATTCGCAAGCTTCTTGGAGAACTTAATCGAGATATCGTCTCGTTTTGTCTCCTTTTCTGCGTTTGCAGGTGTCTCGATATTATCGGACATTGATTTCTCACCTCACATTCTTGTTTCGTTTCTGCTGGTGCTTCTGGTAGAACTGCAAAGCTTCTACGATATAGTCACCTGCGTTTTCTGGATTCACATGTTTAGGAATAAAGTCTTTAACCTTATCGAATCTGATGTGAATTCGCTCTCTTTGATTTGGTTTTTCTTCCCTAACTACAAGCTCGATAACAGCTTTAGTAAGTTCACCTGTCTCAGCGTACTTTCTTAACCTAATTGCCTGGTCATGAGATGGAGTACTGTCGTTTATATATAATTCATTACTTAATATCTCCTGATCCGCAGGCGAAAGGTACGAAAGTTCAACAGCTGGTCTCATTCCCATCTTTCCTTCATCGACTAAATTCAATAAATCAGGAATAAGATTAGTTAAACGGATATAACGCTTAATCTGTGTCATGCTATCACCAGTAGAAGTTGCAAGTTCTTCGTTTGAACGAACACCAGACTTCGGTCCCAGTGGGTCCGAAGTTAAATCGGTGCGTTTTCCTTGTCTCTTCATTGCTTCAAGTCGCATCTTATAAGCAAATGCTTTCTCTGATGGAAGGATAACTGACCTCTGGAAATTAGACTCAACCATTAAAATAACGGCTTCATCACGAGTCATATCTTTATGGACATCTGCTTTTATTGTGGAAAAACCTGCGATTTCACAAGCTTTTCTACGCCTATGTCCAGATACAATTTCGTAACGGCCGTCTTCTTTCTCTCTGAGTGTGATTGGCGTTATCAGACCTCTTTCTTTAATGCTCTCTACGAGCTGATCCATATCTTCATCCATCTTTACTTTAAATGGATGGTCTGGAAAATCATCAATCATATCCAGTGGAATATCGTAGAGTTTAGGGAGCTTACTTTCTGCAAGTTCCTGTTCATTCTTAAAAAGGTCATCTAACGCTGACATTCCTAGACTTATCTTTGGTCTTTCCGCCAAGCTTAATCACCTCCTTTGTTAGAGATTCATAAGCTAATGCCACCTTACAGTTAGGCTCATAAGAAAAAATGCTTTGTCCAGCTAACGGACATTCTTGAGCTTTTACTGATCTTGGTATTGGGGAATCAAAAAAATGAATTCTAGGTCCTAATTCAGATTTAAGTGCAGCTGAAATGTCTCTTGCATTGTTAGTCCTGGAATCAACCATTGTTAGTAAAATACCATCTATCTTTAGGTTTGGATTTATCTGTCTCTTAACTCTTCCTACAGAACCTAAAAGAAGATTCATACCTTTACTAGATAAGAAAGTTGGTTCACAAGGAATAATTAACGAATCTGCTGCTACAAGAGCATTGATATTAAGTAGTCCAAGTGATGGCATACAATCAATCAGTATAAAATCATAGTCATGCTTAATGGCCTCAATAGACCTTTTAAGAACTGATTCTCTACTAAGACAATTGGATAGAGCGGATTCTGTTCCAGATAGAGAAATATTAGATGGGATAAAATCTACACCTTCAAACGATTTAATAACATCGCTTTCGTAGATATAATCCTTATCCTCACCTGTCATTTCATAAGTCATTAACTCTGCTAATGTCTTATCTAACTCATCAGGACTAGATATTCCTGTACTTGCTGTTAATGACCCCTGAGGATCACTATCAATAAGAAGAACTCTTTTTCCTTGTCTTGCCAATCCTACACCTAAATTAAGTGTGGTTGTTGTTTTGCCAACTCCACCTTTCTGATTTGTGATGGCTATTACTTTACATGAATCATCCAATGCGTTTTACCTCCTTTGCATTAGTTTTCTCAAGGTCATCTGATTTCCCTAATACTAATGTGTATATAAACACTATAAAAACGTCTGTTGTGGAATAACTAACCTCGAGTCATGTAAAGTCCGCAGTATTTGCCATGCACCCCCTGCGGGTCTGGAACTTCCCTTAGCCCTTAGATGATGTCTTATCACCTAAGGCACTTTGGGAACCCATATAGGGAAACTAACAGGCAACACGTATGCTTGCTTGTGTCTCATGGGACTCTCACCCCGGTACTCTCGTCCGCTGTGCCCATTGGTTGCGACGGCTCACGGAGGCTGTTCTCCGCTTCAACGCTCGACCTGCGGCTGCACAGAAGTATCATTATTGTCGGATAAGGTCATTGCCAATAGGGAGCAACCCTACTTCTGTAGCACTGGATTCTCGCTATCTCATCAGAGGTCATCGCGTACAAGCTACTAGGCTCACTTTTTCCGTTAACGTACCTGTTAGTTTGTTATTCAGTTGTCAATGTTCAGCGAAGAGGTTTTCTTCGGCTGAATAACAACCCCTTCACTTATATAGGACTGGGAAAGGGCAAAAAAGGAATTTTTTCGAAAAATTTTTTAAAAAATTTCAAAAAAATACCACTCGAAGGAGTGGCAATACATTTATAGATTCAAAAAAAGATGGTTTATACGGTACGCGGTCAAATGAAAAAATAATACACGGTCGGTACGCGACCGGCCGTGTATTGATGATTTTTAACGTCTTTTTTTAGTTGTCTTTTTCGTCTCAAAAAGTCCCAAAACCCTTGAAAATAAAGGCTTTTCAGATTTTAGTTCTTTTGATTGATTGCTGCCTGTGCAGCAGCTAGACGAGCGATAGGCACACGGAATGGAGAACAAGATACATAGTCTAGACCAATCTTGTCGCAATACTCGACAGAAGATGGATCACCACCATGCTCACCACAAATGCCCACGTGAAGTGATGGGTTAACC
>JAKQLB010000076.1 GCA_029567375.1 Bacteroidota bacterium | reverse complement strand
CGAATAAACCGTTCCTTTTCCTCGCCCCTTGCGTCTATGTATGTCTCCGTCCGCGCATCGGCGCAGAGTCGGCACTCATAAAAATGCCTCCTTGCCATCTTATATCTCTGCTTGTATCGGTATTGTACCGCTGTGTCTTTTGTTGCCTTTATCTTATCCGCTAGCTGCTTCATCTCTTTAAACAATTCCGCCTTGGACATCTTTTGTATTTTCATCTCGCACTCCTCTCGCAAAGTATTTCCGCACGCTCTCAGCCGTGCATTCGCCTCCGATCGTCTCGGCGACTTGATGCCAGCCCATGAGCGACACGCAACGATAAAATATAATCTGCCGGAGCAGGCTGTCATCCAAACTGTCTATGTACCCGATAATCCGTTTCCGCTGTAGCTGGATTTCGGTCAGCTTGCCCTCGATAATCCGCTCAATGTCTGCCAGAGTTGACGCCAGTTCGCCCACCTTGTCGGAGATGCCAGTCTTTCTTGGCATCCCGGTCAACTTGCTCGATGAGAGGATTTCGGCCTGTACCTTGTCCAGTTCTTCCTGCCACATTTTCAGCTCATTATTGAGGTGGTAGATTTGTTTTAGTTCGGCTCGCGTCACTGGCTTGTCCCTCCTATCCCGATTCTTTTTAGTGAGTTAGTAATCATTAGTTCACCAATGCTTATGTTGGGGCGGTGCCTGCGTTCGACACTCATTAATCGAAGCCTAAACGAACCCCAATTTATTATTCATATGTTCCCGGCAGAAGTCTCAATGTTTCCGCACATGATGTACATATGAAATTCTCGACTTTTTCTGTTTCATCGGCTTCAATTTTGTATTCAACGATCTTTCCGCACTCTTCGCATTTCAGCTTTATCTTGCGATATTCCATGTTCTCATTTCCCTCTATAATAGAAACTATCTCAACCTCTGGCCGCATTCGTCGCAATAATTTTGAATGCCTTCGTGGACGTTTCCGCAATACGTTCCGCAAACCTGACAGAAATAATCGCCGTCTTTATGTGCCGGCTCTTTCGGTATCTGCTTTTCGAGTGCGGATAAGCAAATATTCATTACCTGATGTTGTGTCGATTCTTTTGTCCTAAAATTACGTTCTCCTCTGCACCACTGCATTGCTTCTTCAATCTTCATTCCGTACCTCCTTCCTTCGTCGAAGAAACTAATCTGATTCAATGGTCTACCTCCCTAAAATGGGATTTCCTCATCATCGTCCAAAGTCGCAAAACCCTCTGGAATATTCGACTCACCCTTATCCGGCCACTCAATGATATGGATTCTATTTGCGGTGACTTCCGTGGTGTAAATCGTCTGCCCGTCTTTTTCGT
>JAKQLB010000075.1 GCA_029567375.1 Bacteroidota bacterium | reverse complement strand
TGATGGGTTTACCGCTCATGATCTGATCGATAAAAAGCGGGATCACCGAACCCCGCGAGGCCATGACATTCCCATAGCGCGTGCCGCAGATAATCTGCTTTTTCTCATCGAGCCCGCGAGACTTGGCAATCATCACCTTTTCCATGAGCGCTTTGGACATACCCATCGCATTGATCGGATAGACAGCCTTATCGGTGCTGAGCACCACAACCCGCGTTGCCCCCGCCTCTACTGCCGCAGTGAGCACATTATCAGCCCCCAGCACATTTGTCTTGACCGCTTCCACCGGATAGAACTCACACGACGGCACCTGCTTGAGCGCTGCCGCATGAAACACATAATCCACACCCCGCATGGCTGCCTTTACACTCTGCAGATCCCGCACATCCCCAATGTAATACTTAATCTTCTCGGATTTGTACAGATGCCGCATATCGTCTTGTTTCTTTTCATCTCGGCTGAAGATGCGGATTTCTTGAAAATCATCACGATTCAAGTATTTTTTAAGAACGGCGTTGCCGAAAGAGCCGGTACCGCCGGAGATAAGTAATATCCTTTTCATTGACTTATATTCTCCAAATAAGAATTAGACTTAGATTTTCTGATTATTGAATCAGATTCTGCAGCATTAACATTCTTTTGCTGTTCATCAGCGGCAACTATTCTCATAGCGCAATAAGAAATCAGCATATGCATTCATAATACCCATTTTTAATTCCATTTTTGGCATCCATCCCATATTCATGATTCGAGAGACATCGAGTAGTTTTTGCGGAGTGCCGTTCGGCTTGGTGGTATCCCACACCACTTCACCAGTATACCCAATAATGCTGGCCACTAGTTCAGCTAATTCGCGAATGGTGATATCGGCACCTGTACCAACATTGATGATTTCGCCAATGTCAGATGCGTTTTTATTCTCCAATAAGAAGATGATTGCTTCCGCCAAATCATAAGAATGGAGAAATTCGCGTCGCGGTGAACCATCACCCCACAAAACCACGCTCTTTCCAGACTGTTTTGCTTCGTGGAACTTGCGTATAAATGCCGCAAGCACGTGTGAATTCTC
>JAKQLB010000074.1 GCA_029567375.1 Bacteroidota bacterium | reverse complement strand
TGATGATCTGAGCCCATTATGCTTTCGCCACTTCCCCTCCCAGAAATTTGTCTCAACTTCTACCGTCCACATTTAAAACCGGAGCCTGCGCATTAATGTAATAATAATCTGCAAGAAAACAAGAGATTTTACAGAACCAGGGGCAATTTCATTTCAGCCGGTATCCTATACTCTGCGCGTAAAAAGCCCTAACGATTTCTTTATTATTACTCGGCATGACCATACACACGGCAATATGAATGAGCAACCAGCACATAGTAAAGAGAGCTGTTGCGTATCTGCCCTGGAGGATCTGTATTACGGCACAACTGATTGTTACCCACCACCTGAAGGTTTGAACCACATAGTGCCCGTAACTGGCAAGCCATAGGCTGGCCCATCTGTAAGAAATAAGATATGCCCAAATCGCATTTGTCAATAGAAAGAAGGTCAAGACATATAACACCGGGATGAACAAAAGAAGGATTGGTGCTAAGATGTCAGAGAGCCACCTAGGCCAATTGAGCCAATAGTCTGCACAGTTGCGGCACCATTCACGCATCCGTGCCGCTTCAGCAGCATTGGGTAACATGACGAGCCTCCTCTGACTAGATATACTGAAAGATAGCCAATCCACAAGAAGCTGTCAAGGGAACAAATCGCCACAGGCGCTTTATGTGGACTTTGACGAGCGCCAACACTACTGTGCCATTAATCATATGAAAAGGGAGAGTGCTCAACATTGGGGCGAGATTGGTGACCGCTCTGTAAGAATACGATGAAGTCATCACGGATGGTGTAGTGTCCTTGCAGCTGACTTTTCTGTATGTAGAGACAGCCAGCTGGGTTATACCGTGCTCCCACCAAAGATCTAGCAGACATCTTCAATACGATCACTTCCCAGGACACCGCTTGTGCTCCTGAGCGTGTATAGTCCGGCTCCATGTGTTGTTCAAACAGCAAGCTTGATATTCGCCAAGTCCGCAGTAGTATCGTCGGTGGCATTGCCAATAGAAAAGGCGCCCGGTCTCCTGGTCCTCCGGGCGCCTGACAAGTTTAGAACATCAACTACGCTTGATTATTTACGTGCGGTTACATGATTTACTCTCAGGTCTGTACCGCCCTGCAGACCTTGCCTCGCAGCTTCCTCAGTGCATTTTTCGTGATCAAGAATATAGCCAGGATAGGCATCCAAGACAACACCTTCGCTGCGTCCTGACGTGCCAATCTTGAGCAGTGAGGCGTCTCTTGTGTCCAAAATCCAAATAGTATTATCGTTTGGATTGATCGCCATCTGATACGTGCCTGGGACACCAATGAAATCATCATCGTCATCCGCTGCAAAATATTGCTTTTCCATGATAAGCCTCTTTTTCTGTTTTTGAGTTACTCGGGTAAACCGTTTTTTAATCACCTGCAAAAAGCCACGTACTTCTGCCCTAGTCCATATGCACCTCCTTGTCTTCATGCTTCACGTTAGTCTCCATTTTCTCCTCCCGGTAAAGTCCGACCATTATGCTGCTCCCTAATTATGGTGCGAGTACGAAGCCACGTCCACAATAACCCCGGCCCCGCTTCATTGCCAACTTGGAATCAACGGTTGTGGTTGCCGTTCAGCCCAAAGAACCTAATTACTTTCATGTCGGTAGTCTTGCCCTTATCACGCCAGCCTTTCCCCTGGCTGAGGTATTTAATAACCTTGCTAAACTCTACAATAGAACCCCTGCAATACTTCTCAACAAACTCCAGCGCTTCTCCGTACGTCTCAATCAGCCCATAACCCTTGACCTCTGGAACACATCGGCTGCAGACATACTTGGGATGCGCCAGCTTAACCGCAGGCTTCACTGCCAGATATCTGGCCCTCTCACGGCAGCCTGGCCTGCCTTGACATCTTATCCTGGCCGGCCGGCGGTCAAACAGGCCAATAAAGTATTTGATACTGCCTACCGCTTTCACGCCGACACCTTCAGTCATATTATGAAGGCACCAGTTTATGTAATGCGGGTGCGTGAATAGAAGCCGCGGTATGAGTTCACCTTCGTGCTTACCAAGCGGCATATACCAATACGACTTGGTCTTGGCATCGTAATACGCCTGTGATGTTTTCATGGCGGTTTCCCTCAATTGTGAAAAAACTCAATGAGTGCCTTTGCAGTAAGCTTGCCACGTAGACCCTTTGCGCGATACATGTACTCCAGAAGCCTGTTTGTCGCACGCTTGGTACGGTGGAACCAGGTATCACCGTGGAGTATTGCGTCCTCATAGGTCCGCACTGGAGCGCCGTTAGCTTTGTCAAATGACTCCCAGCAAGAATCGCAGAACCACATAATACTGCCTGGTATGTCGGACGGTACATAAACGCTCATGATTGTAATGGGCAGAAGGTCTATTGTGCCGTCTTTATTTTCGTGCTTACACTTCCCTAAAAAAGGCTTGCTGTTAAAGTGTTCAATGCGATCGTTGGCGTAAATGGTTATGTTGTCGTCTTGCTTAAGCGTGCTCATCATGTACTGCATATAAAACGGTTCCTTCAGCAGCAACCATTCAATGAGCTTGCCCTTATGCTTGCCGATCGGCATGCGCATCCCTTTTGGTGTTGCGAACTTGACCATAATTTCCTTCCTTTCATGGCAGAATTCGTAGTTCTCATGACCTATTTCATTCCCCCTACCCCCCCCCTTATTTATTATATATCATATCTTCACCTCCTCCTTACGTTATGAAAATGGGGAATTCTATTGAAAGCTTCAGATGGACTTTAGTCTGCGAATGAATTTGACTAATTTCGGTGTTCGCGAATATCCACCGCGCCGTGACCGGATCAGCCCCAAATCACGAAGTGGTGGAATGTAGCTGCTCTGCATCGTGCTGACAGCGATTCCCAGCGCGTTGGCCAAGCTCAGAGAAGTGATTATCTCACTTTCTTCAAACTGCTGGATGATGTCCAGTCCGATGCCATCTTTCATGCTGCTCAGTTTTTCAAGCGTGACTGTGTATTCCTCGTCGCTCAGCGTAGTGATTGCCCGTTGCTTGGCCGCATATTTGTCAAGTGCATTGGACCGATGTGTGTAGTTGGAGCCAAGCCATTGCTCCACCCACTTTACATGCTCAGGAGTAATGTGGACTTTATCATCAATACTGACTGGCATCAAGTTCGCAGCGGCTGCTGATAGCCGTGCGACTTTCTCTTTGGTGTCCTCAATCAGAAGCGGGATAGCGTCGGCTCTGAACTTGGCCATCAATCTTGATGATACTTCCCGAATGGTCTCTTCAGCTCTGTCACGGTAGACAAAGGTGTCTCGCTGGCTATACTTTTTGGACCATGCCCAGCAGACCCAGTCGCGGATCAAGTCACTGGTATAGACTAACGGTATGTCTTGCTGCTCAGCTTTAAGCTGGTTGACTTCCTCGGTTGTTGCATCGCCTGCAGCGATAATGACCACCACATCAAAGCGCCTGAGGTCCTGGTCATTCATTATTTTTGCGGCCTCAATGCCGTAAACATATTCAGCGACCTGTTTGTATTGGCTTGTATATACGTCTTTTGGATTGGCTATAAAAACCAGGCGCGTCTTCATCTCATGTTCACCATGCTTGGACTTATTGACTTCAATCTTGCCCTCAGAGCGCGCCCGTGTCATCTCTGCCCATTCATCAAGCTTAAATCTTTGCGCCTCATCCACGGCCACCAACCTGCCAGTATTTAAAGGCATCACACCCCAGCGCAGCATTCTTGAGTTGTTCTGCACCGAATCCAGGTTATACAGCAGCCCGGTCCGGCCAGCGGCACCACCGTTTACCATCATTCCCAGTCCGATTCTGCTAACCAGATTGTCAACCAGCTTGCTCTTACCCTGGCCTGTGTCGCCGACTATCAAAACATTTAGCGCCGCCCGAGGGAGGAATTGCCCATCAAAAAATAACTCCTTGGGTGATGCATAGGCCAACAAAGTAGCCCCAAGTGCGTGCCGCTGATGGTTATACCCATAGATGTTGGTAATACCATAGGTGACCGACTCGGTAATTTTATTGAACCTGTCATCCAAGACATCAACCGTGAGATTGTCCGGGATTAAACACAGCAGCCTTACTTTGATGGGATCGGTCAATACAAAATTGTCTACCATATCCTGATTTGCTGAAACTTCCGTTGCCCAGAATGCCACTTTCTGCGTCATGGGCAGGGAGAACTGACTTCCGCGCAAGGTGTACGACTGCTTGGAGAGGTCATGGTCGCCGACTATGTAAGCAATGATCTCCTTGTATTCTTTCCCGGATTCGTCAATGACCTTTTTGTCTTCCGCATTTTGTTCAAGCTTATTTACCTTAGGTGCAATTTGCACAGGCCTCACCAGTAATACATCCTGGGTTTTGACAAGCAGGTTTTGTCTGCAACCATCATAGTTGCCAAGGGGTGTAGCCATGGTTAAATGCCGCTTTACCGTGGCCATCACCCTGTCTTCACTTTGGTGGATGAGCCGGTAATAGATTGGGTCGTTAACGTCCAGGATTTTCTCAACTCCTTTACCGTAGAACTCGCATTGCTTGCATCCATCATAGGTCTGCTTCATACCGCCGGGAGCGGTAATTACATATCCGTCACAACTACAATGGAATTTGCATGGAACCTGCAATGGTTCCCCCTTACCTGTAATGACGGCATCCACCTCCACTTGCTTGCCGGCATTTGACGCGAACTCCAGTTCTGATACGTGAACTTTCTCCATGCCTGCTCCTTAAAATAAAGAAGCCACCGCTACTCAGTGGATGACAGACCTTTCGCAGGTGGCTTTACGGTTGTTAAGAATATGTCGTCATCCAAAATATCTACCAAAAGGTAGTTATTTTGGACAAGCGTAATTTGTTACATTGTTTTCATGATTCCAGTCCCTCAGAAATTTTGTTACACAAATTTGAGCCGCCACGGTGTAATGGCGTAACCCGCTTTCCTTTTGTATATCTTATATAGCTTGTCCTAAGTTTCTCTGTCGTTTCGTCAACTGCAATAGTTTGGGTTCGCCACTCGGTCATTCGGTTGTATTTCGGTAACTCTCTTAGTCTTACCAGGGCAGCACAGGCCGTTCTTAACCGGATGCCCCAAACTTTATGAAGCCAATGGATGGAACCGTAGATTATTGTCTGGTCCGGCCTGCGTAATCTGTCGTGAGCGAATTTGGCACTACTTACATGTTCATCTAGTAGTTCCACTTCATGACTAATAACTTGAAAGGTATCCAAACCATCCAGATTAATGCGCTCAATAAATTTATCTAAATACTTTTTGGGACTCTCAGGATCATCCTGGAAAAAAGCCCGCGCAGAGTTTCTGAATGATTCCGCATAGGCATATTTTTTCTCTTTTCCCAAAGCTGCGATAACAGAAGCAACGAAAGAATTAACTTGTTCTTCAAGAAACATGATTTCACGAAGCACCATTTTATAGTCTTTATTTAATCTATCTATTTTTTCCTTATAGTCAAGCCTATATACTGGCCGTCTTTGCAATAAGAAGATTGCCGAAACCACCAGCAACATATTAATTAAGAAATCATCATAATCTAAAGACGCTTTCAGTTCATCACCAATTTTGTCATACAGGCCAGCTACCTGTTCCTTTACTGCATCAATTTTGTCTCTACTGCCCAGTATAGAAGAGAGTGCTAATAGCAGCTTTTCCCCCACCACAGTCTCATACTTTCTTACCGAGTCTTCATCAAGTGCCTCCAATAAATATCTTAGATAGCTCTCACCAATGATACTGGGCAACTCACGCCGTATCAGACCAAACAAGTAAGTATCAGCCAAAGTAATAGGACTCTCCAACTCAATCAGGTCCAGGTAAGAGGCATCCTTTTCAAGCTCTAATCCATACGGCAAAATCATTTTTTTGTTATTATCTGAGATAAACTTGGGCATTGTTGACCTCCCAATTCAGAAAATTCCACCAAAACTTTAGACCGCACTTATTAGGAGACCCTACCCCGGTCAATTGGGGTGCTCCGCTTCGCTTCGCACCCCCCCTCTCTCTTGGGTTTAATAATTCATAGTATCATTTCTTACTTATCTCTGTGGAGGTGCACCATGGCATCCGTCTATACCCGCGTCTTTGACATCACCTTTCAGAATGGCGACACCACGCCTGCTCTGATCGT
>JAKQLB010000050.1 GCA_029567375.1 Bacteroidota bacterium | reverse complement strand
AATACAGGGCATGATAAATCAATAAGTTAGCATTTTCTGGTCTGGTTTCATGTGGTTCTGATGGAATATATATTCCATTTTGATGGAAATAGATTGCATCCCCGACCATCATTCTGCCCTATCAGGAGGGGACAGGGAGCAGAAGAATGAGCCTATCCAGATAGAACACGATTATACGCACTACTGATTTGGGTAGACAATATAGACCAAAAGTGCGAAGATAACATTAGTCAATATATCGCATATCATTATGATATTACTAGCTAATCATCATATGGCGAATATGAATAGATATGCCACCATTCTACCCCTGTGGCGGGCACACACAGCCCATTGAAATACCGGGGGGATCGACTTCTTCCCAACTCTTGAATTGCTTACCACCTGGTCTTCTCGCGCAAGTTTTCGCGAAATAATCATTTCAGGGGGAGCGGGATCAGGCATTGACTTATATGTGACCCGAATTATCATATCGGGTACATCCTATCCAATACCTGCATGGGGGAAGGCTGGACCAGGGAGGTCCGGCTTTCTTACGTATGGCACTGAATAAGTCTTCGCAGGATGCCCCACTGTCGCATTCCCTAGCCCGGTACAAATCGTCTATCATCCTAAGGAACAAGTCACAGCGTTTATCTCCGCATTGAACGCAATAAACCCGTAAATTGCCCGTCCCGTCACCACGGAATGCGTCTACGTCAATTCTGTGCGGTAATTTGGGCATTGTGAGGAGTATTGTAAAGACACGATCAAATGAACGTGCTCCGATGTGTGAGATTCTTCATCTGTACATTAACCAAGCAATAAAGGAGGCACGCCATGGAAAATTGTCTAGAGTGCATCAAAAACGGCGGCGGCGAAGGTTGCTTGCCTTTGTGTAACTTGAACTAAGATGGCAGAACGAGGCCCGGGCATCGACCCGGGCTTTTTCTTCTGTTGATTTCTGTTAGCAATAGGTTAGCAAGCTGAAATCTGAATCACCTGGAAAGCTTGGAGCCAGCAAAGGGGGCCGATCCCTTGACCTGCTGATTATGAAGGAAAAATAGGCTCCCGGAAGGAGGTCTCTCTTGCTTGGACTTAAATCATTTCCTGGTGAGCCAGTCTATCTGACAGGTTTGGTTATCTGAAACAAAAGACTGACCTTCAACCTCATTCAAATACCCGTGAAACGGCTTCTGATAACTCTTTCATAGTTACAGGCTTCATGATAAATCCCCGGACGCCTAGTTCTTTGACTTTTTTTTCCGATACTGCATGACTATAACCAGTGTGGATAATAATCGGCATGTCCTGACGTACACCCATGATCTCTTGTGCCAGCTGATCACCTGTTATCTGGGGCATGGTCAGGTCGGTTATGACAAGGTCAAACTGCCCGGGATCCCCCTTGAATATATCGAGGGCACTGGTACCGCTGGATGTTGCCGTGACTTCATATCCAAGGCTCTCAAGCATCCTCCTTGTCACGTTCAGCACAACCGTCTCATCATCGACGAGAAGGATCTTTCGAGGTGTTTTCGTTCTCATTACAGCATGCCCCACATCATAAATATTATTTCATGCAGATGCCTAAAGTACTTTACTATACATCGAATCACCGGTTGTTCAAGATTTATTTAGAAGGTGTCGTTATTGGTATATAGCTTCCTTACCATTTAACTTCATCTCCTGGCCCCGGTCATTGTCGCCGGGGCCCCCTTTGTTTCATGGGTCTGCTTGAATCTTATCACTATCTGATAGGGATTCGTTCGGGAATGATACTTCAGTAATATCTTATCAAGTTATTATCTAAGATTTCCGATGATATTCTCTGAACTTATTGGTTTCTTGATAGATGTTACTTTAAGGGGGAAGATCCATGAATGTAAGGTCAGAGGTTCGGGATGACACTCATTATATCAGGATAATCGGTGGTATTGATACACAAGCAGCTGAAAAACTAAGATCCAGACTCAAAGAGATCCTAGTTGAGCAACCTCAAAGAGTAATAATGGACCTTTCCATGGTTCCCTTTATGGGTTCTGTGGGTATCGGGAAGATACTGATGTTTTTCAAGGCACTTCAAGGAAGAAACTCGCACTTTGAAATAAAGGGAATTCATGAAAACCTTTATCCGTTTTTCAAGGTTATAAAGCTGGACAAGCTTTTCCAAATATCCACGTAGGATTGCACCACGGGTACAACCAAGCTGATTCTATGCGGCCTTCTTAGCCCTCCTGTCGGGTTTAGACATAGAAAAAAACCGGCCCGAATTGGCACGGACCGGCATAAGGAGGTCAGAACCTACTCGATAAGGACATCGGGCAGGTTTTTACCAGGCTCCTTATACAATCCGATCACATGGAATGCAACCACGTGCCTCTAGTGCGCTCATTTGCCTATGCACAGATAGTGCTCCCTTGAGCAAAGTGACGTCTTTGATTGATCGGGTGGGGACAGTGTGGGGATAATATACATGATCTCTGAATAAGAAAAATCCGAGGAGCTGTTAACTCCTCGGATTCCTTGGTGGGCCATCCCCGGATCGAACGGGGAACCTACTGATTAAGAGTCAGTTGCTCTGCCTGTTGAGCTAATGGCCCAAATCCTGACATCTGGTACGCCCGGGGCGACTCGAACGCCCGACCTGCGGATTCGAAGTC
>JAKQLB010000387.1 GCA_029567375.1 Bacteroidota bacterium | reverse complement strand
AGTATCCTGACATGAGGGCATACAGAGAGTTAACAATGATGATACAGACAATGAGATCAGGAAAGTCAAGCTTGGATAAAAGTACGGAACATCTTATGTGTATTTACGACCGGATTGCCAGAAAAGGCAACAGAGGGAATCCTTGATATTTCCTTATTTCATAAATGGATGACTAAGACATCAATGTTCCCGGGAAACGAATAAATCCGATTTTCTTTAGAGATTCTTTATTAAAAGGTTTGGTGAATATGTGATTTCATGATGTTGCTATTGAAAATTGAAAGGGATCACTATTTGAAAATTTCGGGAAAAGAAAGAGAATAGATATGAGAAAAATTGGGATCATTTTTTGCTAAACCGATTTTATCAAAAGGTATTGGAGGGATAAGTCAGGAAAAAACCTTCCAGAAACGTATGCAAGGGGAAATTTTCTGTTGGATCCCGCGTAAGCGTGTAACCAGATGTTAGAAATCTAATTTATCGGATTTGATGTTACCCCAAAGGGTGTTTGAGGGGGTTGATACTACTTGTCACCGGATATAATTCAATCAGGCACGATGTAATTTTTATTGGAAAGTATTATAGAAATCTCCCTTCATCCTTGTGAGAAAAAGTCGCAGAGTCTCACCTAGTCAAAAGGAAATTATCAAGGTAGTACCCGGCATATCGCATGGACACCCTAACTAACCCCTTACGACATCAAGATTATCAGTGTTGCAACGACAAAACCCAAAATGACAAGAGTTTCAGGGAGAGCTTCAAGAATAATTATAACACCTGCCGTTTCCGGTTTCTCTGCAACCGTACCTGCCCCGGCTGCACCAATTCTAGATTGTGCCCAGCCACATGCAATCGCACCACCAAAGAAAGCAATGCCGGCCCCAATAGGTACTGCCCAGTTTTCTACCATGAAATCACCTCATCCCGTTAGATCTGCACGTGAAGATGTATTGTCCATTATATATTCTTTTCCCTAACAAGAATATGCTCGATTCTGTGATGATCATGGAATTCCTTGAAGGTGTGCTGGGCCGGATCATTTATTATGGCGTTATACAAGGCGATTGAAAAAATTCCTTAAAAAAATTTAAATCTTTCCTGTTACTGAAGGATAAGTGGAGTTCATATGCCTGATGTGACCGAAGACGAACGGGGGCGGAGAGTTTTCCAAATCCATAAGGAAATGGCCGTGGAGATGGCGGTTGAAAAGATCCGACAGAATGTCGGGCAGGACTGGAAACTCTACTCCGTGTCTGACATTGACCTACTAAAGTATATGCTCGGAGAGAGCTGGGTCTCCATGGATCGCAAAATCTGGGGACAGTGCACTTTTTCCAAGCTTGTTCGGGAGGATATCGATGCCATCATCAGGATTGGAAAAGATGTAAAAAGCAGGAAGCGGATGGAAAGAGATGGGATCAGGGAGATGAATGAGATATTAAGGAAAGTTTCGTGAAATTCAAGCCTTTTTAACCACTTTCTTTTTTCGTTCGATTATCTTTTTTACTTTTTTTAACCGGAAGAGGTCTTCGCGGTCTCTTTCATCGATTGTATTCTCGATATATTTTGCTTGTCGCTTTAGCTCAGGAATAAGTACCTGTTCGAGAGCATTGACACGCCTTCGGGTCATCTGGATTTCACCCCCCAGTCTCCTGAGTGAGGTTTCAGTCTCGGCGAGAGTTATGATGAGATCCAGTTCAGCTTCGAATTTTTCTGCTGTTTCGTCAATCCGTCCGCTTACTCCTAAGAAGCTGTATCCTCTGTCGAGGAGGTTTTTTACAAACCGCTTCTTCTCGATGATTGGAACGGGTACACCCATAATGTTCTTCCCGGTAATATGAAGGGTGAGGCCTCGCCTGGTTGCAAATGAGGCAGACTTCAGGGTTACAGGATCATCTACTGCTTGGGCGATTAGTAGTGAGTGCTGGGCAACTAAGGATAATTCCTCAAGCTCGATTCGTGACTGGGAAACCGATTCCATGACATGGAAAAATTCCTGTATGAGGGCATCCATTTTTTCACGCAACAGATCCCTGCCCTGTTCTGCAAGCTTTATCTGGGCATTCTTTTTTATCAGCTCCATCCGGGTCGGATTAATTTGTTCCATGTTTATTCCTTTTCGAAAGATGGATGATATTTCTGGATAAAATCACGCTTGATTCGTTTCAGCTCCTCTTCAGGCAGAAGGGTAAAGAGCTCCCACCCGATACGAAGTGTCCTCTCGATACTCCTGTTTTCATCCCCTTGCGTGATGAACTGGCGCTCGAATTCATCGGCAAACTTCAGGTACTTCTTATCAAGCTCGGTAAGAGCCTCTTCTCCAACGATAGCTACAAGCCGCCTGAGATCCCTGCCATAAGCATAGGAAGCGTAGAGCTGATCTGCAACATTCCGGTGGTCTTCCCGGGTTTTTCCAGGGCCAATCCCGAGGTTCATCAGACGTGAGAGGCAGGGGAGAGTATCGACCGGAGGATCAGCACCGCGGCGAAACAGATCGCGGGAGAGAACAATCTGTCCTTCCGTGATATATCCGGTGAGGTCGGGGACCGGGTGGGTGATATCATCGTCAGGCATGGTGAGAATCGGGATTTGGGTGATAGATCCTTTCTTCCCCTTTATCCTGCCGGCACGCTCATAGATAGATGCAAGATCTGTGTACATATAGCCGGGGTATCCCCTTCTGCCCGGCACTTCTTCCCGTGCCGTTGAAATCTCCCGCAATGCCTCACAGTAATTGATCATATCGGTAAGGATAACCAGCACGTGGAGATCGTGCTCAAAGGCCAGGAATTCAGCAGTGGTAAGTGCACAACGGGGGGTGGCAATCCGCTCGATTGTTGGATCATCAGCAAGATTCATGAAAAAGACAACCCGTTCCAGTGCACCTGTCTTTTCAAAATCCCTCATAAAGAACGAGGCATCCTTATAGGTAATTCCCATTGCAACAAAAATTACCGCAAATTTCTCCGCTTCCCCGAGAACTTTCGCCTGTCGTGCGATCTGGGCGGCTAATTTATTTGCAGGAAGGCCTGCCCCAGAAAAAATAGGAAGTTTTTGCCCACGGACGAGGGTGTTTAAACCGTCAATTGTTGACATTCCGGTCTGGATGAAGTCTGCAGGTTTGTCACGGGCGGACGGATTGATCGGCATCCCGTTAATGTCCAAGTTCGCTTCTTCAATGATCTCAGGTCCTCCGTCACGAGGTTTTCCGACACCGTCAAAGATTCGCCCCAGCATGTCGATTGAGACCTTGACTTTCTGGGGTTCCCCTGTGAACCGGACCCGGGTTTCCTTGTTGTCGATACCACTCGTCCCTTCATAGACCTGGGTAACTGCAACATCCCTTGAGATATCAAGCACCTGCCCCGTACGTTCCTCACCTGCGGGAAGAATAATCCGGACAATTTCACCATATGAGACCCCCTTCACATTCTGGATAAATATCAAAGGGCCTGAAACGTAACTGATTGCCTTGGCTTCTTTGGTAAAGAGTGGGGCTCTTATCATCGTTCTGCCTCCAATGCACTGAGAGTCCCGTCAATATGAACGATAAGCTCCTTTATCTGGCCGATTTCAGTGAGCTCTTTCATTCGTCCAATCTCTGTTTTCACAGCGAGCTTAAGGATCTTTGCCAGTGCAACACCCTTCCCCATGGCCTGGTTCACCCTCTCGTGGAAGTAAAGTATCACCTTGAGCATCCAATACTGTTTTTCGAGTGAGCAAAATGAATCAATATCATGGTAGGCACTCTGTTGCAGAAAATCCTCCCGGATCATGCGAGTGACTTCGAGGATTGCCTTCTCACTTTCAGGAAGTGCATCAGGACCAACAAGCTGTACTATCTCTTGCAGTTCAACTTCCTTCTGTAGGAGGTACATCGCACGTGCGCGGAGTTCCTGCCAGTCGGAAAAACCACTTGTAGTAAACCAGTCTTTCATCTGATCAAGGTAGAGCGAGTAACTTTTTATCCAGTTCACTGAGGGGAAGTGTCGCCGATACGCGAGATTCGTATCGAGAGCCCAGAATGTCCCGGCAATACGCAGGGTATTTTGGGTTATCGGTTCTGAAAAATCCCCTCCCGGGGGAGAAACGGCACCAACAACAGTGACCGACCCTTTCCGTTCATCTGAACCGAGACAGACCACACGCCCTGCCCGTTCGTAGAATGCGGCGAGCCGTGTTGCGAGATACGCCGGGTACCCCTCTTCACCAGGCATCTCCTCAAGCCGGCCCGAGACCTCGCGTAATGCTTCACCCCATCGCGAGGTAGAATCAGCCATGAGAGCAACATCGTATCCCATATCCCGGTAATACTCAGCAAGAGTGATCCCTGTGTAAATGGATGCTTCACGCGCCGCGACCGGCATATTAGAGGTATTGGCAATCAGGATGGTCCTCTGGATAAGGGGGAGCTTTGTCCGGGGGTCAAGGAGCTCAGGAAATTCAGTAAGTACATCGGTCATCTCGTTCCCTCGCTCGCCGCATCCGATATAAACAACGACCTGGGTATCGGACCACTTGGCAAGTGTCTGCTCGGCCACGGTTTTGCCGGTACCGAATCCGCCGGGGATCATCGCAGTCCCTCCTTTCGAGACCGGGAAGAGCGTGTCAAATACCCTCTGGCCGGTGACAAGCAGGGTGTCAGGGTCCATCTTCTGGAGGTAAGGCCTTCCCTTCCGCACCGGCCACGTCTGTAGCATCGGGATTTCATAGCCATTGTCAAGCGTGCAGACTGGTACATCCACATTAAACCTGCCACTGCGGATTTCCTTGACTACTCCGGACACAAATGGTGGTACCATGATACGGTGCTCAAGATGAAACTCGGTTACCGTACCGATCACATCGCCACCTGTTACATGGTCCCCTTTCTTTACCCGGGGTGTAAACTCCCATTCCTGTTCATGCGAAAGTCCGGGAAGCGTCACACCTCGCGAGATGAAACTCCCGCTCTTCTCTGCAAGGAGTGGGAGGGGCCGTTGAATACCATCATAGATAGAGGAGAGGAGGCCGGGACCGAGTTCCACCGATAGTGGTAGACCCGTGTTTGATACTCTCTCACCTACCTGCAGACCTGTGGTGTCTTCATAAACCTGAATGACCGCCTGGTCACCATCAAGCCTTATGATCTCGCCATTCAACTGCTGCTCCCCGACTTTCACGACATCGTACATTCTCGATCCCCGCATCCCTTCAGAGAGGATTACAGGGCCCGAAATTCTTGAAATATCACCGACAATCATACTGTTACTTCCTCAGCACGATGTTGTACCCGATTGCTCTTCTGAGTAGTCCTTCGATGTAACTGGTCCGGTCGAGCCTCTTTGCCCGGGAGGGGATAGGGATGATGATCGGCCGGTATGATTTCTCAATCTTCTCCATCATCTTTTCATCGAGTGACATCATGTATTCCTCATTAATTGCAATAATGCCGGTGTCGTCCCTTAATAGCAGTGAGGGGAGCATTGCAGTAACCTCATCCGGATTTGGGATCTCCAGCACATCAACTCCGGCAAGGCGAAACCCTGTGGCGGTATCGGGATCAGTGACAACGACAAATTTATACATAGATGAGTGCCTCCCTGAGTTCTTTTTCTGACATTTCGGCGATCTTGCAGCGGGCAATAACCCTGATGTTCGTGACTTCAGTATATTTTGCCCAGATATAAGCAATTGGAATAGCGATGGAGAGAGGATTGCCGAGAAATTGACTTACAGCCTTTTTTACGAGATATCTTTCCATCTCCTTCTCGAAAGCTGAAATCTTTTCTACTGCTATGTATTCCTGGGGAATCTTTGTAAGGAACTGATAGGGAGTATACTCCAACTCTTTCAGCGCACCTTCAATCGTCCCTGTTTTCATAAGTGAGAGGAGTTTCTTTGTATCAAACTCGGTGCTTCCTTTGATGAAATACCGTTCCGCCTCCTCACGGTCGATACGATCCCGAATCACCCGAAGCACAGTTTTTATGTTGTTTACATCAATTTCAGTGATGATCATCCGCTTAAGGATGCGGGCATCCTCTGACTCGTCTTTCTTCAATACGGAAAGAGCGTTTTCGTAGTAGAATGTGTCCAGTGCATATTCGAGCACTTGCATGTCTCTTGTCTCAGTATATTCTTTAAAGTTGAGAATCAGAGGACGGGCGTATGCAATACCCCATGTAGCGAGCAGATCGATGACGGTCTTTACATCGGGCTGTTTTACGAGCTCGGTGAGTGCTGCCTCGTCAAGCTGCCCAGCCGGAATTGTGCATTCGAGAATTTCCGATGGAATTGCCTGAATTTTTTTACCCCTGAGGATAGTCTTTATATTCTGGATATCCCAGCGGTTAAGAATGATGGTGAGAAGTTTCTCTGCATCTTCTCCTTTTATGAAATTGAGGATTGTTCTGAACGTCCTGACAAGGTCTTTACGGATCGCTACCTCTATGCGGGTAATACCCGAAAAAAGAACCCCTGCCTTCTCCAGTTCCTGTCTGTACGCGGTTTTTTCAAGTTCCGCAATGAGGGAATCGAGGTCAGGCTTGTTGATAAGTTGTTCAAGGAGCGATCGATCAAGCAGGCGGCTTCTCATACCCCGTATCCTTGCATTGACGTACGCAAACTCCATGTCACTCACCGAATAATATTGAGAAAATCTCCGGCCTATAGATCTCTCTCGCCTTTTTGAGACGGTTTTCAAGGGTATTGAAGACAACAAATGTTTCATCACGGGTATATACGTTCAGTCCTCCTGCGGTGGTGAGATCGGGGATTATATCAGAGTTTATCATTAATTCATGGAGGATATCCTTCAGGAGTGCCTCATCCCTCCTGTCGATATGAAGAACTACACCACTATTCCCCAGATCTTCCAGTGCCTCAATAAGCAATACCTTCAGGTTCTCCCTGTACTGCGGACGTTCGCGAACCGATGCAAGCTGTCGGGGAGCTTCTTCGAAGACCTTCTGAAAGATCTCGCTTTTTGTTCTGGCGACTTCCATGCGACTTTCTTTGCGTGCTACAGAAAGGAGTTTGTTTCTCTCAATCTCAATCAGTTGCTTTGAATCCGCTAAAAGCCGCTTTTTAATTGGTTCGTCTTTAGCATGTGCATCCCTAATTAATTCAGCTGCCTCGGCTTTCGAGCGTTCCATTATCTCGGAGATTCGTTCCAGCCCGCTCACCTCGACAGCCTTGATCAGATCATCAATTGCCATGGGTTCACCCTTTCTGGTCGACAGTCCAGAGTGATTCCTTTGTCATATGATATTCTCGCAATGTTTCCCGGTTCACACCAGCATGATCATGATCATGGCTGCGACCACAAAACCCAGAATGACAAGAGTCTCGGGAATCGCCACCAGAATAATCATCAATCCGAATGTCTCTGGTTTTTCTGCTATCGTTCCCGCTCCCGCTGCGCCAATCTTAGACTGTGCAATCCCGGTGCCGAGCGCTCCAAGCCCAAATGCGATGCCTGCCCCAATGGGGATTCCGAAATCAACCATTCACATCAGCCTCCTTACCAAGCGCCGCCCAATGCACAGGCGGCACATCGTTTTCATAATACGATTCAAATCCGTTACCGCTTGCCTGAAATCGAGGTATACGGTGATGAAGATTGTCCAATCCATTGATATCTTCCATTCTACATGGATCATTCCCCTCCCGGATGTATTCCATTAAATATTTTTGCAAGGGATACCTCCTGCATGATCATAGTGATTTTCCCCCGTTCTCCTTCTTGAAAGGTTTGTACATCTCTCCGCCACCTTCGTAAAATTTTCCATCAAATTCGACCAGGTGTAAACGAAGGGAGTGGAGGAATGGGGAAAACATGGCAAGAACGAGGTTGAGCGTGTGGAGGAGCACCGCTATCAGAATTCCCAGAATAGCCACTTCCATCATGCCTCCGAGTTGATTTGCCACAACGGCGAGGATGACGGAAGCCATTCCAATTGCCATAATACGGGCATACGAAAGGACGTTTCCTACCGTGCTCATGATCTCAAACATGCCGAAGGCACCACCACCGATGATAATGAGGGGAATGGCGATAATCATCATTATTGCCCCGAGGGTAATCACGGTTGATGGCAGCGCCAGCGCCGTTGCTGCAATCACCAGGATGAGACCGGTGATCACAACTATCATACCCGTTTTTTCGCAGATATGTTTCTTAGCCTTGCTTACATTCCTGCTGCAGCTTATCTCGGTCCAGGAGTTCACAATTCCAAGAACGAGCCCCAGAAATACATGGAAGACCCCGATAGCGATAGACAGGATGAGGAAGGGAACAATGGCTTCCATCCGGTTCAACTCAACGCCGAAAATTGTCTTTGGCTCAATCCATCCCATCATCTCGCCTAAATCACCAAAAAATTCTCCATACAACCAACCAAAGAATATGGCCCATAATGAGCCAATAATAAGAACATTCATAAGATATTTGAGCCAGTCCCCCCTGTCGGAGAACTTCCACTTCACGATATTGGCAAATGCAAAGATGATCAGACCATACCCAATATCCCCCACCATGATTCCGAAGAAGAGCGGAAGAAAAATTGCCATGATCGGACTGGGATCAATTTCTGTAGATCGTGCAGGGCTGACGACCTTCATCAGATACTCAAACGGCTTAACGAACCGGGGATTATCATAGAACGTCGGCGCATTCGCCATCTCATCTGGAGTTAGTGTCAGTTCATTGACAATTACACGCCCCCCGAATGAATCTTTGAGTTCCGTACGAGTATCCTTAAGGGTCTTTTTTGGGATCCATCCCACTATGACAAATGTGTATTCTGTCTTACCGATTTTTGAGAAGATGCTCAATTCCTCGGCTCTTTCTTCAAGAACCTGGTGTAATGCTGAGAGTTCCAGATACCACTTCGAAGAGATTTTCGCGAGATCTGCATCAATGCGTTCCATCTCTGCTGTTTCCGTGATTTTTTTCTCCCCAATCAGGTTGAAGATCTCGGCAAAGGGTTTCCCCAGATACTCGGATGGCAGCCGTATCTCATTCACATTCTGGGTGAAGAGGAAGGAATGAACCTGTTCCGAATAACGCTTATTATAAATGGTGACCGCCGCGATGGTTGTCTCATCCACATCAGCGGATAATAATTCGAACTGTTTCCTCGTTATTTCGGTAAGAGTATTTCGGATGATATCGATTACATCCTTAAACTCCCTCTGGATAAGGAGGACTGTAACCTCAAAACCTTCCAGGACCGGCAGACTGCTCTCAAGCGGACGAATCTTCTCGATAATCTTTTCGTACCGGATTGAATTGGAGATGCTGAGTTCCAATTCACTCTTTTCTATGGCGAGATTCTTTGTGACCTCTTCCAGCTCATCGATGACCGAATTCACCTGGCCGAGAAGGTTTTCCTGGCTTTTAATTTTCAGATTATGATAGGTATTTGCTACTTGTTTTTCATCAATCTTAACTTTTGGAAGTGTGAGGAGGATGCCACCAATTTTTGTGAGTGCTGCATTGATATCATCAAGCTGCTCTGCAGTCATTCTCTTGAGGCTGATTTCCCCCGGGGTGACCTGTGCGGAGGCGTCTTCGAGCTGTACTGTACCCTTGGCATAGAGGAAATCAAGTACATTGTAAAGATCTTTCGTGGGACCTATCACCTGTATTTTGACCATTTTCTGAAGCATGGCATCCTACCCTGACAACACAATGGCAATAATCCTTTCAACTGCCTGAGGCACATTCTTCTCTCCTTTCTCACGGACTGCCTGTACCTCTTTCCTGACCTGAGCCCGTACCTTATCTACTTCAGCCTTGATCTTTTCCAGCTCACTCTGGAAAAATTCATCCGCTTCTTTCTTTCCCTTCACTTCCGATGCCGCGATTAATGCCAGAGACTCCTTCTTGGCCCTCTCAAGAGCTTCATCCGCCTCAATTCTGGCTTGATCAACTTTTATGCTCATTTCAAGTTCTTTTTCCCTGATTTTCTTTAATAAAGACTTCTCCTCAGTCATGCCAGAATCCTCCTCTCTCTTAAGGTATCCTCGGTATAGATTGTCGCTGCATTCATCGACTCTCCTGTTCATTTACCTTTCAACAAGGAATTACAGACCATGTCTGCTTTTCATTATTGAAGTAACACCAAACTGAGGGATTGGACCATCAACTCGGAAGCCTGACCCCTTCCCTGCATTTGCTATACGCTCTTCACACCGTCGCATCGCCGAAATTTTCATCTTCTCAATCATTTCACTGTTTGAAAGGGGCATATGAATTCCCCGCAATCCGTAAGCGGGATCGCTGAATCCTTAATTTAACAGATGATATATTTTTCCCTGGTACCTTATTTCAAAGAAGTATCAGAGGTAACGGTGTCGGTATCGTTACGCAGTATCCATCCGGATTCTCACATTATTTAAATATCATGCCATTCATTTCACGTATAGACGAGATTGAGGGGTCCCCGAGATGTTCCACAAACTATTATTTGCAACTGATTTTTCTGAATACGCGAAGAAGACCCTCGATTGTATCGCAGGATTTCCCGGTGTCGCTGAGGTCATAGTGCTCCATGTCCTTGAAGAAGCGAGGAATCCAAGGGGGGGAGGGGAAATTAATGAAACACTTACCCCGGATGAGAGAAATCTCCTGAAAGAAGAGAAGCACCGTCTCGAATCCCTGAATAAAAGGCTCAAGGTAACTACCCGGGTGAAAACATCATCTGATGTTCCCGGCGCAATCATCGAAACTGCCGAAGAGAACGGGGTAACCCTGATCGTTGTTGGTGCCCGGGGTAACAGTATCGTGGAAGGTATCCTTCTTGGCAGTGTATCGGTTGCTATCGTCCGGAGGAGTAAGATCACCGTCCTTGTCATGCGTCACAAGATAATGGATGGTCTGCAACAAACGGCATATGATATGTGGTGTCCGATGATCTTTTCAAGGGTTCTCTGCCCGATCGATTTCTCAGTCTGCTCCGATCGTGCAATAACTCTTCTTAAAACGACGAAAGGGGTTGGACAGGTCATTCTCTTTCATGTGGTCTCCCATGGTGAGTCTGAAGCTGAACTGGAGACCGCTGTTGAGGAAGCAAGCAAAAAGCTCGCAGAGATTGGGAAAGACCTCTCCAGGGCGGGTGTGAACGTCCGTATACTGGTGAAGAGAGGGAATCCGGGATCGGAAATAACAAGGATCGCGGAAGAAGAGGGGGTCTCAGTCATCTGGATCAGTTCACTCGGAAAAGGGTGGTTCAGGGAACTTCTTCTGGGAAGTACCGCCTATGATGTGGCCATGAATGCCAGGCAGCCGGTTATCATCGTCCGTACAACGAAATCAAAAAGGGAGAATCAGGCACTCCCGGAGAACAACCTGTATCGGTATGATGTTGCCTGATTGGCAGGATTTGTCTTTTTGATCATTTCTTGTAAAAAAGATTCGTTGTGGTGAGAGGGAGCTTGTTCCTGACCAGTTCGCCTGAATTAAATCGCTGCCAGTCGGCCAAAGATACCAAGGGTGAATGCCATCACAAGCAAGGCAACCGTCTCTGCCAGACCAAGGATGATCATGAGGTTGCCGAATCCTTTCCCCGTCTCTCCCATTGCGTCACATGCGCATGCTCCGCACTTACCCTGGAAATAGGCTGACAGGCCTATAGCAGCTCCGCAGAATGCTCCGATACCCCACAAGTCATTCCCCTGTATCGCAAGATCGACCATCGAATTCATAACGATAAATCCATAAATCGTCTGGGTGAGCGGTGCGGCAGCAAAAGCAACTAACATAAACGCAGCGGGCTTATTCTGGATGTAATTCTTTTTCCAGGCGCCAATCGCGGCCATTCCCGCAGTACCTGATCCAGCGGCAGATCCCAGCGCTGACAAGCCGAGCACCAGGCCCAAACCCAGATCCATCGTCATGATATCTTCCCTGTTATTCTTTGAGCGGTTCGAATGAAGTTCCACTCCATGTTATGTTCGCATGCCCCGAAAATTCAAGCACATTGAGCCTGACACCGTGCACGAGGACTGACATCAGTCCCAGGATGAGGTTTAAGCTATGACCGGATAAAAGAATTACGGCACCTGCCACAACTGCAATGACGCCACTCCCGAATCCGGATGCAAGATAATTTGTTGTATTGGCAACTGCCAGTGTCGCCATTCCCACCGCAAAAAGACGTATATATGAGATCACATCAGTGATGTTGTTCATAAAGCTCAATGCGATCGTTCCCATCCCTTCCCCAATACCACGGAGAATATTTGATCTTTTGGGGTTGGTGAAGAGAATTACAAGGATCACTCCCGCAACGGCCAGCCATATCCCGAAATCCGGGAATGGATCTCCCAGAATCAACGTGTTGGCCAGGAAAAACGCAGTCCAGAGAATGCTGATATAGCCAACGTCAGCGAGTGCTTTCAGCGAGGGGAATTTCAGGAGTGCCCGCCAGCAATGGGCAATTGACAGGTGCAATGCCCCAAGGAAGAAACAGAATTTTGTCACAAATGCAGCATCATTGAGTTGGGGAATGAGAGCGGGAAGTCCCCACTGCCCGAAAAAAGTACCGGTTAGGAGGCCCCAGGTAACGGCGCTTAAACCCAGGAGGTAGAAGAGCAGGACAGCCGTTCTCATCTCTTTATTCATCATCATCTTTCTCTTCAGCCAGAACGACAGGAGAACTGTCAAAACGATGTACGCTAGTCCATAACCAGCATCACCAATCAGGATCCCGAAGAATATGCTGAAGAAAATGAGGAATACCATGCTGACATCCAGTTCATGATAGCCCGGGGTAAGTCCTAGTAGTCCCAGGATTGGATTTATCATTTCAACCCACCTTGGATTGCGAAGGAGTGTGGGCACGTTGTCACCCTCGGAAGGTTCGACGATGAGTATCCCCCATCCGTTTTTCCTTGCTTCCACTATCAGGGAATCTTCTAAGTCAGACGGGACATATCCCGTGATATAGCTGAGTGCCCCATCCTTGCCCATTCCGGCCAGAACCTCTTGAAACTCTATCTCTTTCTCCAGTCTTTTTTTAATGTCCAGAAGGTCATCATAAAATCCGGCGGAATAAAGGATCCCGGATTTAAGAATCTCCATACTCCTGGTATGTTCGGCAAGTCGCTCCTTAAGCCGGGACAAGCCCTGCTCCGGGGGGGTTACCTCCTTGAATCCGCATTCAAACTGCCGTCGCGAAATCGCCACCACATGGGCGATGTCCCCGGCAATATATATCGTCTTCACTACGATATCGTCAGGGAAATTTCCCAGTTCTCTTACCGGAACCTGGTATAATTTCAGGTGAATGCCGTTCTGAGCCAATGAGCGGACCTCGGCTTGATCAATATCACCCCATCGTTCCCATTCGTTCATCTGACCGATGATGTTCCTTATGGAGAGTTCCAGTTGTTCCTGCTTCCGGCCTGCTTCGATGATACTCCCGGCAACCTTTCTCCAGTCACCGGTGATCGGGCTTTGCGGCTGATTTTTTCTCTCGGATACGGGTAGCTGATTCAGGACATCAACTGAGGAATTGATCAGGGCAACTTTTTCCAGGAGTGCGGAGATTTTACCCCCTTCAGGAATGTTCTGGTGTTCTACCTGCATAACCCCTAGTTTACGCACGGTAGCGACGGTCGCGTCCGCATCCCCTGTCTGGAAAATAATAGTGACTTTTTTCATCGGAACAATCATAGGGCTATCTCCTCAAAGCCCGATTGTTCGATCTTATTTTTAGCAATTTTACTCCGGCCAACCGCATTGGTCATCTGATCGCCGATGTATATCTTGATGAGGCGTATTGCTTCCTTTGCCTCGGGTATCTTTACCTTCTCGAACAGGTTGACACGTTGGGTTGTGATTCGCAGTTCATGGTTCAGGACAGATATTCCTCGCTTGATTACCTGTATCTCTTCCTGCAGAGAGGTGAGTTCTTTCAGGGCATCCAATCCTGCATCCAGCCAGAGAGGCATCAGGAACAAGTCATACTCAGCCGGTTCAAAATAAACATTTTCAAAGATGGGTATATCGACCCCGGCAATATTCCTCTTGCCAGTGACTATTCTTTCGGGCTTCAACCACATTCTTATTCCAGGGGCCTCATGAAGGAGCGCTGACCATTCCTCTGCCGATCGTATCTTTTCGGACAGTGTTTTTTCCCTCCCCCGGAGAGTACTCTGCTGTTGAAGAATTTCGAGCTGGATCTGCTGCTTTTTGAGCTGCAGGGTGGGCAGGTACCTCTCGTACTGCCGCAGTGCATCCCTCTGTTTTTTCAGTTCACCCTGGGTAAATTTTATTTTCATGGTTTTTTCGGCCAATATTGATCGATTATGGATCTCTTAATCCCTGTCTCTTCTGGCAAGAAGCAATCATGCAGAATCTCCCACCCGAGGTCGAGCGCTTTCTCGAGGGGGATATTCACCTTAAGGGACATCATTTTTTCCTCGAAGAGTCTTCCATATTTGAGGAGCTTCATATCCCAGGCACTCATCTGGAATCCCATTGACTGTTTCTCCTGTGTTTCGCGGTAATCGGCAAAGAGTTGGATCATGGTATCCATGATCGTCCGGTGGTCATCCCTTGTTTTGGCATTCACGAGCTGCTTCAACCGGCTCAATGATCCGAATGGCTCGATAGCACCATTCTTGAGATAAAACTGTCCTTCCGTGATATACCCGGTGTTGTCCGGAATCGGATGGGTAACATCATCTCCCGGCATTGTGGTCACCGCGAGAATCGTGATCGAGCCCGCGGTCTCGAAATCCACCGCCTTCTCATACCGGGATGCAAGGAGACTGTACAGGTCCCCGGGATATCCGCGGTTTGAAGGAATCTGCTGCATTGTGATGGCAATCTCCTTTAATGCATCACAGAAATTGCTCATGTCCGTCAGCAGTACAAGGACCCTTTTTCCTTCAAGAGCAAAATTTTCTGCAACGGCAAGGCTGATATCGGGGACCAGCAGACACTCAACAACGGGATCGGCTGCAGTATGCATAAACACGATTGAATGGGAGAGTGCACCATGCTCTTCAAGAGTGTCACGGAAGAAGAGATAATCGTCATATTTCAATCCCATTCCCCCAAGAATAATGATGTCAACCTCCGCCTGGGTCCCG
>JAKQLB010000368.1 GCA_029567375.1 Bacteroidota bacterium | reverse complement strand
CGAAATAAAGTTGACTGAACGAGCTGTAAATATGTGTTCGCCCCCACAAAGCCCCGGACCTTTGGAAACTTTCTGATAAGCTGATAGGTCTTTATTCCAAGTAAATGAGTTTTTCCCGATCCAACGCCTGAGAGAAATAAGTTAATCGGAGCCGTTGACTTTAATATGCTTTTCTGTGGGGCCGATACTACTTGCTCCATCATTTGATGATTATATCAGGCAGTTTGGGAAGCTCTTTAACATTTAAGTCCATCTCCGACCTCTCAATATAGCCGCGTTTCTTGCCCTTACACTTTAAAAAGAAAATAGTTGCAGTAGTATCTTTCTCCTGTATCTGTTTGTGCAACATAGATTCAGCAAAGTCTAAGGCAACATCCAATAAATCGTCAACGGCCTTTTTATATTCTGCATCTTCGTTATACCATTCATAATGCGTTTTTCTGGCAATGCCCACTTCCCTGCAGGCCGTAGTAACAACACCGAGAGACTTCTCAAGTGCCTTGATCATTTCTGACTTTTTTATGTTGTTACCTTTTGACACTGTCTGAAATTAATATCCCATTCTTTTTAACCTCAATTTCAGGGTCGAGCTTCCTCATGCGGTCAAGTATTACCTGACAACATTTCGGGTCGATCTCCATGCCGTAACACTTGCGGTTAAGCTGGTGGGCTGCGACCATTGTAGTGCCACCACCCAAGAATAGATCAATGACCAAGTTCTCTTCGTCACTGCTATTTTCTATTCCAAAGCCAACCATTGCTGTCGGCTTCTCTGCTGTATGATTACGGTCTTGAGTAGATCGTGGGTATCTCCATATATTAGGCTTACCACTTACAGTTCTTTCACCTGCCATACCAGCCTTGCCTATTACTTTCTTACTTGTTGGGGAATTGGCTATAAACCAAATCATCTCGTAACATTGCTGATACATTGCGCCAAGACCACCATCACCCTTATCCCAAATACATAGGTTTTTAGCGGTTAGTGATACCGACTTGAACGCCCGCTGAACTGCAAATGCAGAGTGCCAATCACAACAGACATAGATATGACCAAATTGTTTTGTGTTATCTTTAATGGCATCAAAAAGTTGAATGAAGAACGGCATGACCATATTCTCATCAGTCACACCTGCCACTCCCGTACTATTCCCAAATAAAGCATACGGCGGGTCGGTAAATACCATATCCGCCTTCTGCCCGTTCATCAGCTTTGCTACCTGATCGCTATCGGTGCTATCCCCGCACAACAATCTGTGCTGCCCTATCTCGAACAGGTCACCGAGAACAATATCCGTCTTTATCTCGTCGGGGATCTCGTAGTTGTCCTCTTCGGCCTCGGCCTTATTCAGAGCAAAGTCAGGTATCTCCAGCCCCCACTCGGCAAGCTCAACGGTGTCCCACTCATTGGCAAGCGTGTCCCAATCCCATTCACCAAACGGCACATTGTCCTCAATGATAAACCTGCGCTTCTCCTCTTCCGTAAGCTCGTCCGCCCGCTTAACCCATGCGTCGGGTATATCTTTATACTTTAACTCCTGCAGTGCCTTAAATCGCATATTACCGCCCAAGATCATGCCGTCAGCATCAACAATGATGGGCCGCAGCTCCATCATCTTCGGAAACTCACTGATGGACTTAACCAGCTTCTTAAAA
>JAKQLB010000354.1 GCA_029567375.1 Bacteroidota bacterium | reverse complement strand
CCAACAGGACATGGTCTACAAAAAGCGAGCGTGATCGGAAAATACGCATTTCATAAGACCTGATTTCGTGAGCAGTGGAATAGTCAATAGTAGTTCAGTCCCCAAACACCCCGAATCTATTCAAGCAACAGACTTTCGATCTGCTTCTTTGCCGTTGTAAACAGACGGCGGATATCCGTCTTCTGTGGCAGTAGTAATTCTAAGCGTGTTGTAATATGCAAATGTATAGCGCCAGACCTCCTGTTTTACTTCTTCAACAGACATATTGCCGGTGTCGAGTTTATAGATTTTTTCTTTTTTGAGAGTAGCAAACCAACTTTCCATCCGTGCATTGTCATAACACTTTGCAACGTCGCTCATACTTTGAATAGCATGAAAGTGGCCAAGTATCTGCCTGTATGCTCTGCTGGTGTACTGGCTACCGGCATCGCTGTGAATGACAACCCCGGCACCTGGGCTGCGCAGTCTATATGCATCGCTTATAGCCTTTATGCAAAGATTTTTCTTCATGTTTGTGTCCATCGCAAGGCTAACTATCTCACCTCTGTAACAGTCAAAAACAGGCGCAATATACAGGATTCCGTCGCGGCATTGAGTCTGTGTGATATCTGTTAGCCATTTTACATCAGGTCTTGATGCTGTGAAATCCTGTTTTATGATATTATCCGGGCGATCTGCTTTTTTATCTGCTTTTGTAAGCCCATCAGGGCTCCGACGGCTCTCATGAAGCAGGTTTCCTTTCTTCATAGCTCGTTTTACGGTTGAGTAAGATCGTATTATTCCCCGTTGCTCCAATGCAATCATCATTCTCTCAATCCCGTAGTTATTATTGTCCGGATGTTCGGCAAGAATAGCGTGTATTTCAGCAAGAAGGAGTTGCCATGGTTTTGGCCGAGTCCGGTTCCGCTTCCATTTGTAATAGCCGCTTTCACTGACCGAAAGTGATGTACACATCGAGCGAACGGAATATCTTTGTTCCTGTGCACGCACAAGAATAAATACAAACCTTCCGCCTGCTTCTATCTCTTCCGGTCTTCTACGAAAAAACCCAGTGCGTCCTTCAGGATTGAATTGGCCTTCTGAAGATCTGCGTTTTCTTTTTTGAGTCGTGCAATCTCATCGACTGGATTTATTGCTGCCTCTTTCGTGCTCTTGCTGTTCTTGACTCGTTGCTTTCTCCAGTCGGATAGGGTTGCATAAACAATACCCAATTTTTCCGCCGCCTTTTTCAGACCTACTTCGTCTGACAATCTCAGTGCCTGCTCTCTAAAGTCTTTGTCGTACCTCTTCATCCCAATACCTCGTCATGTGTATTTTCGGACGTTTAAGTACTGAACTTTTATTGTATCCCTCCAGAGGCTCCAATATTTATCTTGATTGGAACGAAGCACCAATCTATATTGGATTCCGTTTACTCATCGTTGTTATATGCCGCTATCAGGGGGAGTTTTGAGCATCTTCAGACGATTAATCGCACTGTATCCCGAACTCAAACGCGGACGTTCAGACAATACTCTCGTCCAGTTCATCCAGAATGCTGTCGCCAGCGTCTTTGCCTTTGCTGTCGATTTTGGACTTCTGCTCGTACTG
>JAKQLB010000095.1 GCA_029567375.1 Bacteroidota bacterium | reverse complement strand
GGAGGGCAGCTATGGCGACCCTCCTCCTTTTCACTTTTTTTGATAACCCGGCTGATTCATTTGATGACCAGCCATTGGAGCTGTCCGTGCAGCCCGTTCAGGATATAGCTCTCGCAGGTATCCAGGTTGATCAGGAGCACTTTCTGTACATAGGGATCATCAGTCCTGATGCTCACGCCCAGCCAACCGGATGAGGTCCAGGCAATGCCGACTGCACCGACGTTATCCAAAACCAGATGCATGTCACTGCCATCGGGGTGGACGAGGTACAGGCTGCTGTTATCCCGACCGCGGTAGGCGATCCACTTCCCGTCAGGGGAGAGCATGGGGTTAAGGAATTTCGGCGTGCCATTTTCGATGGTGAAGCGCTCCTGGGTTGTGCCGCTGGCCAAGTCATAAGAATAAACCTTCCAGGCAGCGCCTCCGGTGTAGGGTGCCACGAAGTAAAGCTTGCCATCCGGTGCCCAGCCGATGATCGATTCATAACTCAAGTCGGAGATTAGGCGCGCCGGGGTGCCGTCGGTGGTGATGACAAATACACTATTGATGACTCCGTCACCCATCCCCACATAGGCGATCTGCGTTCCATCCGGTGACCAGTGCAGATTGAACCCACCCGCGCCCGGTAAGACTTTCTCAGTCAGCGAAGCCAGGTCGACAATGTGAATTCCGTTGTCTGAGGCCGAGTATGCTACCTGGCTGCCATCCGATGACAGGGCTCCCCAATTGCCATTTGGAACCACCACCTGCTTCTGCCTCCCATCCAAATTGTAGACTGCAAGGCCCCATGTACCTGTATCCAACTTTTCATAGATCAGGGCTTTTCCATTGGCCACCGTTGATGGAGCCGGTTGGAGTTGTGTAAGGGAATCCGCCGTCAAGCATAAGCCAGATTGAAGTGTCGGATTGGCCGGAAGATCGGTGCGAGGGGTCGCAGGGGACCACTGTCCCTGCCAGGTGATCGAGTCGCCGATCAACACCATGTGGAAAATATCAACGGTCAGTTCCCCGGTCGGTAGTTGGGCATAGACCAGACTTGTGCTGAACTTCCCATTCGTCAGACCGCCGCCGCCTCCACCGCCCCCGCCAATAGGTGTAAATCCCTCAATTTGGACTCCAACGCTGTAAACTTTCGGGTCAACCTGAAAATTAAACGAGTAACTTCTTTGCGAATTGGCGGTGATCGAGACCAGCGTCAGGGTATGACCGTCAAGTTGGATCTGCTGGTTAAGATCCCACACCTGACCCGGCTGCGGATTGGAACCGGCATCGAAGGTAAACTGGGCTGTGGCATCAGAGTCTGAAGGAAGCAGGATTGCACCTGAAAAGTTGATGTTCAGGGGATAGACCAGGCCGGCAGCCTTGAACTGCGCCGCCCAACCGGTGCCGCCCGGTTCCTGGTTGATCGCCTCGTTGACGTCCTGTGGATAGGTATAAGCTACCTTCTTTCCGCTGGCATCATGGATCTCCATGGCACCGGTCTGCTGAAAGGATTCGCCGGGCTTACTTTGGGGTTGAAAACTTCCAATCAGGATGTAGCCATCGCTGGTTTCGATCACTTTGCTCACCGTCACAGAATTATCAGCCGATTGGACTGATGTGCCGTTGGCAGTGGTACCCTGGGTCAGGTCGATCTGCGGAGAGGGTGAAAGCTCGGTTACAGGCATCACGGTCAGATCTGGTGGAGCAGGTACGAAGCGAAGCGGCAACTCCCAGTTTTCCGGGGACTTCCCGGGGAGGGTACCAGAGATGCACGGAATCACAAAGACAGCCTCGTTCACACTCATGGGTACAGGCTCGTAACCATAATTGATTTGGGCAAGTTGCTTCCCATCCGCGAGGAGTAGATATTCTCTCTGCATACAGCCGACAATATCTTCACGGTCAGGATAAGCCGAACCAGGTACTCCAAAGATACGGTACTCGATCTGGGTTCTGTCACCAGTGAGCGTCGCTGAAGTCACCGTGACCGTGATTCCATCGCGTGTGACACTGACCGGCTCGGCTAACACCCGGATAGGGCTGCTCTGATCCACGATTCCCACCCCTGGAATGTAACCAAATAGTTTCAAGAACTCCGCATAAACGCGCTGTGGACCTATTACCAGGGTACCGATGATCATCAGGGAAAAAATCGCCAGAGTGACAGTCCATGCCGGCCGCAATCCGAGAAAAGGACGAGCTTTTCGAGACTTTGCAACCCCTTGTTGCATCAAATCACTATATACCTCGTCAACAAATTTGGAGCGGATCTCAGGTACTCCAAAGGATTTACGAATACTCTCTTCAAACTGAGGAGTTGAATACTTTTCATTCATTTGAAACCTCCAACTGGCTGTGCAACCGTGCCAGTAACCGGTATGTAGTTTTTTTGACAGCTTCTTCATTGCGATGAAGAAAACGGGCGATTTCTGGGAAACTCATATCTGCCAAGAAACGAAGACGGAGTAGTTCGCGGTCTTCTTCAGACAAAGCCTGAATGAGCGTTGACAACGCTTCTTCCTGTTCTGTCTTTATCATCCTAGCTAAAGTATTGTCTTCCACAGCTATCTCACTGGACCTATCCATGTGTGACGAATGGTCCGGTCGGCGAAAATGGTCCATTGCTTTATTACGAGCAATTCCAAACAACCAGGAAGCAAAGTGCCCCTCCTGTCGAAATTTGTCAAAGGATTCGAAAGCCGCAAGAAATGTCTGAGCTGTAACATCTTCTGCTTCATGCAAATTACCTATTCTGCTGTAGAGATATCGGAAGACCTGTTCAACATACAGCTTGTACAATTCTCCAAATACCTTAGGATCCTGTCTAGCCGCTTTGATTATCCTTATTTCATCTGTCATACGATCAATATTTTCTGACATCAATTCAATACTACTTCCTGCCATAAATTTCTCCTTGTATCACCTCAACAATATCCTGCAGGGAATATTTATTTTTGAGCTCTATATATAATTCGGAAAAATTTGGCAAAAGGGACAAAGAGATTATTCCAATTATGGACTCCCCTTTGGTTCCTGACAAGACCTATGTGTTTATGTTGACAATAGTATACTCTAGTATTACGATAATTAAAACTGAGGATAAAAATGCCGAAAACAAATTCTGCGAGTAAACCAGTAAGATCTTTTCGAATAAGCCCAGAAGGCGTGAGTCAATTAAGAGCGATGGCAAGTGTTATGGGACGGAGTGAAAGCGATGTGATTGAGGTTGCTCTAGATCGAATGTATCGCGAGGAGATTCGTTATAACCGGGTCTTACGAGAAGGTACCCGACCAGAAGATCAGTATCAGACAGATAAAAAGAATGAAGGAGAAAATGAAATTCATCGTAGTGATTCTTAAGTTGATTGGATGGGTTGTCAAAACTACTGTCATCCTGGCGATTTGCTCCAGTATTTTATTCGTTGCCTACAAGGGAAACCAGCCTATGCAGGTGCCTGAAGCTCCAAAAGGGATGACCTACTTCGAATTCGTTGCTGACCGGATAGATGCCGCAAAAACGGTTGAACCTTCCCGGTGCGGGTGGGGTATGATGTTGTCTTTAGCCACTTTAGGCCCAATTTATTCATTTGTTTATACTGAAGTTGGCATCCACCCCGATGGAGCCCTTGCGCGAGGCACCGCCCCAGATCCAGATATCCCAAAGGATGTAATTGGTGCGCAATGGTACGAAGTGCCAGGGATTTGGTGGAATACAGTTGAAAGATTATCCTGGACGATGGTGGGAAAGAAGGCAGCTTATGGATGTAAGTTTAGGCCGGTACAATATGCAAAAAACTAGTTTTCGGATTATGCCTAATCCTGAAAAAATGGGTCCCTATCCCAGTGTTGTAATTGTATGGGATTCGAGTATAATATTGTCAACAGAACCCACCACGCCTCTGCTTTGCATGCGCACCGAGGTGGGTCATTTTTTTCCAGGTAGATAACTGTCATGTCGCTTAAACCAGCTTTAACAATTCAAAACCAAATTGATCTATTACGTAAGAGGGGAATGATAATCGACAGCGATTCAACTGCCTCAACTTTCCTCTCATCCAATCACATTATCGCCTTAACATATATTTCCATAAGCTGATGAATTCACCGGATCATTTTCGTGATGGAACGCGATTTTCTCAGGTTATGGCTATTTATAATAATGATAGTTGGCTTAGGAATAGATTATTAACTATCTTGGAGCCAATAGAGATTAAAACACGAACTCAGATTTCTCATTACTTGGGAATTACATATGGATCAGATGCATTTTATCAAAAAGCAATTTGCAAAGATGAGGCGATCTACCAGGTCATTTTGGATAATTTTACAAACGAAATATCTCGTAATTCTAAAGACCCAGTAATAAAACACCACAAAACAAATTATGGCGGTTACTTTCCAATATGGGTAGTGATTGAGTTTTTATCGTTCAATACCCTTTCAAAATATTATGGCAATCTTCAAGAAAAGGATAAAAAGACCATAGCTAGAAATAGTTATCATGTAAATGATTTTTTTCTAGGCCAATGGTTGCACGTGTTGAGCGTTCTCCGAAATATCTGTGCCCATTATGGGTATCTTTATCGCCGTGAGTATCCCTTGCGTCCAAAAATGGCTACAGAGTTTGGATGGGACTCTTCAAAAAACAATAGGCTTTTTGCAACTTTTTTAGTCATGC
>JAKQLB010000347.1 GCA_029567375.1 Bacteroidota bacterium | reverse complement strand
GAATTTTTATGTGAGTGGAATGAAAAGAGATGGTGTGGATTATCCATATTCATATATCATTTACGATGATATTTTCTCAGGAGCGGAATTTGAGTTTGAAATGAGTGAGGAACCTGATGAAGAGTTTGGCTCTGACCTATCTGTAAGGCCGATTTCGGCCATAGATGGGGACTTTGTGGAAAATCCCTGGGTGAATGTTTCCAATCCGATGTTTCTGAAGAGTGTTGAGGTAAGTCTCGGCGCATTGTATCCCGATTACCGCATCTGGTATAGCGTGGAGCCTCTTGACGGGGAAAAGACAAGCACCGGAAGCGGTGATTTCAAACTCTATACGGGACCTTTTACTCTGTCGGAATCCTCGCGCATTCGCTGTTATTGTGAAAATGACTCCTGGCTTCGCAGCCATATCACCGAATCGGTGGTCAGAAAGATAAGTTCTACCTACAATGTCACAATTAAAGAGAAATACAGCAGACAATATTTCGCCGGAGGAGACCTTGGTTTGGTGGATGGTATCCGCGGAAGTGTAAATTTCCGTCTGGGTGGTTGGCAAGGCTACCAGAGAAAGGATTTTGAAGCTATCATAGACCTGAAAAAGCCACGAAATGTGACACAGCTCGCTGCAGGTTTTCTACAGGATATCAAATCCTGGATATGGATGCCCCGGTATGTGGAATTTTATACATCAATGGATGGGGTCACATACCGATTTGCCGGCAGAGTAGGCCACAATGTGGCTGATGATGACTACACGCCTCAGATTCACGATCTAAAGATAACCCTCCTGGATGATTACGGTGACAAAAGTGAGGGCGTCGAAGCACGCTACATCAAGGTGTTTGCAAAGAATTACGGTAAAATACCCAAATGGCATCTCGGCGCCGGCGGCAACGCCTACATCTTTACCGATGAAGTAATTATTAAGTAGTGTAAAAAAGCTCCGCTTTTTTTATAACATTTCCGTATTCTTCTTCGAGGAGCCGTTTGTGTTCCAGATAATCCGGGTCGGTGATTGATTTGGCACCTCGGGGGCATTTTTTTATGCAGGCGCCGCATTTAATGCATATTCCATTAGTTATGGATGGGTCAGAAATGTTTATCGAGCCCATAGGGCAGAGTAGGGCACAAAGTCCGCATTTTGTGCATTTCTCAGGATCTGTCATGGGCTTGACTTTGCGTATGTCTATGCTTTTGTTGTCGCTGATTACGGCCTTGTAATAGGAATAGGGAGCAGGATTGCCGGGTACGGCTACTGGAGTATGGTCGCCACAGATAGAGTGGGGATTATTTGTAATAATTTCTGCTATTTTTCTCGCAAAATCCTTTGCTAATTGCAGATCTTTTTCATTCGGACGGCCTCCCGCGAGAGTGGTGGAAAAGGAGTGTTCTGCCGGAAAAGCTGCCGCAGCGACGGTTTTAAAACCGTTTTCTTCCATAATATCCCTCAATTCTACCAAAGCATCATCATACGCTCTGTTGCCATAAGTGACGACGGGTATCCCAAGAGCTCCTCCACCTTTGATAGAGACGAAAAAGGGCCGAATCAGATTGGGAACTCTGCCGATATAAGTTGGAACCCCGAAGAATACCACATCATCAACTCCAAATAGGGGAGCACTTTCCCTTTTTTCAGGCAGTGTAACATCCATTTCAGCAAAATCACAGCCCATTGCGGATGCAAATGATCGGGCCATACTTCTGATCACCTTTGCGGTCCCGCCCGTAGGGCTGAAATATAATGCAATTACTTTTTTCAAAATCCTTCAGCACTACCCCTATTCGTAGAGATAATATTTTTTTGAGAGCTCCCTAAAATGCTCCACGTCCTTATTCCAGTATTCAATAATATCGGATACGAGGAAATTTTTACCGAATGTTAGGCGGATATGGTCTGTACCGCATACGATGTCGGTGGTCCTGTTTTTTCCTCCCTCATAGGGATTGTGATCGGGATAGAGTTGGTGTATAGCCTGCATCACATAAAAGTTGATCAGTGTCAATGGGGCTATGTCGTAATCTGTGAAGAAATATTGTACACCGTGGAGGAGTTTCCCCTGACTTGAGCCAAAGAAGGGTTTGTAGTGGATGGTGCGCCAGGCTACTCCGGGGATGTTGTAACTGTCGAGTTCTGTTTTGAGGTCATCGGCATCGACCCATTCTGCAGCAAATGTCAGGAAGGGAAGGGTGTAGCCTACACCGATATTGAGATAGTGGCCTGAAAAGTCTCCTACAATGCCTGCACAAGGATAACCGATTGCATTCTGTGCCTGAGGCACCTGCGGCGAAGGGAGAATCCAGGGAAGTCCGGTTTTATCGTATGTCATATCGCGGCTCCAACCCTCCATGGGCACGACCGTTAGTTTGCAAGTAACATGCTCGTCTTCACCTCTTTGGCCGGTGTTGAGGCCTTCCTCATTGATAAGGCGGGCAAATTCGCCGACTGTAAGCCCATAGACATAGGGAATCTTGAATTCGCTTATATAGGAGAAAAATCCGGGTTCAACATAGTTGCCCTCCACCTTGAGGCCTCCGAGAGGATTGGGTCTGTCAAGAACGATGACTTCTACATCGTTTTCTGCACAGGAACGCATCATTAGACCGAGAGCACTGATGAAGGTGTATGAACGTGCGCCTACATCCTGGATATCATATACCACGGCATCGAGACCCTCAAGCATTTCGGGAGTAGGTTTTAGGGTTTTACCGTAGATGGACAATACAGGCAGACCTGTTTTCCCATCAACTTCATCGTCAGCATGTCCGCCCGCATAGATGTCACCCCGTACGCCGTGTTCGGGAGCGAAGAGCTTCACCAGTTCCACTCCTTCGGCATTGAAAAGAATGTCGATTGTGGAGTTTAGGTTGCGGTCAACACCGCTGGGATTGGTCAGAAGACCGATTTTTTTGCCCTTGAGGGGTTCAAAATCATTTTTGACGAGCACTTCCAGTCCGCTTTTTACAATTGCATCGCCTGTCGCGGGATTTTTGGGATTGCCTGCGTTACTGGCGTTGTTGCAAGAGCAAAGCGTCACAAGTACTACTGCAAAGAGTATGATATTTTTTTTCATGATTGTTATTTTTAATGTTCGGATAAAGTGAGTTATTCTGCCACTTCTTTGGTTTTTATACCAAAACTTGCAGGTAAGCGCCTCATTACAAGAATCGAAGCGAGGATGCCCGGAAGAGTGCAGATACAGACAAAGATAAAGAACATGGGATAGCCCATTGCCATTTGGATTTTACCTGCAAACATACCGGGGATCATCATACCGAGCGCCATAAGACCGGTCCCGATGGAATAGTGAGCTGTTTTGAATGCACCCCGGGCAATATATACCAGATAGAGGGTGAAGGCAGTGAACCCAAATCCGTAGCCTAATTGCTCTCCTGCAACGCATCCGATAATCGCCCAGATGTTTTCAGGTTGAGCATAGGCAAGATAGACATAAAAAGCGTCGGGGATGTTTATTGCCAGTGCCATGGGGATTATCCACTTCTTAAGGCCTCCTTTGGAGATACAAATGCCGCCTATGATGCCACCAACAAGCAGTGCAATAACGCCTACGGTACCCTTAATCATACCGATATGTTCATTACCAAGTCCGAGACCGCCTGCGTCGATGGGATCCTTCATAAATGGAATGGCAAGCTTCAACAGTTGACTCTCTCCGAGTCGGTAGGTTAGGATAAAGAACAGGGCAAGGCCGATGTCATTTTTCTTAAAGAAATCGACAAATGTCATTACGAAATCCCTCATTAATTGCTTGAAGGTGATGTTCTCTCTTGAAACATCACTTGTAGGTTTGGGTAGAGCGATCGAGTGCCATATGGTGAGTCCGAGAAAGATGGCTGCCAGCAGGAAGAAGCAGGCGCTCCAGGTTACCACATAGTTTCCTTTCCATCCGGGAACAATCGATCCTTTTGCCAAAAAACCGACAAGGACCACGAGTCCGCCCTCCACAAAAATAGTGGCGAGTCTGTATGCGGTGTTACGAATGCCGACAAACAGGGCCTGGTCGCCTTCCGATAGGCCGAGCATATAAAATCCGTCAGCAGCGATGTCGTGGGTTGCACTGCTGAATGCCATCAGCCAGAAAAATGCCAGACAGGTTTGCAGGAAGAAAGTGGTGGGGATTGAAAAGGCAATACCTGCAAATGCAACCGACACGAATGTCTGCATCAGGATAACCCACATTCGTTTGGTTTTGATCAAATCGATGATTGGGCTCCAGATAGGCTTTATTACCCACGGCAGGTAGAGCCAACTGGTGTACAGAGCAATTTTATCATTGTCGAGCCCCAGGTCCTTGAACATGACAACAGCCAGAGTCATAACCGCAACGTAGGGCAGACCCTGTGCAAAGTACAGCGTGGGGACCCAAGCCCACGGAGATCTTTTTCCGGTTTGTTTTTTCATAAGTTTTATGGTTTTAATATTGTTTGTCGATAGATGCTCCGTGGAAATAGTGAAGAAGGATTTCGCGGTAGTCATATCCAAGGTCACCCATTACGGCTGCGCCAATCTGGCAGAGTCCTACGCCGTGTCCCCATCCTGCTCCGATGAGTGTAAATGATGCAGGAGCGCCGGATGCTGTTACACCCTCTTTTTCCACCACGAAAGCTGAGCTGTAGAGGTGGGAAGGAGAGAGAGTCCTGCGGATCTCCAGTTCCTTGCCGATGGTTCGGGAGCGCTTTGAACCTACTATTTTGAGTTTCCATAGGCGAGCCGAAGTACCTCTGGCAACGGGGATTAGGTCGAGGATCTCACCGTAGTCCACTCCTGAACGACTCTTAATCAGATCGGAGAGCTCTTTCTGGGAGTATATCTCCTTCCAACGGAAAAAGTTTAGTGTCTCCTGGTCGTAAGTGTTGAGTACCTGAGAGAGGATACGTTGGTCGGTGGTGTTGCAGAAGGCTTCCGGTGAGCCGTATATCCATTCGCGTGCATTCTCCTCAATGGTGAGGTCTGGTATGGGGTCCCCGCTCTTGTTGTCAAGCTGCTTGCGGAGATAGGGCATATCCTTATCTTCCCAGCAGTAGGGGAACTCCTCAAAGACTCCACCGCAACACTTGGAGAAGCGTGCATCGCAGATTTTGCCATCATAGGTGAGCACCTCGCCCCAGGTCTCCTCAATGACCTCCCTCACGGCCTGTGTGGAGGCGCGAGTGAGTCCTTGGTAGCGCTGGCAATGGTCATCCGCACAAACATCAAAATTGGTGTGATCCTCACGATCATACCACTTTATCAGCTCCTCTTCCGTTTCGGTACATGCGGAATACTCTTGCGCTGAAGCAGTTATTTCCTTATTCTTGACTATCTGTGCAAGTGTCCAGGAGCGGGAGATGACAGCATGTGCTTTAAGCAGCTGTTTTGAAGAGGTGGCGCTCATTTCGGAGGAGATCTCGCTGATAAGGTAGTCTTCGATGCCGATGAGATTGATAGCGGTCACCCTGCCTTTTTCCACAATTAGTTTGAGGTTGCCGGCGAAAATCTGATCTTCCTTTCTCTCCCAGTGGAAATTGACGCCGATGGTGACATCCTTGAGCTTGAAGCGGGCATTTTCCTCGTTTGAGGAGAAAATGATACTGTCGTGGAGAGTTCCGTCGAAGAGCACTTTGCCATCTTTAACCGAAGCCCGATAGTCGCCCTTATAGACCTTACCGCCGGCATTATAGGGCGTGATGAAGCTGAATTCTATCTCTTCTTCAGAGAAAATGCCTACAGCAAGTTCCTCTTGAGTCCTTTTGAGTTTCTGTTCCATAATTTGTGATGATATTTTGTCCAATGATACTTCCTCTATGATACTCACGAGTTTGTCTGCGGTGAGCAGGTCAAAGCTGTCCCGCGATGATACTATTGCCACTCCGCCCATTTCCACTGAAGCCGGACTGATTAGGATACGCTCTTTAGGGTCTTCTGCTGAAAAGCAGGCGGGTCTGGATTCTCTACGGAAAAAGACCAAAGTGGAATAGGTGTCTGCCTTCCACCAGGAGAGAATGTTTACACGGGGTTCCCACTCTGTGCTATCGACGATTTGTGCGCTGCTCATCAGACGTGAAAAAAGAGTATCAATACCGCTCCTGCTCTTACTTTGGAGCAGATAGGTGCCGCCCGACCAGATGGAAAGACGACTTATGCTGCCGGAGATGCAATTGTAAACCGGTTTCAGGTGCTCTCCCTTGCGTGCAACAACCTCCGAGGGCATATTTCCGGCAGGGACGGCCTGGAAATGTAGATGATCGGGCGCAGAGGCACCGCACATCGGACCGTTGTAAAAGATGGTATAATCCGGCAATTCACGGGCGATGGCAGCCATATCGGCGAAATGTCCCTCTATTTGCTGTCTTTTGTGGTATGAAAGGGAAATGGTGAAATGGAGGTCGAAGATTGGGAAGGGATTTACCCTGAAAATGTATTCTTCCTGAGTTGCAGGGCTACGCCACGCAGTGCCGAGCTGCTCAGGAGAGAGTCCTTCTTCGCATAGGAAGCATTGTCGGTTGCGAATGGTCTCCTCGCTTATATCTGCCATTACCGAGGCTTCCCTGGCAGGGTTGAAAAGGAGTCTGGCAGGATAGCCGTCAATGTCAAACTCTTTGACTTCCATACCTGAGAGAGCCTGATGATTGACAAATGCCCTCCCGTGGAGCGAAAGTTCACGGGAGAACATCTGTTCTATACTCTCTTTTAGGGAGGCCATAGCGCTACTTGCGGTTCATTGCAACGCGGGCTTTAAGTTCCCAGGTGCGGATACGGTCTTTATAGAGGTTATTGGCATTTACTTTCTCGATATCGAGGGAAGCGTCCGAATTGTCATCCCATCTACGGCATACATATAGTACGTCATAGATACGGCCGATCTGATATTCGCGGCTTACGCGCAGACCCACTGCATAGTCCTCGCCATATTTGGTCGTAGGAAAATTGATGGTGCGAAGCATCGGTGTGTAGAAAGCTCTCGGTGCTCCCAGGCCGTTGATGCGAAGCGCATTGTTGCGGCCGTTATCGGGGGTCCACTCTCTGTGATCGATGATTCCGGGAGGAATGGTTTCCATATGGAAATTGGTCATACGATATGTGCCTACAACCATTGCACAGTTCTGCTCGTAAAATGCGTCAACAATCTTCTGAATACTGTTTTCATCCGAATAGACGTCGTCGGAGTCGAGTTGGATGGCAAATTTTCCGCATTTGGGATGGTGGATTGCCACATTCCAGTTGCCGCCTATGGCGTGATAAGACTTATCCTGAGCAATGTAGATGAGTTTTTCATTGTCCTTGAATGACTTTATGATCTCAACGGTACCATCGTCTGAATTGTCGTCCACTACAATTACATTGTATTTGAAGTTGGTTTTCTGGCTGAGAGCTGAAGTGATGGCGTCCTTGATGGTGCGCACCCTGTTTTTGCAGGGAATAACAACTGAGGCCTCATACTCGAATTTGCCTTCAGCAAATTTCACATCCCTGAATTTGGGCTTGAAGTATCCGCCTATAACCTTCAGATGTTCCGTACAGGCCTGTTCCATCTCAATTTGTACAGCCCTGTTCTTGGGGTCAACATAGTCAAACAATTTCTCGCCCGATTTGCGGGTGTCTGTTTCGACATCGTAATAGAGATATTCATTTATGTGCTCAAGGTCGCCTTTTTGTGAAACTTTGAGGCGCAGATCGTACATTGCAGCAAACTTATAGTCGATATTCATCCTGGAAACTGCCTCTTTAACTGCATCGCTCCTGTAGAATAGTACAGAACCGAAGTCAAAATCATCTCTCAACGAACCGAACTGATAATCGATTACGGGGGCATTGGAGCGCAAGTCACCCACCTGTTTGAAGTGATCCGCATATACCATGGCTGCACCTGTATCTTCAATGATGTTTACCATTCTCTCGAGCGAAAATAGTACGAAACTCAAAGAGGTGTATTTGGTATAGATCAGGGAATATTTGTTGTCTGACTTAGCTGATATGGCCTTTACTGCTGCTGTGCTGTTGATGGAGGGGACATTGATTACATTGCATCCCAACGCCTCTGCAGAGTGGTATGCAGTCTCACCCGCATAGAGGAGATATATCTTGTCCACCAGTTGCTGGGCTTTGATATTTTCAACCGTCAGCTTGACCTGTGTTTCATTTTGAAAAGGAATAAAGCAATTGATTTTCTTCATTTTTTAATTGATATTATTAATAATTTTTACTTTGATTTCTGAATATTGTTTTAAAGCGCGTAAAGATACTAATAAATATGAAATCGGCCATATCAAATGGCACTACGAAACATATAAGGCGGAAATGCAGTTGGTCGTAAAAGAGGCCCGTGAAGCTCTTTTTCCGATGATATGACTATTGCATCAGATGTTTTTTAGAATTGTTTCGCCAGCCGGCATCGGATTTCCATTGGGAGAAATAGATGATAAGGTCGGCGTCCGACTTATATTGGACAAAATAGATTTTCTTTTTGGCGTCTGACTTGTATTTGACAAAATGCCAGATGCCGTTGTTGCCAGTAGCGTCAGATTTGTACTCAGTCTTATAAACAACCAAATCGGCGTCAGACTTATATTCGGATACAAAGACCTTAATGTCTGCATCGGACTTATAATCAACGGAGTAAACGGTTTGTGCCCCGGCTTGAAGTCCGATCGGCAGCAAGATTGCTGCAATAATTATTATGCGTAAAAAGTGTTTCATGCCCTAAAAATACTATTTTATAGTGTAAAAATGCAAAAATACGGCCATTTGTGGAACTCTTTTTGCGGCATGATTAATAAAACGTATATCAGATATGAAATTCAAAGTAAGCAGAAGAATTGTCAGGGAAGGAGATATTGTTGAGGTAACATGGGAATGTCCCGAAGCAGAATCTGCAAGGATTACCATCGACAATGGATACAGGTCGGCAAGCGCGGTTGTGCCCCCCAGCGGCTCAAAAAAATACAAACTCAACCGATCCAAAGGCAGGACGCGTATCACACTTTTTGCCAATTGCCACGGTACGCCCGTACACCGAGAAATATTTGTAATAGTCAGAAAATCAAGGTCGTCAAAAGCAAAGGGTGACAACACCGTTTATGACAGTTACACCCGTATGGACAAGCCCAATTTAAAACAGCGTTTCAAGATATTTCGCGAGCGTCTTACTTACACATGGCAATATCTCCCTGCACAGAAAAAGTTGGCCTACACGCTTTTATGGCTCTTATTCGTGGTAATGCTCCTGAGTGCATTCATTCCCAAGGCGACCTACTTTGCGCTCCTGGCCCTTGCTGCATATCTGTTATGGTATATCTACAAAAAGTAGCAACCACTGCCTGACTAAACCCATAAACAAAACGGGATGACCATTCGGCCATCCCGTTTGTTTATAAATGTCATGCGATTAAGATTATACCTCTTCGCCTTCAACTTCAACTGTGATGGTGGCTTTGATGTCGCGGTAGCATTTTACCACTGCTTCATATGTGCCTATCTCTTTAATAGTGTCTGTACCTGTTATGGTAACGTTCTTGCGGTCAACATCGTGGCCGAGAGCAACGAGGGCTTCGGTAATCTGAATATTGTTGACACTTCCGAACACTTTGCCCTTTGAGCTCACCTTTGTGGTTACCTTTACGGTAAGTCCTTCAAGTGCATTTGCAAGAAGGGTAGCATCCTCACGAATCTTGGCCTCTTTATGTGCGCGCTGGCGAAGTTTCTCAGCGAGAACTTTCTTGGCTGAAGGTGTAGCCATGATAGCCATTCCCCGAGGGATGAGGTAATTTGCAGCGTATCCGTTTTTTACTGTAACGATATCGTCTTTATGTCCGAGGTTGGGGACGTCCTGCTTCAAAATAATTTCCATAATCTCCTCCTATTTCAATAAATCGGTTACATACGGGAGCAATGCAATGTGTCTTGCCCTCTTTATTGCCTGTGCTACTTTCTTCTGGTATTTAAGAGAAGTACCGGTAATACGACGGGGAAGTATCTTGCCCTGCTCGTTGAGAAATTTCTTCAAGAACTCAGCGTCCTTGTAGTCGATATACTTTATGCCGGCTTTTTTGAAACGGCAATATTTTTTCTTCTTGATATCTACTGTCGGTGGATTGAGATAGCGGATGTCATCTTGTTGTGCCATGGTGTAATCTCCTTATTCTTTAACTGTGGTTTCTTCCTCTGCAACCTCTGCCTTGGTCTCTGCTTTAGGCTCTGCCTTATGCCCTACTTTCTCTACCTTTTCTGCCTTGGGAGCTGTTGCTTCGCTGATTTTATTACGACGACGCTCTGCGTATGCGATAGCGTGTTTGTCCATAGAGACGGTATGGAAACGGATGATACGCTCATCACGTTTGTACTGAGTCTCTAAATTGCCGATAAACTCGGGACCTGCCTTGAATTCGATCAGATGATAGAATCCTGTAGTCTTTTTCTGGATAGGGTAAGCCAATTTTCTAAGGCCCCAATCCTCCTGGTGCACAATCTCTCCACCATTGTCCTTGATGAAGGTCACGTACTTGGCAACCGCTTCCTTCATCTGGGCATCAGATAAAACGGGAGTTGCAATGAAAACGGTTTCGTACTGTTTTAACATTTTAATTAATTGAATTTAAGATAAATAAGCCCTTCCGGATTTTCCGAAAGGGCTGCAAATATAGTTATTATTATCGAATTGGCAAAAATTTGCCCCAAATCTTACTTTTTGGGGGCATCAGCAAGTGCCGCAACCATGAATTTCCACCATTTATCTACAGAAGGGATGAAGACCCTTTCATCGGGAGAGTGAGGAGACAGGATAGTGGGGCCACAGGAAATCATATCCCAGTTGGGATATTTACTTCCGAGGATGCCACATTCCAGACCTGCATGAACAGCCGTTACCTCGGCTGCTTTGCCGAAGAGATTGAAATAGGTCTCCTTCATGGTTTTAAGAATAGGAGACTTCATGTTGGGTTGCCAGCCGGAATAACCTCCTGACAGTGTAACCTCAGCTCCCGCCAGTTCGAATGTGGCGCGAATTGCCTCACTAAGATCCTCTTTTGCGCTGTCGATGGAGCCACGCATCAGACATTTTACAACTATTTGACCATCTTCTGATTTGACGATAGCAAGGTTGTTGGAAGTTTCCACAAGATCTGCCATCTCGAGGCTCATTCTGTCAACTCCGTTAGGGCAGGCATAGACAGCTTTGGCCATCTTGAGAGCCACTTGACCGCACATCATATTCTTTCCTTTAGTTTTTTCAAGGAAAATCTCAATATTGGGGTCTATGTTGGCGTACTCATTCTTAACCTTAGCTAAAACCGAATCAACTATTGCTTGAAGTGCTTTGACTTTTGAAGGAGGTAGAGCTACTACTGCTACAGCCTCGCGTGGGATAGCGTTGCGTAGGTTACCGCCCTCTATTGAGACGAGTTTGGCCTTCAGATCCCTCAATGCGGGAAGCAGTACTCGCATCATCACTTTGTTTGCATTGCCGCGACCTTCGTGAATTTCCATGCCGGAGTGGCCTCCGCGAAGTCCTTTGACATGGATTGCCAATACTTCGTGTCCCTTGGGAAGAGGTTTCTCCCTATATTTAAATACCGCAGTAGCATCGAGTCCGCCGGCGCAACCCACATAGAGCTCGCCTTCGGTCTCAGAATCGAGGTTTATAAGGATATCACCCTTCAATATACCCGGTTTGAGTCCTCTGGCACCGGTCATTCCGGTCTCTTCATCCACTGTGAAGAGCGCCTCTACAGGTCCATGCACCAGATCGTCAGCCTCCATTACTGCCATTGCCACAGCGCAACCGAGTCCGTTGTCAGCTCCGAGAGTGGTGCCGGTGGCATATAACCAATCGCCATCCTTTTTGTTCACGATGCGGGGCTGGATAGGGTCTTTTTTGAAGTCGTGCACCTTATCGTTGTTTTTCTGGGGCACCATATCTATATGTGCCTGCAGAATGATACCCATCCTGTTTTCCATACCGGGAGTAGCAGGCTTGCGAATTATTACATTACCAATTTCATCCTTGATGGTTTCGAGACCACGATCCTTGCCAAATTTCTCAAGGAATTGAACCGCTTTGCCCTCGTGCTTCGATGGGCGGGGAATTTGTGTGAGGGAGTAGAAGTGTTTCCACACTCTCTGGGGTTTTAGATGAGAAAGTGTCATACTGTTTTGTGTTTAATTATTTAATAAATTGATAGATTATTTACTGATTAGTGTCTCTATAGGGAAAGAGTGTACCGTACCGAGCTGGTAAATGGGTACTCTGGTCTGGAGTAGCACCTGTTGACCGTCAAGAATACGTGCAGTAACCGTAGCGGGCACTCTGTAATAGATCATCTGGCTTCTGCTTCTGCCGGCAGCAGCGGCAGCAGCCTGCTGGACAGTGGTGCTCTTTGTCCCCTCGTCGAGGATTAGTTCCAGGATAATCGGCCTTCCGGACATATTGGAGGCGGGGAGAAGTCCTTGAGTCTCTGAGATGCGGAAAGCGACATAGATATGCTTCTCGCTTCCGGCCTTAGGCACTACATCGAAACTCATCTTTTGAAATGAGGTCTCGGTAATACCGAAAAAGAGAGTCAGATACTCTTGTTCGAGACGGTTTATCTCTTCGATTGCAGCTCCGAGGGCTTCGCCGTTGAATATGGCGTCAGTGTCACCGGTTATGATTTCCACACGTTTGCGGCGTAAATTGAAGATACTGTTAGCTATTTCTTCAGCCTTCTTTTCGATGGATTTTTCCACCACCTGTTTTTGCTCGACGGCCACTCTCTGGAAACCGCTTTCAGTCATCACGCTCTTGTAAAGGGTTGTAGTGGTACTGGTGAGATTGCCCCCTACGCCTTTTCCGGCAAATTGGTCATTGGCAGCGATGGAGGGGAATCTCCAGGCCTCAGGCTTACCGGTATAGCTGTCAGATGCGATAATCAACCCCTGCGAACAGAACTGCAGGAAGTTGGCTGCCGCAATGTTTTTGCCTGCCAGATTAATTGCAATGCGGCTGGTAGCGTCCGCTTCTATATAGGGATGAAAGTGTATGGACCCCATGCTATAAGTAACTGCATTCTCCGTTCTTGCGGCCGTGCCAAGATATTTCTGGGCATATTGCGCATATGGCCCTGCAATGAATATTTCTTTTTTGGCCTCAACCACGAGATTGATCGAAGTGCCGGGAAGAGAATAGATCACTAATCCGTCGGGAGTCGCACTTTTGGGCGTTTGTGCCATAGTGTAACTGCTGCAGAAAAACAGGGCCGCCAATGCGGTAATCACAATTTTCTTCATAAGAATTGACTTTTCGAGTTAACAAAAAGTAAATATACGATTTTTTTTATATTTTTGCCGCATTGTTTGATTAAACTAATACAAACCAATAATCACGAAAAAACTATTTATGGGACAATTCTTCACAAATCTATGGCTGCATAACCGCACTATGGTTATCCTCATAGCCATTCTTATTGTTGTCATTCCGTTCCTCTTGTTTTACCTCGCCAAGGCTAAAAAAGAGCACCCCAAGGGTCTCATAGCTGCTGCGTTGAGTAATATGGGCGAAAGGTTTGGTTATTACATTATGAACGCGGTACTACTGCTCTTCCTCTGCTCCAAGTTTGGAATAGATGACTCCGTAGCAGGCTGGATTTATGCCGTATTCTATTTTATCATCTACATCTTCAGTCTCCCCGGCGGTAGGATTGCGGACAGGTTACAGAACTACAAAGGCACCATTATCTCAGGTCTTATAGTGATGGCAGTAGGTTACTTGCTTCTTTCCATTCCGATTTTCGGAGAGACCAGAGGTGTCAACGCCATTCTCGTGTTCACTTGCTTTGCGTTACTTTTGATTGCATTCGGTAACGGACTTTTCAAAGGAAACCTTCAGGCTATCGTGGGCCAGATGTATGACAACTTTGAGGAAGAAGCCGCCAAGAAGGGCCCTGAAGCTCTTGCGTTGGCCAAATCGAAACGCGACAGCGGTTTCCAGATTTTCTACGTGTTTATCAACATCGGTGGTGTAGTTGCCCCTTTTGTTGCTCCGCTGCTGCGCAGTGCCTGGTTAAAGCTCCAGGGTTTCACCTACAATGCGGACCTTCCGCGTCTCTGCCACAAGTTTCTTGACACCAACGGTGCACTGTCGGAGATTGACAGCGCAAACATTGCCACACTTGCCGAGAGCGTAGGCCATACAGGCGTAGTTGATGCTGCATTCTGTGATCAGTACCTCAATATCTTCAACACAGGTGTACACTATTCATTCTTGGCTTCCGTGTTTGCAATGCTTCTCTCTCTGACTATCTTCTTAATAGTGAAGAAAAAACTTCCTACACCTGTAAAAAAGGACAAGAAAGAGGTTCAGGACTATACTCCCGAAGAGAGAGCAGCCAACGCAAAAGAGATCAGACAGCGTCTTTATGCACTTTTTGCAGTTCTTGGTGTTGCAGTTTTCTTCTGGTTCGCGTTCCACCAAAACGGTCAGTCACTTTCAGTATTTGCACGTGACTTTGTTTCGACGGCTGCCATTCCGCCTGAGATATGGCAATGTATCAATCCTTTCTTTGTGATCACCCTTACTCCGATCTTAATGTTGCTATTTGCTTCATTTGCACGCCGTGGTAAGCCGGTATCAACACCGAGGAAGATTGCAATCGGTATGTTCATCGCTGCCTGCTCGTATATCTTCCTTATGATTGTGGCCATGTATAAGCACTATCCTTCAGGATACGAGTTTGCAGCTCTTAGTGAGGCTGTGAAGGCATCGATGAAGGCAAGTCCGTGGGTACTTATCGTGACCTATTTCTTCCTCACGGTGGCTGAGCTCTTTATCTCGCCTCTGGGAATTTCATTTGTGACAAAAGTGGCTCCGCGTCATCTCCAGGGTATTTGCCAGGGTCTGTGGCTTTCCGCTACGGCTGTAGGCAATCTCTTTATTGCCCTCGGTGTTACCATGCTCAACACTTTCCCCCGTCAGTGGGAGACCTGGGCGGTATTCGCCGCCTTCTGTCTCATCTCGATGGCAGTTATGGCAGGTATGGTTAAATGGCTGGAAAAGATTACGGCGTAGTCTGATTTCATATATAGATACTAAAAATGCCCGGCTGTTGGTTGGGCATTTTTATTTTTTTATTTTTGTTTGGAATTTTACAATTTTTGATGTCTTTGTAATATCAAAGTGATCTCAGATTTTTTACTAACGAACCAAATGAAGTTTAAAAAGGTATTCCCGATACTCGCAGTGGTACTGCTGACCTTTTCCTGTAACACCAACAACTCCAATGTTGACGATATTACCGACGATGAGGGTGTCTATGGCTATGCCACGTATACAGATGGCCGCCCTATCGCAGGGATGGTCGTCAGCGATGGCTTCAGTGCAGTAATCACCGATAAAGATGGCTTTTATAGCATTGAGTCACCATCACCACAAACTTTCTACATATTTGCATCAATTCCGGCAGATTGTAAGATAGTCGAAAACTCCGAAGGCAATCCCGATTTTTATCACAAATACACGGCAGATCGGAGCAGATACGACTTCAAATTCGAACGCATGGCTGTGGAGAATGACTTTGTGGTTTATGCGCTTGCCGATCCGCAATGCAAGGACAATGTTCACATTGCGCGCTTTGAGTCGGAGACAATTGCGGATATTCTGAAGACGCAGAAGAGTGAGAGCCTGCCCATTTACGGGGTCACTCTGGGAGATATTGTCTATTCTGAGGGAAAACGCAACTGTGCTCCCTATATGGCTGAAATGCGCAGAGTGATGTCATCGCGAAATATTGGTTTTCCGGTGTTTCAGACGATGGGCAACCACGATGTATTTGCAAGTGCAACCGAACCCATAGTGGCTCAGGATTTCAATTTGGGCTATCAACGAGATTTCGAGTCAATCTTCGGTCCCGTCAATTTATCCTGGAATAGAGGTACGGTTCATTTCGTGCACATGAGAAATGTCATATTCCGGAGCAATACCGTCTATGATTCGTATGAGGATGGTTTTACGATGGCTCAGGTGGAGTGGCTAAGGCAGGATTTGAAGTATGTTCCAAAAGATAAACTGGTGGTGCTTTGTGTTCATATTCCGCTACTCAAAAACAGTGACGGCAATATCCACCTGGTGAGGTTTGCGCTATCTGATTTCGACAATGCCATTGTCTTTTCCGGGCATACTCATTATATGCGTAATGAGCCGGATCTGCCACTTCCTGAAAAGGTTCATGCAGCCGTCAGCGGAGCCTGGTGGCACTCCGTTCTCAATGGGGACGGTTCGCCCAACGGCTACGGGATCCATTATTTTAGCGGAAACAAAATTGTCAATTCCATTTACAAAGGTGTAAATGGTAAAATGGCATCCAAGGAGTATCAGATACGCATGTATCGCGGAAATGCCAAAACAGGCGGGAAATATGAAAAGTTTCAGTTCCCACTTACATCCGGAGATGTTGTAGCCTCCATTTTCAACAGTTCCTCCGCTTGGAATGTGAAGGTTTTTGAAGATGGCGTTTACAGCGGTGATATGCAAAGGATACCTGCCAAACGCTATACAGGTGATGTCATAGGTGCCGACTCAAGTCAGGATTGGTGGGCAATCGGATACAATATAGGCGTAGTCGGTCGTGGGCATGTTTCCGGCACTCGCTCCAACTATATGACTTCAAGTTACGGTACATGGAAATATACTCTTAAAAATCCTGAAGCCGATGTCCGTATCGAAGCCACTGATGGATATGGCAACAAATATGTCTGTACACATTTCACACCCGACTTCGATTATTCAGATTTAGGGGAGTAATGAATGTTTGTGGTTTTTTCTTGGAGTTTTAAAAAATATAGATATCTTTGTGATATCAAAATGATATTAAATTTTTAAAGAAATGAAACAAGTTCAGGAAAAATTCATCTCTCCTTCGAATGGCTGGATGATGTTGTTCGTCTCTATTATTGGCATGGCCGTCTGCATAGTGGTGCCTGCTATATTCCTCAGCAAAGGTGGAAGTGATTGGTGGGGATTGCTTTTCGTTGTTTCCACGATCTTTTTCTTTCTTCTATCGGGTTTGACCATTGTAAATCCGAATGAGAGCAAAGTGGTACTCTTTTTCGGCAAATATGTCGGGACAATCGTGGACAACGGATTCTTTTTTGTCAATCCTTTTACAAAAAGGACTACCGTTTCCCTCAGGGCACGCAATCTCAATGCCGATCCCATTAAGGTCAATGATAAGATGGGCAACCCGATCATGATCGGCATCGTACTGGTATGGAGAGTCAAGGACACATTTAAGGCCTCTTTCGAGGTTGACAATTATGTGAAATTTGTGGATGTACAGAGCGAGGCCGCAATCCGTAATCTTGCAGGTTCCTATCCTTACGACAATCTCGAGGATGAAGAAGCCGCCATCACTTTACGCAGCGGGGGCGAAGAAGTTAACGATCTGCTCGAAAAATCTCTTCAGGATCGCCTGAACATTGCAGGCATCGAAGTCATGGAGGCGCGCATCAGTTATCTTGCGTATGCTCCGGAAATTGCCAGCGCAATGCTTCAGCGTCAGCAGGCAACAGCCATTGTTGCAGCACGCCACAAAATCGTGGAAGGTGCAGTGAGTATGGTTCAGATGGCACTCCAGCAACTCTCTGATAAAGAAATCATCGAGCTGGATGAGGAGAAAAAGGCTGCAATGGTGAGCAATCTGATGGTAGTTCTTACTTCGGATAGAGCCGCGACTCCTATAGTCAATGCCGGCTCACTTTACTAATAAAGGACAATGTTATGGCCAAAGAGAAAAAACCATTTGTCCTCAGGATAGATTCGGAAACATTGGCCTCCCTCGAAAAGTGGGCGGCCGATGAATTCCGCAGTGTCAATGGCCAGCTGGAATATATCATCACCGAAGCCCTCCGCAAGTCAAAACGGCTGAAAACGGCCAAAAATGAGAAAGCGCAGCCCAATGAATTTTAAAAAGATATTCCCTATACTCATAGTTGCGCTGCTGGCATTCTCATGCAATGGGAGTAATTCTCACATAGATATAGAGGATAAAGGTAATGAAAGAATTTCCGGTTACGCCACCTACGCGGATGGCGCTCCCATCGTCGGAATGGTCGTAAGCGACGGTTTCAGTTGCGTCATCACCGATAAAGAGGGTCATTACTCAATTGAATCACCCTCATCCAACACCTTCTATATCTATGCATCCATCCCCGCAGACTGCAAGATCGAAGAAAATCCCGATGGAAATCCCGATTTTTACCACAAATACACGGTGGAGCGCAGCATCTATGACTTCAACTTTGAGCGCATCGAAATAGAGAACGACTTTGTGCTCTATGCTCTTGCCGATCCGCAGTGCGCCAATGAGAAGCATATTGCCCGTTTTGAGTCGGAGACAGTTGCGGATATTAAAGAGACGCAAAAGAGTGAAGAGCTGCCCCCTTACGGTATTACTCTTGGAGATATAGTCTATTCCAAAGGCGTGCGCAATTGCATTCCGCTTATGAAAGAGATGCGCCGTATTATGTCAAAGAGCCATATCGGATTTCCTATCTTTCAGACAATGGGGAATCATGATGTCTTCGCCAGTACGACGCAGCCCATCGAGGATTTAGACTTCAATTTGGGATTTCAGCGCGATTTCGAGAAGTTTTTTGGCCCTATAAACTACTCATGGAATAGAGGTGAGGTGCATTTTATCCACATGAGGAATATTATCTTCAAGGACAAAAGTGACTTTAGTTCCTATGCAAATGGTTTTACCACCTCGCAGGTGGAGTGGCTCAAGCAGGACTTGATGCATGTGCCTAAAGATAAGATGGTGGTACTTTGTGTTCACATACCGCTACTTAGAGATATCGGTGCAAATATTGATTCGGTAAGGTCGGCGCTTACCTCTTTTGTAAATGTCATTGTCTTTTCAGGTCACCTTCACTATATGCTCAATGGACTCAATTTGCCGCTTCCCGAATTGGTCCATCCTGCCGTGTGCGGAGCCTTTTGGTCTTCTTCTCTTAAAGGCGATGGCTTGCTAAATGGCTACGGGATCCATTATTTCAGCGGAAATAAGATTGTCAACTCCATTTTCAAAGGTGTAAAGAGCGGAGCTGAATAGTTAACTTTGTGAAACAACTCTCTTAAAATACAATAGTATGTCCAACATTTCACCCAAAAAGAAAGAAAACATAGGCCTTTCGCCTTACGATCTCAAGTTTCGCGGACGGAAACGAGCGGACAAAGTTCGCATGACGGTTTTCGATATAACTCCGGAAAACGTTACCGAAACTCAAATCCACTCCATGGAGGAATTTCGCAAATACCGCGACTCTTCCTCAATCACCTGGATCAATGTGGACGGATTGCACAACGAGCAGATTATTGGAGATATATCCACCATTTTTTCCATTCCTGCTTACATCCTTTCGGATGTGATGGAGCCATCTTCCCGCC
>JAKQLB010000334.1 GCA_029567375.1 Bacteroidota bacterium | reverse complement strand
GGTTACTTGCTTATTTTATATCTCACAATTACTTCGGCATAGTCTGTAGCGATAGTTCCCATATCGGTCAGGAATCCGTTTGGAGCTGTCGGAACAACTGCAAAATTGAATTTACGCAGACCGCTATTAAGGATTGTCTGTATTTCAACCGGGTCGGTTGTCTCCCATGTAACAGGTTCGAGAGAATCAATTCCTGCCTCGTTATATGAAACTGTAACCCAACGGTCATGCATCCATGCAAGAAGATCAACCCCTTCATACGGAGTTCCCGTGTAATCTCCAATCCCACCGGCATTGAATAAAATTGAAAGCGATTGAATATTTTCTTCATCAGTAATACCTGTGCTTTCCCATGATACATTAATTATATGCCCGGCACGGTCGTTGCCACCGCTGTTAAAAAGCCATGTTTCATCATAAGTGTTTATTTCGCTCCCGCCTCCAAAAAGAATAGTTTTCTCTCCTTCAACATCATAAGCAAGTGCATGATTGAATAATACTGGCGGGTTATTACCTGTATTTTTCAGTTCCCATTGACCATCGCCCCATTCCCATGTATCATTACTGAATGCACCACCTGTAAATCCTCCAAAAAGTATCACCCGAGCACGAGAGCTGTCATACGCCATCGCATGAGCTGATCTACCTATCGGCTTTATTGCAGTATTCATCTGTGTCCAGTTTACACCGTCCCATTCCCATGTTTCATCATCATACCCATTCAAGGTATATCCTCCGAAAAGGATTATTCTTCCTTGAGTACTGTCAAAAACCATTGCAGGGTCATTCCGTTCTGTTGGACATGTATCAGCAGTACAGACACATGTGCCGACACAAGTGGGACTGGCCGGTCCTTTGACCTGCGTCCAGTTAGCACCATCCCATTCCCATGTTTCATTGTTGGATACCGATCCATTAAATCCTCCGAACAATAATACCTTATCCAAGACACTGTCATACGCCATTGCATGACCGGATCGGTTAGATGGTTTATTCGCCGGATTTTTCTGCAACCAGTTGACTCCATCCCATTCCCATGTTTCATTTCCGCCCTGACTCCCTCCGAAGAGAACCACTTTTCCTCTTGCAGTATCATAGGTCATTGCATGACTAGAGCGAGCAGATGGTTTATTTGCTGGATTTTTTTGTGTCCAGTTAGCACCATCCCATTCCCATGTTTCATTTCCACCCTGACTCCCTCCGAAAAGAACCGCTTTTCCTCTTGCAGTATCATAGGTCATCGCATGTCCGGATCGTGCAGATGGCTTAGTGCCTGAATTTATCTGCGTCCAGTTAGTGCCATCCCATTCCCAAAGCTCTTTATAATATGTGAAATCAGGACTCGTAGTATAACAACCTCCAAAAAGAATGGTTCTCCCGCTAACACTGTTATAAGTCACCATATTCCTATATCTTGCCGAAGGCTGTGCCACCGGATATTTCCGAGTCCAGTTCACACCATCCCACTCCCATGTTTGGTCTGTTTTAAACATAACCACTTTGCCACGAGCACTATCGTAGGACATAGAATTTCTATTTTGTGCCGCAGGGCAGGTGTCAGCCGTACAAATACATAAACCGGTACAAGTTGCACTCTCTGGCCCCTTAACCTGCTTCCAGTCAGTACCGTCCCACTCCCATGTTTCATTGTTGGATGTGCCGGTATCTCCCCCAAACATGACAACTCTTTTTCGGGCGCTGTCGTATACCATGGCATGGCCTAATCGTGCCGCAGGTTTAGTAACAGGACTCATTAACATCCAGTTTGTACCGTCCCATTCCCAGGTCTCGTCGTTTAGGACTGAATTGCCGCCTCCCCCAAACAAGACCACCTTTCCGCGAACACTATCATAGGCCATTGCATGACCAGATCTTGCCGATGGCTTATTAACAGGGGTTTTCCGAGTCCAGTTGGCTCCATCCCATTCCCATGTTTCATCGTTGCTCGATTCAAGAGACCCTCCAAACAAAAATACCTTACCTCGAGCACTGTCATAGACCATACCGTGGCCGCCTCGTGCCGAAGGTTTAGTTGTAGGGTTTAGTCGGGTCCAGATCATTCCGTCCCATTCCCATGTTTCATTGGTTGTTGCCAATCCGTTAAATCCTCCGAACAACAGCATCTTTCCACGCAAATTATCGTATGCCATAGCGTGACCTTCTCGACCGGTCGGTTCTTCGCTACTGTCTTTACGCTGATCCCATGAGCCGCTACCCGATCGAACTATATTTGCAAGTCCGCCATCGAAAGGTTCCTGCTGAGCGACAGACTTCTGTTCAAGCGTAGGGGACATAAAACCTGTGGTGTAGAAACTATGAGGATTTTTAAATGAATCTCCCGGTTCCTTATAGCCCATTGTGGCTGTCCATTCGACATCGCGCACCTTGACTGCATCACTTCTGTTGCAGGCGGTATCGTATGCCGCAATATAAACATCTGTTCTGTCCGCACGGTTGAGTTCAAACTCACTGAATGTCTTATTCGTAACCGGCGCTCTGCCTATCTCACTTGCTGTAGCAGGATCGCTGCCGTCATAAGCATAAACCCACGATGTGTTTTCATCAACGACTTCTCCATCTGCTTTTATGCCGTAATATTTTATTCCGCCAGTTGCATCACTGCCCCATGGAATGCGTCTGTAAATTATTGTATCGGCAACATCAACTGCCGGAGCTGCCGGCTTAACTGTCATGATATTGAAACTTGAAGAAACAGTTTTGCTGTGATTGCCGGCCTCATCAACAAGTTCTATTTCTATTGCATAAGCTCCATCAGCAATTGAGCCTGTATCAATATTTTCTGCTGTAAAAGAATAAAAATAACCGATCTGGCTGTTTAGAACCAGCGGAATTATATATGTATCTTTCACTGCACGCACAACAGGATCTCCGTCAAGGATCTCATTAACAATAAATGATGCATCTACACTACTCCCTCCGATTGCCGCTGTTACTGAAGACAATGGACATCCGGCAGGTTTGGCAACAATAACAGTAGCATCACCTGAAACAGCCGGTGCTGTGCGGTCTATAATTAAGTTGCCTGCATTAAAACTTGCGGGATTGCCTGCTTCATCAGCGAGCGAGATAACCACAGGATCTATCGAATCACCGGTTCCCTCAGGTGCTGTCCCTTTGCATATATAGTCATTCCCCTCGCTTGTGCAGGTAAGCGTCTCTTCTTTTCTTAGAACTGCAACTTTACCTTTGCTCATATCATCTTTTGTCTTGAATGTGACGGTATATTCTGTGTTTTGTGCAACTCTTTCAGGTGTTATTGCAGGGGTTCCATCAAGTTCTGGTGCTATTGAGTCAACGGCAAAAGGTTCCGTTTCAAATTGATCCGACATATTATCAACTATGTCAATACCTTTTACTTTTATGGTGTAACTTCCGTCAGTCAGGTTGTCCATTACAGGTATCTGATATCTGTATGAAGTCCCTTTCTGAAGTTCTTCCGCCTCTTCTGTCAGGATACCGATCAGTTTAGAATCACTATCATAAAGCCCTGTCACAGGATTGCCTTTAAGTGTCTCGTTTGACGATACTGTCACAACAACCGTAGCTGATCCGTTATATGCAGACGCATCATTCTTAACATTGAGCACAGGTGCCGCTGTATCAAGAAAAACTGTCACTGAAGATTGCAGCGACTCAAATCCTTCAGCGTTACGCAGCTTTATTGCAACAATTCTGCTTCCGTCATTTGCAACAGGAAGACCTTCATTAAGATCATAACTGCTTATTCTGTAATACCCTTCTTCATTTTTTGCTGGTCTTGGAAACTCTTTCTTCCCGATCGCAAAGCCCGTATCGTTTGCAAGGATGACAGTATTAAAAAGATCATTAGGTGCCTTGAAAAGAACTTCAACTTTATTTGAAGGTGTTTTCATCTCGGTTTCTGATGACACTTCGATCTTATTGCTGCCTTTGCTGTAAACTATCTTCAGTTCAGGTGATGAAGGTTTGTTATCTTCCGACAATGCAGGACCCGGCTCCATC
>JAKQLB010000328.1 GCA_029567375.1 Bacteroidota bacterium | reverse complement strand
ATTTCGTAGTAGTAAATGAATCTATTCCACTTCGCTTGAATTTTTAACTGACAGGGCTTGATTATTGGACTAAAGTCTGTTCAAATTCAGATTAAAGGGAAAGATGCCAGAATCAGCCAAGATAAAAGAGTTAGTCGAGAGATTCGCGAGTAACCGCGAATCATACACAGGCGCGAAATACAACGAGACGCAGACCCGGCATGAATTCATAGACCCCCTCTTCGAGGACCTCGGATGGGATATTAACAACACCCGCGGCTATGCCGAGGCATACAAGGATGTAATACACGAGGACTCCATTTAAGCATCGGTGCCATTCCGCATAAGTATTTTGAATATAAAAACTAAATGATATATTATACTCATCGTTTATCTCCTGCCAGGTTTTCTAGATATTAGTCTTCCTAGAGAAGATCTAAGGGAGCGGCTGAAGCTCTCATCCCCAACTACTCGGTTTCGGACATCAATGAACATGGATTCATCGGAGATGGCCTCGTTCGCGTCTCCCAATATCTGGCTGTATTTCACGCGCCGACGCCTTTCGCTGTCACCCAGTTGGTTCCAGACCGGGTGCATCTCAGGCTCCACAAGAACATCCACGGAGCCCTTGACGTAAGCCCTGGCACTCGACCATGCGTAGTCCCACGGCAGCTTTTCAATCTCCGCTCTGACAGGGTTTCTCTCGATATATCTGCCAAGCCTTAAAAGATATCCCTCCTTCTGGACCACGCAACTCTTGAAGCGACCCTGCCAGACAGTTCCGCAACCACCGTGCCTCTTGTGGAAGTGCCTCGAATAGAGCTCACACACCTTGCCAACGTAGCTGGACAGATCCGAGACCTTGAGCGCTTCGACCGCAAGATGAAAATGGTTTGACATCACGCACCAGTGGTAGACGTTCATCTTGAACTTCCTCTTCTCATTGGCGAGAAGTTCAAGAAAAAAATCCCTGTCTTCGGAATCATTCATTATCCAAGACTTGTTGATCCCACGGTTGAGCACATGGAAAACTCCGCCACCAAGTCTTCTTCTCGAAATCCTGCCCATGACCACCAGCAAAATCATTTGTTATCAAACTACAAACCACAAGAATAATATAGCTTCTAAATATTTATCTACAAGCTTTTATGCGGAATGGCACCGCTTTTCTTAAGTAGTTAGATTTAAGATGTCCAGAATTGCATAAACAGGATAATTTAACGTTAAAAAATACCAGACTGATGAAGTTTCTCCGCCTCCTGTATAATATGTCCTCCATATCATAATAACTGTAAGACACAAACAAGCTCCAAAAATTCCCGCAACAACTCGAATTCTTTTAATATTCATATAATCTTCTACTCCTTAATGCCGAAACAGGGCATCGGTGCCATTCCGCATATGAATATAAGAACTAAATGATATATTACACCCATGGTTTATCTCCTGCCCGGTTTTCTAGATATTAGCCTTCCGAATAGATGGTGCTCACATCCCGCGCCCATGGCATTCCATCAAAGT
>JAKQLB010000313.1 GCA_029567375.1 Bacteroidota bacterium | reverse complement strand
CCGGTGGCTTTTTCTATCATATCATTCCATTCGTAACGCCTTCCGGGATTGAAGACATATTCCTGAAGCCATTCACCGACAGCTTTATTGTCGATATAACATTCGTTTGCCATATCCTGGCTGTTAGTGACGTTGGTCACTATGTAGTGATGCAGCTGTGAGGCCAAAAGTGCTCCGAGCTGATAGTTGTGGTAATAACAGGGATAGAGTGCGATATGAATCTTTGATGCCCAGTCAGGTTGATTGCGTCCTTCGGGGCGGGTCAGGAGTTGATATTTTTCCACAAGATCCCACCAGAGAGTGTTCAAGTCCTGTTCGGGGTCAGCATACATCTCTTTCTCAAAACGATACATAACCTGGGTCCAGCGGCTGAAGACCAGTTGCTGAAGACGAAGTGAACGGATGCAATCTTGATTGATGGCTGCTGCCTCTTCTTCGGGAAGACCCACCATAACTTTCATCCATTCCGTATTACGGGACAACCTATCAAACATCATTGCCACAGCTTCCGTGGTAAAACTATGTGCGGCCTCGCGTAGGAAGAGAGGGTTACCGGCAGCATCATGTCCGATAGCATAGACAGCATGGCCAAATTCGTGGAGCATAGTCGACATCCATTGCTCGGTGTCAGAGATATTGCACAGGACGCGCACATCTCCGTTATGGTCTATGTCTATACAGTAGGCGTGCTGGTTTTTGCCCTCACGGGGATAGAGGTCGCTATTCATCATTATCGTACTCACATCCAGACCTATGCTGTTGTAGAAATCGGTAGTCAGAGTTTCTAGATTGCGTCCTTTGTAATACTTATCCAAATCTACGGGGTATAGATCAGGTGCTTCCTGGAAAAATCTACCCTGGAAATGCCAGGGCATCAGTTTATCTACGGGAACCTTGTATCTCACGGAGAACTTTTTATCCATATCTGCCTTAAGTGCGGCAAATCCTTCGCTTGTCATCTCGTCAAGTTGATCAAAGAGTGCTGAAATTTCCTCCGGATCCTGTTCAGAAAGGGTCATGGACATTGTATGATAATTGTCAAATCCCAGCGACAGTGCCAACTTATTGCGGAGGCGCACGATTTCCAGCACATCTTCAGCTACGTAAGGACCAATTGCCTTGTGTGCATTCCAGATCTCTTCGAGAGCCTTGTTATCAGTAGAGGTACGGAGTATCTCTTCTACAAAATTGTCATTGACCTTTTCCCCACGGAATTCAGCGCGGAAACCGGCATATTTCTGTTCCAGAAGGCTCTCCTTCTCTATGATGAGATTTTGAAGTGTTGTATCAGCCTGGCCTTTGAGAAATGAGAGGTAGAGTATGTCGAGTTGTCTCTTGAGGAGAGGAGTAGTAACCCTGCCGCTTTTCTTCATTCGGCTGAGTTTGTCAAATGTGACTTTATCCGAATAGATTTCGGCAATTTTGATACCGGTCTGGGCGTATCTTTGAAAATCTTCGGGATTGCCGCTTGTGGTACCGGCCCAATAGCTTTTGGAGGATTCTACATAAAGAGGCAGGAGCTTTCCCTCGAGTTCGGATATGAGGGATTTGAGCTCTTTCTCAGGGTTGCAGCTTGTCAACATAACGAGTGAAAGTAGCAGAAAAGTGTATATTTTTTTCATGGTCAAAATTTTTTGTTCATTTCCCAGGTGGAGTTGAGATTGAATATTGCAAGCTCATCCTCCTCAATGACATCCAGCAGAAGACGTGTGAGGGTCAGTTCCTTGACCTGGAACTGTGTAATAATGTTCGTATTGAAATCCTTTTTGCCTTGGAGAAGGCCATCTATAGGGAAACTGATGTTGAGAATATAATTGTCCTTGTCGTAAGAGAATGATCCGGTGTAACTGGCAATAACCATATTCGTATTACCCAGACCTTCCCATACCTGGAATTTGAATGTACCGCTTTTTTCGAATACGAAAGAATAACGTGTTTCAGCATAATTGATCTCAATCTCTCCTACGTAGACTTTTGCAACATCCCACTGGCCGTAAAGGAGAGTCTCTTCGCTCATCAAATCTATTAGGAACTGACACCCTGAAAGGGATATCAGAGCCGCCACAACAAGCGAGAAGATGGTCAATTTTCTCATAATCTGGGTTTTAGTATCACACAAAGATAATAAAAAATGAATATATCGTAACTTTTATTCAAAAAATATCTGTCCGAAATGTTCCGGTGTATGGAAATTGGGGGAGGGAATGGATATCGGATGCCAGCTCAGATAGTGAGGAACAGCCATATCGTCCCCACATTTGTAAAAATTTGCCTTGACGGTACGTCCGGATAGATCGGAGAATTCTGAAAGAGAGTAAATGGATTTTGGAATAGCAATGGTGAGGGTCCATTCATGTTGCCCGGGAAGGTCACCAAAGGGTTCACTACCGAGAGTTGAATGTCGTCTTATTTGACTTATCACATCGTCACCGAAACGGGTTCTCTGCTTTCGGTCAGGGCCTCCGGCAAATGTGCCGTGACCTATACAATTCATCTCAAGGTTGTAGTAGATGGAATCTTTGTCAGATGGAATCATGAAAAATTCCACACAGGAGTCGCTGTAGGGTTTCGATCCGGCATCATATCCGAAGGTGGCCCTGACGCCCTCCTCTTTCACTACATATTGAATATATATCTCCTCCGCTGAATGGGCTATGCGGAATTTTACATCCGGTTTGTAGTTATAGCGCTCCCAGTTGATCACATCTATGTAGTGAAATGCTATTTTTTCTCTATCGAACATCGCGGCAACTTCGGCAACGGAGGGCTTTGTACATTCGAAAACTACTTTTTTTACTATCAATGCCGGCATATTCTCTGGATTCTCTGTGCCACTTCTAGTTGATCTGCATCCGGTGATGAAAGCCAGACTCAACAGAACCATGGCAAAATAGATAATTTTTCTCATGACTTCAAAGGTAGAAAAAAAGTGCCAATAGCGTTGCTATTGTGCTATATTTTTACTATTTTTGCAGTTTATAAACAGAATATTGTCAATTTGTCAAATCACAAAAAATTAAAATATTAAATTATCTATGACGAAAAGAGTTTACCGCTTTGGCGGAATGAGTGCCGAAGGTGATGGCACAATGAAAAACCTCCTCGGAGGCAAAGGAGCTAATCTTGCAGAGATGTGTACTCTGGGTATTCCGGTTCCCGCAGGTTTCACAATTACAACCGATACTTGTACTGAGTATTTCGCACTTGGTGGAAAGTATCCTGAGGGACTTAAGGAAGAAGTTGCATCAGCTCTAAAGGCCACTGAAGAGGCTATGGGAATGAAATTCGGTGACAGCAAGGATCCCCTCCTTCTTTCCTGCCGTTCAGGTGCAAGAATGTCAATGCCCGGTATGATGGAAACAGTTCTCAATATCGGTCTATGTTCTGCTACAATTCCCGGAATTATTAACAAGACAAAAAATCCACGTTTCGTATATGACGCATATCGCCGTCTGATCATGATGTATTCGGATGTTGTTATGGAGAAAGCCGAAGGTATAGAACCTGAGGATGGCAAGGGTATCCGCGTTCAGCTCGACAATATGCTTCAGGATCTCAAGACGAAGAAGGGCTACAAGAACGACACCGACCTAACTGAAGAGGATCTGAAATTACTGTGCGATAAGTTTAAAGTGCGTGTAAAAGAAGTGCTTGGAAAAGAGTTCCCCGATGATCCGCAAGCACAGCTCTGGGGCAGTATCGGTGCGGTATTCAAATCATGGAATGGCAAGAGAGCTATCGCTTATCGTCGTATAGAGCATATTCCCGATGAGTATGGTACTGCTGTTAACGTGCAGGCAATGGTATTTGGCAATATGGGATCCAATTCCGCTACAGGCGTTGCATTCTCCCGTAACCCTGCCACCGGTGAGCATACCTTTTATGGTGAGTGGCTCGTCGATGCACAGGGAGAGGACGTAGTGGCCGGTATCCGTACCCCCAATCCCCTCAATGAGTCCACCAAGACCGAACATAACAGGCATTTGGTTTCTCTCGAGACAGCGATGCCTCAAGTGTATAAGGAACTCGATAAAATCCAGGATGACCTGGAGCACCACTTCTCCGATATGCAGGATATTGAGTTTACCATCCAGGATGGAAAACTTTGGTTGCTCCAGTGCCGCGTAGGTAAGAGAACCGGTTTTGCAGCGCTTAATATGGCTATGGATATGATTGAAGAGGGTATTATTGATGAAAAGACTGCCGTAATGAGAGTTGCTCCCAAGCAGCTTGACGAGATACTTCACCCTATTCTCGACCCCGAGTCGGAGAAGAAGGCAAAGGTGATTGCAAAAGGTCTTCCCGCCGGTCCGGGTGGAGCAGTAGGTAAGATTGTTTTCACTTCAGAGGCTGCAATTGAGGCAGCGGCCAAAGGTGAGAGGGTAATCCTCGTACGCGAGGAGACCAACCCTGAAGATGTGGAAGGTATGCGTGCTGCTGTCGGATTGCTTACTTCACGTGGAGGTATGACTTCTCATGCTGCCCTGGTAGCGCGTGGATGGGGCAAGTGTTGCATCGTGGGTTGTGATGCCATCAAGTTTGCAACCATAGATGGCAAGAGGGTTATGAACATAGGTGACAAGTGCTACAAAGAGGGTGACATTTTCTCTCTCAATGGCACAAGGGGTCACGTGTATGATGTAGCAGTTAGCACAGTAGATGCCTCCGAAAACCCTAGGTTCGTAGAGTTTATGACTATGGTTGACAAATACCGCACACTTGGTGTTCGCACCAATGCCGATACCCCTGAGGATGCTCTGAAGGCAATTGAATTCGGTGCCGAAGGTATCGGTCTCTTCCGTATTGAACACATGTTCTACGGTAAAGACTCTGAGGCTCCTCTTTCCAAACTCCGCAAGATGATCCACGCGACCAATCTCGAAGAGAGAGTTGAAGCCCTCAACGAACTTGAGCCCTATGTTGTGGATGCCACCAGGGAGACAATGCGCGTTATGAACGGCAGACCTGTGACATTCCGCCTTCTCGATCCACCCTTGCATGAGTTTGTACCCCAGACTATTGAAAAACAGCAGGAACTTGCTGATGAACTTGGCATCACACTTGACGAGATCAAGGAGAGGGGAGAACTCCTACATGAGGTCAACCCTATGATGGGTCACCGCGGAGTACGTATCGGTATTACCTATCCTGAGGTGAGCCACATGCAATTTAAGGCTATATTCACAGCAACAGCTCAATTGCTTAAGGAGGGTCTTAACCCGCTCCCTGAAATTATGATTCCGGTGACCATTTCAGCCAAGGAGCTTGATTTCCAGAAGGCTATTTGCGACAAAGCGCTGGCAGAGGTTGAAGCAGCTGAGGGCGTAAAGGTTAATTACCTATACGGCACAATGATTGAAATCCCCCGCGCTGCAATCCTCGCACCGGAGATGGCCAAGTCTGCGCAATTCTTCTCATTTGGCACCAATGACATGACACAGATGACTTACGGTTTCTCAAGGGATGACATCGGTGCCTTCATGGGCGACTACATGGAGCATGGAATTCTTGACTTCGACCCCTTCCAGACTCTCGACCTGAGCTCTGTTGGAAAACTCGTTAAGCTGGGCCTCGACGGAGGACGCTCTACAAGTCCAAAACTCAAGGTTGGTATTTGCGGCGAGCACGGAGGCGATCCTGATTCAGTACATTTCTGCCACAAGATTGGAATGGACTATGTATCTTGCTCACCTTTCCGCGTGCCTATCGCAAGACTTGCAGCTGCACAGGCAGCAATTGCTGACAACAAGTAAAATACTTTTCTTAAAGCTCCCGAATACCTATTTGTGTTCGGGAGTCTTTTTTGTTTTATTGGCGCACATATGAGACAACCACTACTGAAACCCTTCAATGACGCCCGTTCTCTTGGTGTAATTCTGAATCTCCGCAACTTCAATTGTCCCGATACTGTCGCTTTTCTAGATCAGGAAGCAGAAAGACATGGGATTGAGATTCACTATCTTCTTGTCAATCTTAACAGGCAGCCCATACCGCAGTGGTGTCTTGATTCCAGGATGACTGTCATCAATTATCGACGCGACTTCACTCACCTGGGTAAACTCAAGTCCGCTGTTGCAGATCCATTCATCAATACCGAATTTGATTTTTTATTTGCGGTCTCAAACCATTTTCATCCGGTTGTGAAAAGAATTGCAATGCTTTCCAAAGCGGGGTTCAAAGTGGGCAAATATTTCTCAAGGGACAATCCGTATGATCTTACATACAGACCCTCTTTCTCTGAAAGAGATCTGGAACTCTCAAAAGAGTATGTGGCCAATATACACCTTATTACATTATCTCAAACTTGATAAATGTCAAAACTCGGACACTATCTTCTCGTTGCCGTTAAGGGTCTCTGTATGGGAGCTGCTGATGTAATTCCGGGAGTTTCAGGTGGTACAATCGCTTTCCTTACCGGTATTTATAGTGAACTCATTGAGTCTATCAAATCTATTGACCTTGAGGCAGTCAAACTGCTTTTCACGGGAAAATTCCGAAAGTTGTGGCTCAAAGTAAACGGCAATTTTCTCCTCTCACTTGTGCTTGGCATCCTTATAAGCATCTTTTCTTTGGCTAAAGTGATGCAGTATCTGTTGGTGCACCATCCGATACCTTTGTGGTCCTTCTTTTTCGGACTTATTTTGGCGTCTCCTATTTACATAATTAGGGAGGTTGAGGTTAAAAAGCTTATCCATTTGTTGCCAACTATGGTTGGAATTGCAGCCGGAGTGATTATTTGCCTTATATCACCCACAGAGACTACGGATGCGCTCTGGTTTATATTCCTTTGTGGGGCTATCGGCATTTGTGCTATGATCCTTCCGGGTATTTCCGGTAGTTTCATATTGCTGCTTCTTGGGAAATATGCCTACATAATTGGTGCGGTCAGTGATCTGAATATTCCTGTTCTTGTGGTTTTTGCAGCAGGTGCGCTTATAGGTATCATCCTTTTCTCTAAATTTCTCTCCTGGCTGCTAAAGAAGGCCTATAACGGTACATTGTTTTTCCTATCGGGTCTGATGATAGGTTCTCTTGTAAAAGTGTGGCCCTGGAAAAAAGTTCTTGAGAGCGGTGTTGACCGCCCGGTGCTTCCGGGAAGTTATAGCGGAGATCCTCAATTGCTTCAAGCAGTGATATGGTTTGTAATAGGTGTGCTCCTACTTTTCGGCATTGAGTTCCTTGCAAAAAGACTCAAATCTTCAAAGGCATAAGATAGCACGAATCTGAGTTTGGAATCTGATATAGGCTTTGTTTTTGGAAAAAAGTGCCTAAAAGTTTGTACGTTATGAAAAAATATGTACTTTTGCAATCCCAAAACGAAAAGCAACCTCTTGATATAAGTCTCGGAGAGTACCGAAGCAGCAACGTTGCGCTAAAACATTAAAAGAAAATGGATTTAATGAAGATCGCACAGGAGGCCTGTGCACAGGAATTGAAACAGTTGCCGGATTTCAAAGCAGGTGACACCGTTACAGTTACTTACAAGATTAGAGAAGAAAACAAGGAGCGTTTCCAGAAGTTTCGTGGTATCGTGATCCAAAAACGCGGAGAGGGCGCTACTAAAACTTTTACAGTACGCAAAATTTCAAATGGTGTAGGTGTAGAGAGGATTTTCCCGCTATCATCCCCCCTTATTGAGGATATTGAGGTTAACAAAGTAGGTGCTGTACGCAGAGCACGCATATTCTACCTCAGACAGCTTACCGGTAAGAAGGCACGCATCAAAGAAAAGAGAGTTGCCCGTCAGACTCCGAAAGAATAATAACAGTTTTCTCATAAGGCCCCATAGCTCAACTGAATAGAGTATTTGACTACGGATCAAAAGGTTACAGGTTTGAATCCTGTTGGGGTCACAAAAGAGAGGAACGATTTATCGTTCCTCTCTTTTGTGCGCTAATTCGCGCTAATTCGCTCCGAACTCAGAACTAACCCGCACCCCGTACCCCGCAACACCCCGTACCCCGCAACACTCTACACTCCACACTACATACTACACACTACACACTACACACTACACACTACACACTACATACTAACACTACATACTACACACTACATACTCCACACTACATACTCCACACTACATGCTCCACACTACATACTACATACTACTCTCACACCATTTCCTTGCATTTACAAGCATTTCTATCCAAGGAGTCACTACATCTTTGCGGTGTCCGTGGGGATAATATGCCCAGTTCCAGGGACGCATACAGCGCTCGGGATGGGGCATCATAGCCAGGTGGCGTCCAT
>JAKQLB010000311.1 GCA_029567375.1 Bacteroidota bacterium | reverse complement strand
CGCGGGATGGTTAGTAATGAAAAGTACACAGGTGATGTCATTTTTCAAAAGACCTATACTGATGAGCACTTCAACCGCCATAACAACAATGGAGAAAAAGACCAATATCTAATTCGAAATCATCACGAGCCGATTATCAGTCATGAGGATTTTGAGACCGCACAGGATATCATTGATCAGCGTGCTAAGGAAAAAGGGCTGGAAAAGCAAAACACAAAGTATCAGAACCGTTATTCCTTTTCAGGCAAAATCATCTGTGGCCAGTGCGGAGGCACATTTAAACGCAGAAGTCACTCAAGCGGAAGACATCGAATTGCTTGGTGCTGCTCCACTCATATTACAGACATCAAGAAATGCTCTATGAAATATGTGCCGGAGTCTGATTTTGAATATGCGTTTGTTACCATGATGAACAAGCTCGTATTCGGGCACGAATTTGTCCTCAAGCCGTTGCTCATCAGTCTGCGTGGGATGAATTCGGATGAAACTCTGGAAAGCATTCGGGCGATTGACAAGAAGCTTGAAGAAAACACAGAACAGCGAAATGTTCTGGTTGGGCTGATGACCAAAGGCTATCTTGAGCCTGCCGTTTACAATAAGAGCAATAATGAATTGTTGCAAGAGGCAGAACGCCTGCGCCGCCAAAAGGAATCCATAACGCGATTCTTGAATAATGACTTCCAAAACCTAAGTGAAGTCAGTGCTCTGCTGCAGTATGCTACCAAAGCATCAATGCTAACGGGCTTTGACGGTGAATTGTTTGCCCGTTTTGTGGAGAGGGTTCTTGTTTATTCTCGTGAAGAAATCGGATTCGAACTAAAATGCGGCATTACGCTAAAAGAAAGGTTGGTGAGATAAATGAGCCATATACCATTTGGCTACCGTATTGAAAACGGAAAAGCCGTAATTGATAAAGAGGCTGCAGAACAGATTAAGACCTTATTTCATTCTTATTTGTCCGGCGATTCTTTGGCTACAGCTGCAAAGAAAGCGGGCATTAAAGCTTTCCATGCAGGAATCGGCAGGATGCTTCGCAACACACGATATCTCGGCGGTGATTATTATCCGGCGATTATTGACCTGGACACTTTTAAAGCTGCTGAAGCGGAGCGTATCAAGCGAGCTGAGAAACTCGGTCGTATCAGAAAACCTGAACAAGAAAAAGAAGTCATCTATCCTTCTGCCTTTCGCGTGAAAGAAGGAACAGAAGAATTCGAGGACCCATTCGGGCAGGCGGAATATGCCTACAGTTTAATCGAAACGGAGGTGAACAAGAATGGCAGTCAGTAAAAATGTCACTGTGATTCCGGCAAGGAAGCATGCTCACAAGAGTAAGGACGAAGAAAAACCTAAACTTCGTGTGGCTGCCTATTGCCGTGTTTCCACGGACAGCGAGGAGCAGGCTACCAGCTATGAAACACAGATTGAGCATTACACAGCCTACATACAAGGGCATCCCGACTGGATGCTGGCGGGGATTTTTGCGGACGACGGTATTTCCGGTACCAATACTAAGAAGCGTGAAGAATTTAACCGCATGATTGACGAGTGTATGGCCGGTAATATCGATATGATCATCACAAAGTCCATTAGCCGCTTTGCCCGAAACACACTGGATTGTTTGAAATATATCCGTCAACTTAAGGACAAGAACATACCGGTCTATTTCGAGAAAGAAAACATAAACACCATGGATTCCAAGGGCGAGGTCATGCTCACGATTATGGCATCCCTTGCACAACAGGAAAGCCAGTCCTTAAGTCAGAATGTGAAACTGGGTTTGCAGTATCGTTACCAACAAGGTGAAATACAAGTCAACTGCGCACGGTTTCTCGGTTATACCAAGGATGAGAATAAGCGCCTTGTGGTTGTACCCGAAGAAGCCGAAATCGTAAAGCGCATTTATCGAGAATACCTTGAGGGTGCAAGTATGCTGAAGATTGCCCGGGGGTTAGAGGCCGACGGTATTCTGAACGGTGCAGGCAATGAGCGCTGGCACACCAGCAACATTAACAATATTTTACGCAATGAAAAGTACATCGGCGATGCTCTCTTACAGAAAACCTATACGGTTGATTTTCTCACAAAAAAGCGGGTCAAGAACAACGGCATCGTTCCGCAGTATTATGTAGAAAACAGCCATGAAGCCATCATCCCGCGTGAAGTTTTCATGCAGGTGCAGGAAGAGCTTATCCGCCGCCGAATTGTCCACACCAGTCCGAACGGAAAGACCAGAACTTTCAGCAGCAACCACGTCTTTGCTCAGATAATCATCTGCGGCAAATGCGGTGAGGTTTTTCGCAGGGTGCATTGGAACAACAGAGGTAAGAAGTCCATCGTCTGGCGCTGTGTCAGCCGGTTAGAAAACACCGGCCTATTCTGCGATGCCCGCACGGTACTGGAGAGCACCATCGAGCAAGTGCTAGTCACCGCCATTAATCAGACGCTTTGCGACAAAGACTCTTTCCTCACAACTCTACGGGATAACATCGCCACCGTTATAAATCGAGAAAGCGACAAGGCCTTGGCGGATATCGATAAGCGGCTGGAGGAACTGCAAACGGAACTACTGAAGCTTGCCACCTCTAATGCCGATTATGATAAAGTCGGTGATGAGATACACCGACTGCGTGACCAGAAACAAAAGATTCAGCTTGAAAGTGCTAACCGTGATGAACTCAAAAAGCGCATGGCTGATATGAGCGCATTCCTAAAAAAGCAATCCGCCGCCCTCGCTGAATACGACGAGCAGCTTATCCGACGGCTGATCGAAAAAGTCAGCATCTATGAGGATAAATTTATTGTGGAATTCAAGTCCGGCGTGACGGTG
>JAKQLB010000302.1 GCA_029567375.1 Bacteroidota bacterium | reverse complement strand
AATATAAGAAGTATCGGCGAAATGGAGGAGGAGATTGTTTCCGAATTCACCGTTTTTGATGAATGGCTCGACAAATATGAGTATCTGATTGAACTCGGTAAAGATCTGGAAAGCATCAGTGAGAGTGATAAAACGGACGACAATCTTATAAGGGGTTGTCAGTCGCGTGTCTGGCTCGTTTGCCGAAGTAGCGGAGGACGGCTGTGGTTTGGCGCAGACAGTGATGCCGTTATCACAAAAGGTATTATCTCGCTCTTGTTGAAGGTTTATAACGGACAGAAATATGATGATATCATAGCCTCTGATTTTTCTTTCATCGAAAGGATAGGGCTTAAAGAAAATCTCTCCCCGACACGAGCAAACGGTCTTTTGTCGATGATTAAACAGATTAAAGCCTATGCTCTGGCATACAAAGAGAAGGAGACGCAACAATGATAGAACCTAAAAGCGACATAGAGAAAGATATACTTCTTGCATTGCAACAGGTATTTGACCCCGAAGTACCGGTCAACATTTATGAGCTTGGCTTGATTTACGGACTTGAGGTAGATAAAGCCAACAATGTTGTAGTGACAATGACCCTTACTGCACCCAATTGTCCCATGGCGGATCAGCTTGTGGAGGATGTCAAAAGAGCTGTAGAGGATGTGCCCAAGGTGGCAGATGTAGATGTCAAGATAGTTTTTGAACCCGAATGGAGTATGAAAATGATGAGTGAGGCAGCTTTGCTTGAGCTGGGATTGTTATGATTTTCCTGCTTCTAGGGAGCAACATGGGCGATCGGTCGGCTAATCTGGCCGATGCTCGTAAAAGATTGCATGAAGCTCTAGGAGTTGCAGATAAGGAGTCACAGCAGGTCTTTTTTTCGCCCGAAGTAAGGACAGAGGCAATCGGATTTGAAGCTCCCTTTTTCCTCAATCAGATTGTGGTTTTTGATAAATTGGAAATTACTCCGCGAAAGTTATTGAAAATTTGCCAAAAGATTGAAGTTGAAATGGGACGTGAAGTGCACCAGGCGGAGTACAATGAAGAAGGAGAGAGGATTTATAGCGATAGGATTATAGATATTGACATTCTCGCTTTCGATGATGTACATTGCGATACCAAAAGCTTGACATTGCCCCATCCTCAGGTCCGCAGCAGACCTTTTGTGATGGAAATTGCAACATTGTTGCCTGCAAATATTTTTATGCATTTTCAAATGATAGTAAACAAATAGAAACGATTATATGACACAAGAAGAACTTTTCAAAACCCTGACGGCTCATGCCAAAGAGTATGGATTCATTTTCCAGTCGAGCGAAATTTATGATGGTTTGGGTGCCGTATATGACTACGGACAGATGGGAGTTGAATTGAAAAACAACATTAAGAAATATTGGTGGGAAGCCATGGTCCACCTCAATGAAAATATTGTAGGTATTGACTCGGCAATCTTCATGCATCCCAAAGTTTGGGAGGCCTCAGGCCACTTGAGCGCATTCAACGACCCTCTGATTGACAACAGAGACTCCAAAAAGCGCTATCGCGCTGATGTGCTGATAGAAGATTATATGGCCAAGCTTGAGGAGAGGATGAACAAAGAGGTCGAAAAAGGACGTCGCAGATTTGGCGAAGCCTTTGATGAGGAACAATTTAGGACAACCAATCCTAATGTGCTACGTAACAAAGCCAAATGGGATGAGGTTAACACCAGGATGGTTGAGGCACTTAATTCCGACAATCTTGCTGAACTCAAGCAGATTATTATGGATTGTGAGATTGCCTGCCCCATTTCGGGCACCAGAAACTGGACGGATGTACGCCAATTCAACCTTATGTTCAGCACTCAACTGGGCACCATTTCCGAAGAGGCGAGCACCATATACCTGCGTCCGGAGACCGCACAGGGCATCTTTGTAAACTTCCTCAATGTTCAAAAGAGTGCCAGAATGAAGGTTCCCTTCGGAATAGCTCAGATAGGCAAAGCTTTCAGAAACGAAATTGTTGCCAGACAATTCATCTTCCGCATGAGGGAGTTTGAGCAGATGGAGATGCAGTTCTTCGTACGCCCGGGCAGTGAACTGGAATGGTTCGAAAAATGGAAAGAGGCTCGTCTTGCCTGGTATAAGGCCCTCGGTCTGGGCGATGAAAAATATCGTTACCACGACCATGATAAACTTGCGCACTATGCCAACGCAGCCACCGATATTGAGTTTGAATTTCCCTTTGGATTTAAGGAGCTTGAGGGTATTCATTCCCGCACCGATTTCGACCTTGCACAACACCAGCAATTTTCCGGTCGCAAAATGCAATATTTCGATCCCGAGACCGGCGAAAGCTATGTGCCTTATGTGGTAGAGACCTCCATCGGACTTGACAGGACCTTCCTGGCCATCCTTTCTGCAGCATATTGCGAAGAGAAACTCGAGAATGGTGAGGAGAGGGTAGTATTGCGCATTCCGCCCGCTATAGCTCCCGTCAAACTGGCCGTACTGCCTCTTGTCAGGAAAGATTCTCTTCCCGAGAAGGCCCGCGAGATAATGAATGAACTCAAGTACGATTTCAACTGCCAGTACGATGAAAAGGATAGCATTGGCAGACGTTATCGCCGCCAGGATGCTATCGGCACCCCTTTCTGTATTACAATCGACCACGATACTTTGGAGGATAATTGCGTCACTATCCGATATCGCGATACAATGGAGCAGGAGAGGGTTCCCATCGTTTCACTTCGCAGCATAATGGAGAAAAAAGTGAGCCTCCGCAGTTTACTCGAGAAACTATAGAAAATCAGCTGTTAAGAAATAATTAATAACTGTTTGTTATAGGAAACAAGAATAATATGATAGTTCAACTCGTCGGAAACTTCTATAGGTTCTAAAAAAAACAGCGCCAGAGAACACTCTGGCGCTGTTTTTTGTTGTGCGGTGAGAGGGGGATTCGAACCCCCGATACGGTCACCCGTACGTCAGTTTAGCAAACTGATGGTTTCAGCCACTCACCCACCTCACCGTTGGGAGTGCAAAGTTATGCAATTTTGCCGTTTTCGCAAAATATTTCAGCAAGTACAAAAAAAAGGTTATCTTTGTCGCCCCGTTAAGGGATGATTTCGGGATGTGGCGCAGTTGGTAGCGCACTTGGTTTGGGACCAAGGGGTCCTCCGTTCGAGTCGGAGTATCCCGACAAAAGGAGCGA
>JAKQLB010000394.1 GCA_029567375.1 Bacteroidota bacterium | reverse complement strand
CTGAGGTTGATAAGTGCCGCAAAGAAGCCGCTGTTTTACTTCCTGCCAGTTAGCTATCAAATATTCTTTAAATTCCCGGCAGGTAACATTATCGATTCCAGGAGCACCGTTGTTTCTCATCACGCGCTTAAGAGCAATATTAAGGTTTTCGCGTGTCAAGACCTGATTAAATAAAGTATTATTTGATTGTTCGCTCGTGAATTTATCATCTCGTACCGAAGCAATACTACGCGCTTTTCGGAAATCTCCAGATTCCATCTTCGATTTCCCGGAAGAGCCTTCTTTTACTGAAGTTTTCTGCGGTCTTTGCATTGCTCACGAACTCCTTGATATTCATGATTCCTGACGTTCGGCCCTTCACGAGAATTTCTCGCTACTATGGCTTCTGCTGACTTCTGCCCGTTCAGTCCGTCATCACTGGCGGGGTTGCCCCGTAAGGCTTATCGGACAGACCTCCCCGGATAAGAATAATAACTTTCTTCCCATATACCCGTCGCATTTACCATATAGACCTCGGATAACATAGGGTTTTGCTTTGTGGGGCAAGCTCACCCGGTCTTATACAGCCTTATATGCGCTTCGTGTTCCTCAGGCCGGAAATTTGCCTCTGGCTTCCTTCAGATTCCACCTCGCGATGGACACCCTTGCCGTTGGCTAATGGTCACTGTTATCAATCCCATAGTGGACTTTCACCACCGAGTTATTATTCATGCCGGGCGTAATCGAGTAGGAGACCGGCCATTAATTGACCGGCCGTCCTCTCACACCACCGTACGTGCCGTCCGGCATACGGCGGTTCGTCAGGCATTACGAAGTTTCAAATAATATCCAACTATATCAATCAACCCTAAATTTGTTGCGATATATTTATTTGTAACGGTTCGGCTTAATATATGGCTGCCGGCTATCCGCCAGTACCCTTTACGTGAATTTGCGAACTTGTGTGCGCAATCGTCATCCAGTCCGAGTTTCCTCAAGTTGTTGTATCTGCATTTAATGTTCTTCCACGATTTCCACAGACACATTCGAATACGTCTTCTCAGCCATTTCATAGTATCATTTAGCATCGTTTTAATATCCGCCGGCATGTAATAATTCAGCCATCCCATAAGATATTGATTCAGATGCTTAATACGTTCAGCTATACTATTACCGTTACTTCTTGCCGTCATTTCTTTCAACCGTGTTTTCAGCCGCATTCTCGATTTAACAGATAACTTTATACCGATCGTACCGTCGGTTTTTGTGTAAGTAGTAAAGCCCAGAAATTTTCGATCCGCCGGATCTGCTACCGCGCTCTTTTCTTCATTGATACGCAGTCTCAATCGTCTTTCGATGAATTTCCTGACACTTCTAATTACACGCTTGCCGGCGCGTTCGCTTTTGACATATATATTACAGTCGTCAGCGTATCTGCAGAATCTATGACCGCGCTTCTCAAGTTCTCTATCAAGGACGTCAAGCATAACATTGGACAATAACGGGCTCAGTGGGCCGCCTTGCGGCGTTCCTACCTCTGTAGCCGCCACCACGCCATTTATCATCACTCCAGATTCCAGAAATTTTCTTATCAGCCGCAGAACGGCTTGATCGTTAATTTCTTTGCTCAGAAGCGACATCAACACATCGTGATTTACCCTGTCAAAGAACTTTTCGAGATCGATATCAACTACCCATTTATAACCATCTTCTATGTATTCGCGGGCACGTCTTACTGCCTGATGGGCGTTGCGGCCTGGCCGAAATCCATAGCTGCTATCCGAGAATTTCTTCTCATATAGCGGGGTTAATATCTGCGCTATTGCCTGCTGAATAAGCCGGTCTACCAGTATCGGAATTCCGAGGCTTCTTGTTCCGCCATCTGGTTTCGGTATTTCCACACGTTTGACCGGCTGAGGTTGATAAGTGCCGCAAAGAAGCCGCTGTTTTACTTCCTGCCAGTTAGCTATCAAATATTCTTTAAATTCCCGGCAGGTAACATTATCGATTCCAGGAGCACCGTTGTTTCTCATCACGCGCTTAAGAGCAATATT
>JAKQLB010000379.1 GCA_029567375.1 Bacteroidota bacterium | reverse complement strand
TATCAGTTTCGGTAACGACATACCAAGCTGCAGTTACTTGTAAGCCAGAGGCCCAGACAATATTTGCCATGTCCGCCCAAATCGCGCCTGATTGATGTGTGAACATGATCACTTGAATGCCGTTATCTGGCATAAGCTCGGTCATTCTTCCATAAGCAGCAACCATACTCCGGCGAAAATTTTCATCCTCACCCTTTATGGCCAAGGCACGGCGGCTGTCCCAGATCCAATCAGCAAACTCCGGAGGCGGATTTCTGCGTAGCCAAGCGATAAAAAATTCAAGAATTTCTTCATACTTAACTGCATCACCGTAAGGGGGATCTGTGATTAAAATATCACTATTATCATCATATTGCGATGAGGGCGATGATTTAACAACGGTCGAACTGAGTATTGGATATGTTTTATAGGCCATCGAGATAAGATCAATACAGTATTCAGAACCTCTGCAACCATAATTAAAGAGAGTATTCAAAGCTTGATTCATAAAAGTATTTTTTACAGCGCCACCACCACCGTCGTGCACACTCCAAATGCAAAGCCGAGAATTCCAATTTAATAGCTGAACTAAGCCAAACTTTAATTCTGCAACAGGAGACTGATTTACTAATCCAGCCATCAGCAGCTGTCTTGCATTAAAAAGGTGATGCCAATGAGTCCAACCACGTTCTCTGATAGGTTGATCGGTATTATATCCAGACTCGATCCGCATATCTGGAATCCAGCCCTTATCTTGCCAATCACGGAGGTGATTGGCGATATAATCTGCAGCAATTTTCTCGCGAGCCCAATCTTCCTCTGTTACAGATCGGAACTCATACTCTTCTTTTTTGCTATCCTTTTTAGTCCGCATCCACTGAATACAATAGAGCCGCTCCTGATAAACATCATCAAACCGAGGCAGAAAATCATGTTTCTCCCAGAATCGCAGCCGATTTCCAGATGTCCCATCCGGCCTTTTGTAGTCCCCTCGCAAAGTGGAAATCTTTGTGCGATACTCAATGCCGTTTACAGTGTGGATCATGTAAGGATCTTGACCGCGACCGTCAGAACGAACAGTGCCTTTTTCTGCTGCCTGTATTTCCATTTCTGATACACTGCTGCGTATGACGATATTATAACGCTGATTCTGCATATCTGGAACCAGCTCCGCGACGACGCGGTAACTCTTGCTAACAATCAAGCTTGGAATTAGTGGTACCATCCATCCAGTCTGTGGACATCGAACTTCTGCGCAATAAAGAAAGACCTTTGCGCGCCAGCCGTGACTATCAGTCTCGATACCAAGTTGATCAATTTCATTTCGGACTCGCTTCAATAATTTTATTTGTTGCTGCAGTAGTTTTTCTCTGCTATCAACTGATCCACCAATAATATTAAATGCGCCCCATGTTAGCATGCAAGCAACTGGGTTGAGGTCGGATGCATATACATCACAGCCTAATCGCGCTGCCTCGAAAGGAATTTGTCCAGAACCACAAAAAGTATCTGCCACCTTTGGTCTGTGCCCAAAACGCATGATCCCGAGCTGCTCGACTAACTCGGGATATGAATGAGCATTCGTGCCAAGGTGAGCGTTCACAGCTTCCCAAATATGATCATGTACGTTCTCCAAAACCTCCTCAGAACGGCGCGATTGTTCAACCCGTTCGCGATAAGGTCCTCTCGGCAGCAGCTGCGCTTCCAATCGCCTGCGTTCCAATGCGGTGAGGTCTTCACGCCATGTAACTTGTACACCTGAGTACTTTGGATCATCCATATCGAATGGGGAGGAACGTGGTAATATGCCATCAGGTTCCGAGACAAAATAATCACTGATCTCGGTAATTGAGAGTTTGGACAAAATCTCTTTGGGCTTTGGCCGACGCTTGGCACGAATTGCGAATGATTCGTCATCCATGGCCATCAATTTTTCAAAAATCTCCAAATCACGCGCTGGATTCTCTGTGGAAGGCAACAAACAACCAAGAACGCAAGCCTTTGCAAGGACAAGAGGCTTACGCCCTTTCCAGAAGCTGCCAAGAGCAGTTAAGGTTTTCCCATGGACTGCCATCTGTTCCTTATACGCTTCAGCAGATAGTTTCTGGACTGGAAGCAATTTTTCTATAAGAGAAGGTTTGTCTTTGAGCGAAAAGGGGATTACAGGAGTAGTCATTGAGGATCCTCAAAAAGTGGAAGGCTGAATAGGTCTTGCTCAATTGGACGAGGAGCACGTTTGCGCGCTAAATTCCCTTTTTCACCATCAGAAAGGGCGTAGAATAAAGCACGCCGCCAACCTCGTTGAGTATCTTCTGGCAATCCGGCCTCAGCCACTGTCATGGCAAATAACCACCAGCGTTCTTCAGGTCGCAATGCAGCCCATTTGCTGCAAATGACACTTATTTGCTCTGGGCTTGCAGATTCAGCAGACCACGCAAGCACACATAATTCTTTGCCAAGTAACCGATCTACCAAATTCGTGCCGGTGTGCCACCTGCCGGTGGCTGCCTTTGCAGCTTTTAGGCGTTCATTGAATTCACGTCGAGCAGTCTCCGCAATGGCTGACCAGACAGGTCGTTTAAGTAAAGCCCGTTCCTCGCTACGTGGAATCCCCCCTTCGAGTCCACGATAGCCGTAATCCTCAACTATGATCACTGGCTCTATTCGACTGGCTGGAATCTCCACCCTGAAAACATAGGCGCCAAAATTTGCAGGAGCACCAAAATCAACAGTTTGCATCTTATCGCTCACTGCTCAATGTCTCCTTGCTTCAGCTCCAAATTAAGCTTCTGCGCAAAATCTTTCAGATCGTGGCCTGAAGAAAAACAAGCTTTACGGAAGCTTAAAGTTACCGGCGCATCAGGCTCGAATTTCTCCAACACTTTGCTCAGCAGGGCTTCGAGAAAAACGCCATCGATCACGATTTCGCCGATATTAACAGCAACCATCTTACTGCCCTGTCCAATGGTGAGGAGTACACCTTCAAAAGTCACCGACTTTTCAGCAGCAAGTTTTAACCCTGTGAAAGTACTGCTACGTGAGTCAAGCCTGCGGCCAACTTTCGAAACCAAGATCGCAGGCATGGTCTCGTCAATCTGCAGTCCTTTCCTCCCCTTGGCTGGGAATGTGAAGTTATTGCGAACCTCAAGGCCATCAGCTTCTGCAAAGGCACTCAAGAGAATGTCGGCATCACCAATTGGTATTGGATCGGTATATTCAATTCCATTTCGTGGTTCACTACCATCAAGGGTATAGCGGATCGTGCCTCTGGGCGCCACAAACAGCTCCACATAACGTTTTCCTTCTTTTTCAGAGAGCATATTCCGCAAAATGAGCTTGTTTGTCCACGTGACAGGATCCCCGGTCTCGTACTTGCCAGATGGGTCGTGGACAAGGATGTTCACTCTCAGTGCGGTGGTGGTAAAGACATACTCCTTCAGCTGGGTACTTGACTCAGAGACCGGAGCATCCTCAGCATAAAAAATGCGTGGTGCCGGACCGGCGTTTTGGGCGAGAATCTTCAATTGTACCCTTCCATCGTCGCCAAGCTCAGGCTCGGCAATTATCTGGGCAGACGTACGCTTTTTTTTTGGCTTTTTTGTGACATATCCATTGCCAAGGTCCTCCCAAAGACCCCGGTTGCAGGCGATAGATTTTAGCATATCCAAACCTTTGGGAGGTAGCCAAGGCATTCCGGCTTGTTCCGCGTAGCGGTCAGCAACATCCGACCAACGCGCCTCTTCGATATTTTCTGGCCAGAGAAGGTCCTCTGCTTTTACATGGATTGGATCGAAATCCTTATCAATATCGAGATACAGCTTCACAGGTGTGGAGGTTAATGTCTTTTCAATTTGGTCTTCGCCGTTGAAGTCTTGATTTGTGGCTCGGGATAGCTCCAACGCTTTTGGTGTAAGCTGGGGCTGAGGTTTGCCTGCACGTTGGATAGGGAATAAGACTTTGTCAAACAAGCTCAGAATTGTCGAAGTAAAGTCAAGCGCATAATCCTGTTGCTTTCGTTCCAAATCTTCGCGCTGAGGGTGGTTTACGGGAATACGGCTATCGGCTTTTTGTACCGCATAGAATTGCCGCGCTGCTTTTTCGACACTGCCCATAGCTGTTTTATCACCGGTAAGAACGCAGAGATTATTCTTCTGACTCAAGCCATCGAAAAACTTTTGTACTTCCTCTGGAGGTATTTTTGAATCTGGACTGACAATCAGAAGCACACGTCCCTTGCGAATTTTATCGGCAACCTCGTCCAACTTCGGCAGCGGTAAAACCTCTTCGTAACATGTCCGGCGAATGGGCTTAAACATTTCTCGTAGTCTGCTCCGAACCAATTCATCCACTTGATTTTGAGGAGCGTCATGCGCAAGACTCTGTAGCAGTTTTGTTAAATTTTCTTGCCGATCAAAATAATATCGACCTTCTGGAGTGTGGTGCATGAACCAAGCCATCTTCTCCAATTCTTCAAAGGCAGCTAGAAATTCAGATGCCTCACCCAGCGGAGAAATGAGGCACTCCGCAATTTCTTCACGAGTGAGACCTTTGATGGCGTTGACTGCCGTGGAGAGGCTTGCAGTGAAAAGCAAAACCCCAAGCTGGGCCGCAGCTTCATTGCCAGTCTCCAAGTCAATAATTTGAGCGTGCGCTGATTGTTGAATATCCCAGAGATCCTTGGCAATTACATCGCGCATCCCAGAAATTTCTGTAAGTTTATCCCGCACATCCGGAATCGAGAGATCAAAATGTTGCGGACCGATCAGAAAAACATCATTACTCTGACGCTCCCATACCGAGCGCAATAAGCGTGATACAATCTCGATTAGACCGCGTGTTTGCTTGAACTGCTCATTCTCTTTAAATAAAGCGATGATATTTTTTAGCTGAGGATGGAATGGATAAGTCGCCGCAATTTCATCTGCGATGAGTTCTGCTCCACGGCTGACAGTTTTTGATTTTGAAGCTTCCTCCAACTTGCGACCGTACGCTGCGGCTGTATCTGCTATCACCGCTCTATCCGGAAGCGATTTGAAGAGTCTTTTACGGAGGATATCATAAATTTCATTCGCGGCAAGATCGACTGGTGTGATGCTGCGTTCTTGCCGGCCGAGCTCAGATCGAGCATCTTCCAGTGCACGGTTAATTAATTTGCCTCCCGTATCATAGGCTGCAGATAGATCTGATATTACAACGCATACATTTCGTTTTTTTCCAGCGGCGGTGAGAAGGTTGGCGAAAGCACGAGTAGCAATATCAGCAACAGTACCATTACCCACCTTTTGAGTATCCAAATAATGAAAGTACGGAGGCATCTCATCAAGAAGAATGAGTACGGGACTTTCTCCGTCGAATAACTGGAGCCAATCTTTCTCGTCTGGTGCCTTGGGTCCACTGGTCCAGAATGTACGGAACTGATCCCCCTTGCCAAGTTGGGTTGCGATCTCTCCCCAGAAAAAATGGTCAGGGTTATTGCGTCCATTAAATGCTGCAATATTTGCTGAATTGAACGCTGAGGCATGCGCCGAGCCCCCACAATAGCGTTTGCGCAATTCTGGATGGCGAGCAAGTAAGCCGAAACCGACTAGCAGATGGGTTTTGCCACCACCCATTGCTTGCTTCAGATGAAAGATTGCTTGGGAAGATCCACCTGCAAGGCGAGCGATGCCCTCGCTGATGAGATCCTGCATGCCTTGTGTGATGTGGGTTTTTTCAAAAAATTCTTCGCCAGTTCCTTCAATCGTGATAAGCTCATCGAGTTGTTCCACCTGATCGCTTAGTTTGATGGAAAGGGCGTTGGGTTGTAACTCACAGGCATCTCTTACGGTTTTCATGCTTTCGCTCTCTGTAAGGCTTTCCGATTCTCTAAGAATACTGTAGTGAGGAAATCGTTAAATACTCTCATCGAAGTAATCTGCGTCGATTCTTTTTACCGGATATACCGATTCTATCGATACACCAATGTCGTTATCAATCATCAAGTTTGTAAGCAGCTCTCCATCAATCAGAACAATTTTGCTACCAATTTGTGATACATAACTTCTGGCATCATCAGTAAATCTGGATGTTGTGATGAATATCCCTTTGTTTGCTTTCTGAGCTACAAGTGCTCCAGCGAATTGCATTACATCTGGCCGGCCGACAGGATTGTTCTCCCAGCGCTTGGCTTGTATATATACGATATCCAACCCCAGCCGGTCCTCTTTAATTATGCCATCAATCCCCCCATCGCCGCTCCTACCCATTGCCTTCCCTGCGTCAGCACGAGAGCCCCCATATCCCATCTTTACAAGTAATTCAACGACCATGCGCTCGAAAAATGACGGAGTAGACTTTTTAAGCTTGGCGAGCAGTTCCTCTGCAAGCTCATCTCTCAGATATTTATAGGCTGCTTCCAAGGCTTCTGAGGGGGTATTTGAACTATCATGCAGATTATCCGAGTAGCTAAGCTTCTCTCCACTTCGAGTTCCCTTAAGTTGCTGGAACTCGAGAAACTCGGGATACTGCCTCAGAAGCTTCACGCTGATAGCAGTGGGTTGTTTTCCAAGGAGTTCTTGGCCACGATGAGTTATACGGAAATGACCCCTACGAGTGGCTTCGAGTAGCCCAGCCTTTTTCATATATGTTGATGCCCAGCTAACTCTATTTACAAATGTCCTTTGAATACCACTCGGAAGCATCTCTTGCAGGTCTTCCTCCGTCAAGGTCAAGACCTCTGCCAGAGCTTCGACACCATCGTTTAAGGATATCTCGTCTTTCTGTCCCCCTGCGAATTGGAGAAGGGGCAACATTAAGCTCTGATAATCGGGCACAGCCATATTCGATGCTCCTCGAAGTATCACGAATGGGTGGACATTATTTCACGACCGACTATTTTTCTCTCGCGTCAATCAATCATTTACATGCTGACAATTTGTATGATGTTCGAGCAATTATAGGTATCCAAGAGCTTCGCGAGTGAGCAATGGTTATGAAAAGCAAAAGGCCCAGATACGATTTTTAAAATCCCATCTGCGCCTTTTCTTATGCCCCAGCCGGTTGCCCCTCCCATCAGGTAGTTGCGATCAGTCTCGCTGAAAAGAAGTTCATTTCGGCTATGTTACAAAAATATGCAACGAAAAGCAAGGGAATTGTCCAAGGTCAGAGCCAACCTTGGATACGGCTCTAATCGGTTCCTCTGAGTTCCTGCTGGAAAGATAGTTTTGGTTTACTCTATTCTAACTAATAATAAAAGCTACAAATTTGACAAAATCAAATCAATCGGAAACAGTTTGAAGAGATTTCTGAAATAGTGACTGATCAACAAGCGCCTGATGAACTTTTTTGCCATACTTATTTGATAAATTATAAGCGAGACTTTGGATTCTTTCAAACGCACCTTCCGGATTAATTAATACCATGTTTTCTGATTTTTTACGCGCTATTTCAAAGAAGCACTTCTCCGCTACTATATCAGCTATCAATATTTGTGCTGGAAGTGTTTTTCGATATTTACAGTCTGCCCCGAGATAATGTTGCATTGTGGGGAAATTAGCATAAATTGTAATTTTCCCTGTCTCTTGGCTATATGAGCACCTTTGGAGAGGATCGGGATCATGGTTAAATTCTGGCTCGCTAAACATTCCCAAACCACTCTTTTTATTATCTTCTTTTGATTTAATGGAAATCTGTAAAAGAGCCATATATCCACCATATTCAGCTGATATCATCGCTTCCTGACCAACTCCTTCTCCCCAAACTTCAATCTCATATTTCGCAACGTGCCTTTCTGCATCACAGTCATTGACTGCGATTTCACTTTGAGAAAGCGAAATTGAACTATTATCAGATTTAATTTTTATAAGACTACCACTCTCGATTATTTTTGTATAGACTAACAGGCATGCTTTCCTAGCTTGGCTCGGTCGAAGAGTCATCGATTCAGGTTGAAATATCATCCCCTCTGATAGTAGAAGTTCTTTCTCAGGGACTACCGTGATCGTGGCAATTGCGATTTTATTGCCGACTTTTGCAGTTACTACTCCTTCTATATTTGCCTCTGTAGCCTCTACAGTTATGAATTTTCTTACTATCTTATCGACATCTTCCTTCGTAATTTGTACCTCGGTAGTTGTTAATTTGATTTTTGTGTTTGATATTTTTAGATCGATAATTGACCCTTGTCTAATAATTTTTGTATCTAGTCTGAGTTCAAAGGCATACCTTTTATTAGGTGTGATCTCTGCTGAAGGTGGGTAAAGCCATATGCCGTTTGGTGGAGCTTCAAGATTATCTGAATATTTTTGCCCCAAATTAACAACAGGTTGTGCTTCGAGGTCTGCAATTTCATTTAGCAAACTGAACGCTTTTTTGTATCGGTTAACTTCCTCGTGATCTAATTTGGCCTGAATCTCTAGTTGCCTTCTCCGCTTTTCGATGTTGATCTGCACCTCAATTCGTTTTTCAATCTCTTCAATCAGCATCACAGAGAATGGATGTCTTGAAACTAGGCCAGTTCGTTCTTCGTCAAGCACCGCTTCTTCATTTTCCAGTAATTCCCTAAATCTATCAATTTTTAGCTCGCCAAACAAGTGGCTAGCAAGAGGTTCGTTATCATATTTGAATAGCGAGATCCCGAGAACGCAATCATTTTCGTCGATAATCAACATTCCACCTTGGCGATCGTCTCTTGCCTGAGTAAGTTCCTTGTCCGAACGCCAAATCGAGAAAAATATATTAAAATCCTGATACTTGCCATACCTGAGAGTTATATTTTCAGACATCACCTCTTTTCCTTCTGGGGGAAGATAAGTAATTGATCTAGCCTTCTTTGTTTCTTGGTCGATCAGGACCACCTTTCTCTTTTTATTCTGTAATATTTTTCTCAGTAGGAAATTATTCGATAATTCTTCATGAACAGAATTGAACTGCGGAACTCGTGCCTTTTTACAGTCCACCCTAAAAGTCACCAAGGTGCCATTGGAAGGGATTTCATATTGCTTTCGGAGCCTATCGGAAGCAGGTAATGGTCCATGAATTTCATACTTAGGCAGATTATCTTCAATGTAAATTTTACATTCTACATGGTTACCCTCATTAATAGTTACAATTTTACCATCTTCCATGTTGATTAGAGCATCTTTTGCACCTTGTCCAAAATAGCCTCGCACTTTCTTACCTTCTTTTAATCCGCTTGTTGCTGAGCCATATTTTGTGAAGCCTTTTTGTATATCATTTAACGTCATTCCCTCAGCAGAATCCCTGACAGTAAATACTCCATCATATCCATCCTTTTCATAGATAATTTCAATCTTGCCTGAACTTGTCTCACCTTTTTCCTCTAGCCTTGAATAACTATCATCAGAGTTGGTGATCAGCTCTACCAAGGCTCTAATGGCATTCCCATGCATTGCAGTTTTCATACGTCGAAGAGTATGTCGAGCATCTGCTTCAATGATTCCCTTATCCATCAGTCGTCATCCTCCCCATTTCACAAATAATATCGGAATTTGTTTTCAACCCAAATTAAAAAACTTGCGACATCTTCATTTTGTGCTTCGAGAGCAAAGTCTTTGAGTGTCCTTAGATTGTCCTGCAAAATCTTTTTTGGCGTATCAAGCGTTCCCTGCAAAAGAAAACACAACTCAGCTTCAGTGATGCTATCACTTAATTTATTAATGTACTTATGATAAGCACTGCTTTGTTCGACTTCGGCTAACACAAATTCTTTTCTTCTTGTTTGCGATTTGCCCTTACTTCGCTGCTGTGATCCTCCAAAGAGAAGATTTTCTGCTTCACTGATGTATATTTTGCTCCTATCAGTGATAATAAAACCTTGCCGTGTTTTTCCACCCAACCATTGCTTTGTTTTAAATGTGCAATGGAATAAGCAATCATGAACTCGTTTTCCATCGGGATATTCAGGGAATCCTAGCAATTGAAATTTTTTCGGGAAAAGCTGAAATGCTGCCACGACGATATTCTCGTAAGAAAGGTTAATTCCCTTTTCATTCAGAACTGAAATTGCGTACATGATCAAATGATCTAAACTGACGTTTTGATAAGTCTTCTGATCCAGTTGTGATAATTTAAGTAATTTTTGCTTATCTGTCATTTGGCGCCTCTTCTCAATATATATATAATTAAATACTTATACGTTATTAAAACTGCTTTAACTAAGGGAAAAGAATTGTATTATTAAAAGTCAATTTTCACTTTGAACGAAACATAGTTGGGAATTAGCAGATGATGTTCTATTTATTGAAAAAAGCATTTAAAGCTTATGCACATTTTCAGCAGTCCATATTGGTTCACGACCGGGAATATTAAAAGGGATTACAGTCGTGGCAACTAAATCGTTTTGCCGAATTTTTATTTTTTCGCACAAAATTAAAGGTAACATAAAAGTAATTTGATTACAGATGTAGGTTTGGTCATCCGGTTTTTCACGAACTATAATTTCCACAAAGGACTCTTTTATCAGTCTTCCTAACAACGCTCGTCCAAACGGATTATCTGTAAATTGTAGCCTTTTAAAGAAATTGATTTTCAAATTTATAGAAATTACTTTACCTATGATGTTATATTGCTGGTCTTGAGGTAAAATGTTAATTATCGTTATTCTTTTCTGGTGTTTTTTTCTTGGAGCGACAATTCACGGATTAGATTCAGAGGAAGAGATAAGGACTTCTCTCGTGCATACTCCTCAATAAATTGAATGATTGTCGAAAAAGACATTCCTTTTACATCCTTGAGATACCTGACGAGATAAGGTACACAGCGATCTTCATGCGGATTCCATGGAGGGCAATTCAAATCAAAAAATACTTTACTGCCACAGCTGCAACTAAAAAAATAAACCAAGTCATTGCAATCTGGACATCTCGTCAACCACATTCGAGTTTGACAGCTGTCTCCATGAGTCGGCACCGACATATCATTTTTGCCCAGCTAAGTGAATAGTGTAATATCCATACGAAATTAAAAAGGCCCAGCCTTATTACTATGACTGAGCTTTTTAGATTCTGAACGTGGCCCCTCTCCAGACTGCTCGATCGCCATTTTATTCGCGCGGAACGCTGATCCTTGGTCTTGACCTCTCATATGTAATAATATTATACAAGCGATCAAACAGGTTTGCAGAATTATGATGGATTTGATTCAATATCGTTTCGACGCGTCACTTAAAAAAATCAATAATACTCAGGAAAATTCCTATGGTTTGAAGTTTAGCAAATAAACATAAATATGACTAATGCTGCCTTAGGTGCACATTGATTTGTTTCTTGACAAAGCATAAACCGCACGTTTGGCAAGATCCATGTCGCCCCTCATGCGTCTTCGGGCACTTGGCGAACTTGATTTTAAAGTTTGATTCCGCCTCCTCGACATCATCTATTCCAAAAAACATCGTGGACCAGCCAGATTCCTTCAATGATTGAGCTTCTGTTCTCGTGTTACTCGGATCTAGCGAAGCCATGATTCTCAGGTTGCCGATGTCAAGAAGTGTATCCTCAATTTTTACCCGAAACTGTTGATGACGCCATGCCCGAGTCGGAATCCAGAACAATACTTCTGGATTTTTCACAGCGATGTCTTTTACAAGTTCGATATCTTTGATCTCACTGAAAGGCTCTCCCTTCGTGCAGAACCGGACCCTGCTAACTGCCCTTACTCTTGCCCTCTGATTCCTTCCTGCGATCTCTGCTGCGATTTTATCACCTGTCATCATACTCCAGCGATACTCATTCTTTATATCGCTGACCGGCATGATATGATGGTATTGTGTGTAGGCTTTACGTGTATAGCAATGCTTACGACAAAAAGAGGTGCAGTGGGTACAAGAAGCGACAGGTCGATCGATCGCCCACATCTCGATTCCTTGATTCCAAGTCAAGAAGCCTCGGTTTTTGAAAGCATCTTCAATTGCTGTTTCCACTAGCACGGGATAGCGGTTTCTGAGGCTTTGCATGGCTAATGACATAGTGTTCTCCATAGGATTGGGGGAAATAAAAAAAGGCCGGATCGATATTCGACCCGGCCTTGTGGCGGATTGTATATTACCTGAGATCAGTTGTGCGGATGGCAGGTATTAAAAGCTTTCGCTACTACATCATCATATGCCTCAGTGTAAATCTGTGTCGTTGCAATGGAGGAGTGATTGAGCATCTTCTGGACCATTCGGATGTCGGCGCCGGCAAGGAGTACATGCATCGCCATGGAGTGGCGAAGAGTATGCGGGGTGATGCGTTTCCCGATATACCTCTGAGAGCGATTGGCAACCATAAAGATGAGACCTCCTCCGGTCAGGTTAAATAGCTGCTGGGTTCTTCTCCGTTCGATGTATTCCTTTGTGGCATCAACTGCTGCATCAGACAGGTTGTAGATCACCTCTTTATCGCCTTTGCCGATGACCTTCACCATCTTTGCAGGGAAATCGAAGCTTTCGTGAGTGAGCCTTCTTAGCTCAGCATTTCGCAGCCCACAATACAAGAGCTCAAAGATGGCGAGGTCCCTGAGATAATTGGGAGATTTGCGGTCCTTGCGCAATAGCATGAAAAGCTTCTCGATTTCATGTTGTCGCAGTGATTTCGGCAGCCTCTTCGGGATTTTCGGCAGACAAATATTGTCAAAATTCAAGTTGCCAAACTTGGCCAGAGAGCGCAGCGCGGCGTACTTTCTTCGTACTGTTCTTGGAGATTGATTCGAATGTGCCGCCAAAAAGTCCCGCACCAACAGTCGAAAAGTCTCGGCTGTCAGCCGCTCACCACAATGCTTTTCGAATTGGCTGATATCGTTCTTATATCCAGCGACAGTACATTCGCTGCGTCCCATTCGCACCAATTCTTCGAAAAACTCAGCAATGATTTTTTCCATCATCTCAACTCCCATTCTCAATGTCACTTTCATCTGATTTCGTATATATTGTCGATTTCGTCAAGGTGTACCTTGTCTTCAAGATATTTCATATAGTCCTTCCGTGCCCTCCTGATTTCCTTCAAGTTCTTAAGAAAGATCCAAGCATTACTTCTAATGCAATGGAAGCACACACAGGGGATGGTCGTCATCCTGACATTTGCTGAATCCACGCCCACAACAAAATTCCTGAAGATGTTTAGCGCTCCCCATGAGATCGGATCCCTGCTCTCCTCCGGCAACTGTTCCAGCCTGCCTTGAACCACTCCAATCAAGCCTTCAAGCAGATCAAGATCGTGGAATGTCCATCCCCAGCTGTGCTCAGAACAGACCAAGGCATCGAGAGCCTTCAGGAATCCTGTATTGCGAAATGCCCAGTAGATCGACTGGGCATCCACTTGGCCGAGGGTGTGCTCCTTTACTTTCTGATTACCCTTGAATCCATACATATGCCAGCAGGATAAAGCTCCAATTGCCAGTATTCTCCGTAAAATAGGATCTGTTCTGTGCTCGGCAATTATGCCATCAAACTCATGCTTGACGATAATCTGGACCATCTCAGCGCGATCATCATTCATAGCAGCCTCCAATGTGCAGTACTGTATTAATCTGAATGGGATGGTAGTGGAAAAAGGAGGGCAATTATCTCAGCGTTAAGACATTAATTATGCAGTGGGATAAAGAAGAAATCGAAATCGCTCTCTTGCGGTACTAACCAGCCAAGCCTCTCGTTTGTCTTTTGTATGACATGAAAGGCCTCGAGAGTTAACGGGAACGGCCGGCCCCAACCACCTGACCTTGCATCATACGCCCAGATGACATGCCACCACTCGCCATTGCCCGATATTTCTTGAGCTTTACATGCCCAGTCATTC
>JAKQLB010000350.1 GCA_029567375.1 Bacteroidota bacterium | reverse complement strand
TCCATCTATGCCTATTATACCGCAACACACCGAAATAATCAACATGTTTTGCGAATATAACCATAAAAACTACTCGTAAAATTTACGAGTTGCGGATTCGACATATTCAGGGATGGCACGGGTGGCACGGGGACGCTTTGTTTGCCATCCCCACCTTTTGGGAAAAGATAAGGATGGCAAACAAAGCGTCCCCGCGCCATCCCATGTATTGGGCTGTCGCAAGGGGGCAGGAAATGCTGCGCATTTCCTGCCTTCTAGAGCTTGAATTAACTAAGCTTTTACTCAGGACATCGGGATCGCTCCGGTCATTGTCCTTTCCCGATTGAAAATGCCTTCCCCAACATATCCCCGATGGCGTGATAGGTAGAAGCCGAAGGGTCGAAAAGCATGGGATTAACTTTGGTGATATCAGGCATTCCATTTTCATTCACGCAATCCTCATCCACTTTTACATCTACGATCTCGCCGATGAATTGAGTGTGGACACCGATTTGATGTACATCTATTAATTTACATTCGAGTACGAGAGGGAATTCCTTTATATATGGAGCGTTTACTTGTTCCGACTTTACCGGTGTAAGTCCTGTGGCCTGAAATTTATCAACGTTTTTACCTGATGCAATTCCGAAATAATCGGCTTCTTTTATATGTTCCACCGATGGGATATTGACGGTGAAAGCTTTTGTTTTAAGGATATTATCGTAGGTGCACCGCTGTTTTCGAACCGAGACGGCAACGCATGGCGGCTCTGAGCTGCAGATGCCTCCCCATGCAGCGTTCATTGCGTTTGCTTTCCCGTCCTCGCAATAGGATCCTACGATGAATACGGGAGTCGGAAATACTATCGTTTTTGCTCCGATACTCTTTTTCATATTTGTCAGCCTCCTCGAATCATTTACTATGTGAATAATATTACTCTACAATGGTCTGATAACCTATGTCAATCACGAAGTACAATGTCCCCATTACATCACTGGAAATGAAAATTGACGGTACTTGTGATATACTTAAACAACCGGATACGAGATTTGTAAGAGAATAAAGAAAATGATGAAATATAAATTGATTCGCTCGAAACGCAGTACAATAGCGATACATATCACAAAAGATTTGACATTGGAGGTCCGGGCTCCGCTGAAAACACCGAAAGCCGAGATCGACCGTTTTGTGATGTCAAAGTGGGACTGGATCAGCAGACATTTAGCCGTGATGGAGCAACACGTCAGCAACAAGGCCGAGTTTGCTTTAAGGTACAATGATACAGTGCCCTTGCAAGGCGGGGAATACCCGATAACCGCCATAGAGGGAAATCGAGCAGGGTTTGACGGCGAATGTTTTTTTCTGCCTCCTGGGCTGCCTCCTGATGAGATTAAGCGGGAAATCGTACAGGTGTACAGGTTGGTTGCGAAGAGTCTCCTCACGAATAAGGTAATCGACTATTCAAAACGGATGAACGTTGTGCCCACCGCAGTGAAAATAAACGGAGCAAAGACTCGTTGGGGGAGCTGCAGCAGTATAAACAGCATTAATTTCTCGTGGCGTCTTGTTATGGCCGACGTCGATGTTATAGACTACGTAGTCGTGCATGAGCTGGCGCACATTTTGGAGCACAACCACTCAGAAAGGTTCTGGAGGGTAGTCGCGTTGGTGTTGCCCGATTATGAAAGAAGGCAGAAGAAGCTTAAGGAACTCCAGAAGAGACTTGCCAACGAGGATTGGGATTAAGATAAAGGTGCTAAACGCAACGCAGCGGATGAAAGCTCGGATTTGTGAAATGCGCCATAAGTTCTACAGGATAAATGCGTTAATTATGCTTTGAATATCCTTCGCATCCATAGAGCCTTTTTCGATCTCATAAGTTGCAATCAATTGATTCCATGGCACAAT
>JAKQLB010000345.1 GCA_029567375.1 Bacteroidota bacterium | reverse complement strand
ATTTCACGAAGTGTAGCGGTAACATCAACCATAGGTGAGAGTTTGACAAGAACCCTATTCGCAGCTTTGAGCAATGAGCCGCTGAGTTGCATAAGATCGGGTTCACATTCTCTGATGGAGAAAAGTCTACCCGAGTCTTTTGAGCGTCTGGCGGGGTCGAGATATATCAGGTCGAAGTGTGCCTTGCCTCTTTCATTGGCTTCTGAAAACTCTTCACTTGCTTCTGTCAACTCTTCATTCTCTTCCGCAAACCTCTGTAAATACTCTCTGCAGTCGCCGGCAATAATACTGGTGTTCTCAAGACCTAGCACTTTAAAGTTGTGTGATGCTGCCTTGCACAACTGGGGGTCGCGCTCCATATATAGGCATTTAGCTGCTCTGCGAGCCATAAAACTGCAGTCCACTCCGAGCCCTCCGGTAAGGTCGGCAATAGTGCCGCCTTCAGGCACGAAACGCATTTTATATTTTGCCGTAGCCTGCGAACTGCACTGTTCCACGCTGAGAGAGGTAGGGTAAATCAGTTCAGGATAGGTGTACCAGAGGGGGATCTTGGAGGCAATTTTCTTGCGCGCCTCTATGGCAGATGCAGCCCTCACCATATCTACTCCGGGATAGCGGGATGCACTCAGCAGTAATTGTGCGCCCTCCGCTTCTGCATGTTCCAGGATGAACGATATGGTCTTATCTTCTTCCAATGTGCTTTTGACTATGATTGGGGCAAAGATAGCGCAATAATCAACTTTTTTGTGTAAATTTGTTTTTTTATGACCTGAAAATTCTAACACTATCAGATTAATATGGAAGCGAATTATATGGAAGTTGCAAAGAGCTGGCTGGGCGTCGGCTTTGACGATGAGACAAAAAAGGAAGTTGCACGCCTTATGAGAGAAGATCCCAAAGGGCTTGAGGACTCTTTTTATCGTCTGCTGGAATTTGGTACCGGCGGGTTGAGAGGCATCATGGGTGTCGGCACCAACCGTATGAATAAATATACGGTAGGGATGGCTACACAGGGCATGGCAAACTACCTCAAATCCTATTTTAAAGATTCCGATAATATCAGCGTCGTAATTGCTTACGACAGTCGTAACAATAGTCGCGAGTTTTCGATGATTGCCTCCAGGGTGCTAATGGCTAATGGCATACATGTCTTCCTATTTGACAACATCAGGCCTACGCCGGAGTTGAGTTTCGCCATCAGATACCTCAAATGCCAGGCAGGCATAATGATTACAGCTTCTCACAATCCCAAGGAATATAATGGCTATAAGGTATTCTGGGAGGATGGGGCACAAATCATAGCTCCACACGACAAGAATATAATAGCTGAGGTGGCCGGTATAACTTCGGTTGCACAGGTAAATTTCGGTGACGATCTTTCGCTTTTCCCCACACCGGTAGGAGAAGAGGTGGACAAGGCATTTCTGGATTCAGTGCTTTCTCTCACTCTATCTCCCGATTCCGTTAAGCGTCATTCGGATCTGAAAATTGTATATACTCCTCTGCATGGCACCGGAGTGCGTCTTGTGCCCCAGGGGCTGCGACTTTTGGGTTTTTCAAACATTTACAATGTTGATGCACAAGATGTGAGTGACGGCAATTTCCCTACAGTCGTATCCCCAAATCCGGAAGATCCTGCTGCCCTCAAACTTGCGATCGAAAAGGCTCAGGAAGTGGGTGCAGATATTGTGATGGCAACTGACCCGGATGCTGACCGCGTAGGATTTGCAATTCGTGATGATAAAGGGAAACTGGTGCTGCTTAACGGCAACCAGATTGTAGCTCTCCTGACAAGTTATATGCTCACCCGCTGGTCTGAGTTAGGCAAACTCCGGGGACGCGAATATGTGGTCAAGACCATCGTAACCACAGAACTGATCCGCGATATCTGTGACAAATATGGAGTTGAGCTCTACAATGTGCTTACCGGTTTTAAATATATTGCCGAAATCGTACGTCATAATGAGGGCAAAAAGGTCTTTATCTGCGGTGGCGAGGAGAGTCACGGATTCAATGCCGGTGAATTTGTAAGGGACAAGGATTCTATTATCTCCTGTGCTCTTTTTGCGGAGTGCGCGGCATGGCTTGCTGACAGCGGAAAAAGCATCTATGATTATCTTCAGGATATTTATGCTGAATATGGTTATTACAAGGAGAATCTCCTCTCCGTGACAATGAGGGGCAAAGAGGGCCTGGAGCAGATCCAGCAGATGATGAGAGATTTAAGAATAACCCCTCCGACAGAGCTCGCAGGGTCACCGGTTGTTAAAATCATCGACTACAATAAACCGGAAGAGACAAATCTCCCCAAGTCCAATGTGCTGCAGTTTTTCAGCAAAGATGGCAGTCTGGTTTCTGCGAGACCTTCAGGTACCGAGCCGAAAATAAAGTTTTATTTTGGAGCGAAAGGTGATGATGCCGACCGGAAGATCAGCTCTCTTTTCGCGCAATTCGAAAAATATTCGCAAAAATATTGATCAGCACGTAAAGTGTAAAAATTACTGAAATAATCAGTGGTAGCGTTTCGAGTACGCTACCTGTGTGAGGGATAAATATCATCCCAAGAATCAGGACTATAATCGCGATTACGATAAATGAGGAAAAGAGTGGTGCTTTACTGAAGCTCACTCTTTTCTTTTTAAGCGAGAACATCGGGATTTCGCTTATGAGCAAAAGGGCGAGAATAATCGAAATGGTAGGGATAAACCATCCGCTATCCAGCAGCAGGTTGACAAATGACGATGACCCATTTAGGCGACAAATGTCGGCGTAAGCCGCCATGGGTGCAATGATCATCGCATTGGCAGGAGTGGCAAGGCCGATAAAGTCGCTCTCCTGACGGGTATCAATATTGAATTTTGCCAGCCTTAAAGCTGAAAATGCGGTAATGATCAGCGGTACGAATGCCGGAAACGTGTATTGGTGTCCCGATTCGTAATACCATTGGAAAAGTATAAGGGAAGGAGCCAGACCAAAACTTACAAGGTCTGCAAGAGAGTCCAGCTCCTTGCCTATATCGGAATATACTTTGAGGAATCTTGCACTGAAGCCATCCAAAAAATCAAACACCACCGATCCTAAGATAAAGAGGAATGCACCGAGATAGAGGCCCCACAAGGCCATTATTACAGCGCAGCATCCGCAGGTTAGGTTGAGAAGTGTCAAGATATTGGGGATGTGCTTCTTCATCTCATGTTACTTTATGCCCATTTTTTTGCGTATCTCCTTGGGAATGGCATCCTTGTGTACAAGAATGGCCAATGTCCGCATCTTTACGTAAGTTTCGGACATATATAGGTAGCCTCCCATTTCTTCGTTACGGCTTGTACCCCATGAATTTTTGGTCTTGTAGAATTTGGTGCCATTCTGGTCTTTAAAAAGGCCGGTCACATGCATCAAGTGGTCGTCTACAGTCTGGAATGTCTCAAAATAATCCTGTCGTAGCTTCTGTGTGGCATCTAACTCGGGATAGATTTTCTCAAACTTTACAGCCTCTTCAAAAAACTCGGGTTTGGGGTCTATGGCGATGCCGCGGTTGTGGTTAAATGACTTGGAAATCAGGTCTCCATCCCAGGCAACGGTATAGCCGTTAAGTAGGGCATTGTCGATAATGGCCATAAACTCATCCAAGGGTACGTTATAATAAAGCTGGTGGTCCCAGTTGTCGGGAATCTCCAGAGGAACCTGTTGGTAGAATGGATGGTGTGTGAAACTGGTTATTTCAACATAGTCGCTCAGGTCATCAAAGCCGAGCATTGCAGCAAAACTCTTCGGAGTATATTTTTTACCGTTGTATTCAAATTCTTCGGGAAGTTTACCGAGGTAGGTGTCAAAGAGGTGCTCGTGAATCTTCCAGTATTCAGGTGAGCGAACTTTTCTCTGTACGCTGACCTCAGATAGCGCTTTTACAAAAGCGCTCAGCTCGCTGTGGTTGTGTTTGTCCGAGTCATATGCAATGCCGCCATATACACTTTCAGGTACGATGCCATGTTCGGCAATGGCGTTGATAGTCATATGCGAGAGTGAGCCAGGACCAACATTACCCCTGCCCAGACGAAGGTAGTTGTCACTGATTCTCTTGTTGTAATTGTGACGCACCACAAACATCTCGGAAAGATCGTAAACTCCCTTGCCTTGTCGTATGAGTTCAGCTTCCAGAAGCGATATCGTAGCGAAGCACCAGCAAGTGCCCGTACGTGCCTGGTCCTTTACGGAAGTAACTTCTATGTCTTTCACCGGAGTGAACTTATAGATGGTCTGTGTCTGTGAGAAAGCCGATGCCGCAATCAGTATGGCTGAGGCTATTATTAAAAAACGTTTCATAGTGTATGTGTTATATCCGGTTTTTATTTAATACCCATTTTCTTGCGGATATCCTTGGGAATGGCATCCTTATGGACCATTACGTCCATGGTTTTGTATTTTACATAAGTTTCGGATACATACCAGATGCCTTTGTATTTACTGTTTTCACCCCAGGAGTTTTTCACCATAAAGTAATTTGTGCCATTCTGGTCCTTCGCAAGGCCGAAAACGTGCATTCCGTGGTCATCGGTAGTAGTTTTCTCCTCATATCCCTGCTGACGAAGTTCTGCAGTTATTTCAAGCTCAGGAACGGGTGCGTTGAACGTAGGTCTGCCGGTAGCCGGATCTGATCCCACCCAGTGAGCCTGATCGGAACCAACTTCTTCAGTTTTTTGGCGAATTGCATCCATATCGGGAACGATGCCGATGCCGTTACGGGTAAATCCGGTTTCGCTCACATCAGATGCCCAGGCAAAAGTGTAGCCGTTTTCGATGGCATTGTACAATACTGCCATAAGTTCATCCAGAGGAAGGTTATAGGCAGTCTCCCAGCGCCAGTTGTCTCCTACTTCCACAGGGTGTTCCTTATAGTAGGGGAGATGTGTCCAGGATACCAGATCTACATAATCATCAAGGTTAATACCGAGTGACTCCATATATGACTTGGGGGTATACTCCTTTCCTTCGTACTGAAATGTCTCGGGCATAGGACCGAGATATGCTGCCAGAATGCCTTTCAGACCCGGAATCCAAGCGGTGGATAGTTTCCTGTTGGGGTTTTTGCGGATACCGTCCACATAACCCTTCAGGCCGGCTGCAAGTTCGCCATGCATATGGCGGTCTGTGCCATAATTAAGGCCGGGCATTATGGAATTGGGAACGATACCGTACTCTTTGAGCACGCATAGTACATCTCCGAAAGAACTGCCCTGAGCATAGTTGAGGTGACCGTCAACACGAATGTACTTGACGGCTTTGTCAACGTATGCATTTGAAACGACAAACATCTCTGCCAGGTCAAGGTCACCTTTGTAGCCCTGACGGAGAGCCTCGGATTCAAAGAATGAGAGAGCAGCAAAACACCAACAGGTGCCGGTACTGGCCTGGTTTTTCACTGAGGTAATCGGGAGCTCCTTAACTGTGGTAAATTGGAAGCCTTCAGGCTTTGCTTCATCCTTGAGCTGTGCCGTGGCTGAGAAGCAGATAAGAGCTGATAGTGAGAAAGTTAGGATTTTTTTCATTATAAATTGGATTAAAATTATTCGTATCCAACAAAAATAATGAAAATGTCTCTTTTATCCAAAATATTTTTGCAGCCATTCACAGCAATTACCTTGACAAAAAGTCAGTCTGCGGTCGGTGGCAAACAAATTGAAACACTTTAGTTACAAATCATTTTATACACGAAAACGGAATAATTAGAATAATTATGGACAAGCAGAATCTCGAAATTTTGAATAGATACGCCATCAACCTCAATGAGAAGGCGAGACAGGGCAAACTTGACCCTGTCATTGGGCGTGACGATGAGGTGCGCAGAGTACTGCAGATCCTCAGCAGAAGAACTAAAAACAATCCTATACTCGTAGGCGAGCCGGGCGTTGGTAAGACAGCTATTTCAGAAGGTATCGCCCAGAGAATCGTCAATGGTGACGTGCCTGAAAACCTTAAGAACAAAGATCTCTATTCGCTCGATATGGGTGCACTGATTGCAGGGGCCAAGTATCAGGGCGAGTTTGAAGAGAGGCTCAAAGGTGTGGTCAAAGCTGTGACCGAAAGTGAGGGAGAGATCATTCTCTTCATTGATGAAATTCACACTTTGGTAGGAGCGGGACGCACTTCTGGAGCTATGGATGCCGCCAACATTCTTAAACCGGCACTTGCCAGAGGCGAGCTCAGGGCTATCGGGTCCACCACTCTGGATGAGTACCGTAAATTCTTTGAACAGGATAAGGCACTTGAGCGCAGATTCCAAATGGTGATGGTGGATGAGCCAACTCCGGCAGAATCCATCTCCATCCTTCGCGGACTTAAGGAGAGATATGAAAACCACCACAAGGTGCGTATCGAAGATGATGCAATCATTGCGGCGGTAGAACTCTCGCGCCGCTACATTACCAACAGGTTTTTGCCAGATAAGGCCATAGACCTGATTGACGAGGCAGCCTCCAAGCTCCGCCTGGAGATGAACTCGGTTCCGGAGCCTATTGATGAATTGGACAGAAAGATAATGCAGCTCGAAATTGAGCGTGAGGCAATAAAAAGGGAGGGCGAAAGTCCCAAACTTACAGCCATTCAGGAGGATATTACCCGCCTTTCCGGCGAAAGGGATGTTCTGATGAAACAGTGGGAGGGAGAGAAAAAGCTTCTCACCGCCATCCAGAGCAACCGTCAGGCAATAGAAGATTACCGCATACAGGCAGACGACGCAGAACGTCGCGGTGACTACGGTAAAGTAGCCGAACTTCGATATGGCAAGATTGCCGAAGCTAAGGCGCAAATTGAAAAACTGATGGCTGAAAAGGCGAATAATGCCGATCCCATTCTTAACGAGGCGGTGACCAGCGAAAATATTGCTGAAGTAGTGGCCAAGTGGACAGGTATCCCCGTACAGAAGATGCTCCAAAGTGAAAAGGATAAACTCTTGAATATGGAGGATGTGCTTCATCAGCGCGTGATAGGGCAGGACGAAGCCATTGCGGCAGTCTCAAATGCCGTGCGCCGCAGCAGAGCCGGACTGCAGAACGAAAAACGGCCGATAGGTTCATTTATGTTCCTCGGAAGTACGGGAGTAGGAAAAACGGAATTGGCCAAAGCTCTGGCAGAATATCTCTTCGATGATGAGAATATGATTACCAGGATAGATATGAGCGAATATCAGGAGCGTCATACCGTATCACGTCTGATAGGTGCTCCTCCGGGATATGTGGGGTATGAGGAGGGTGGCCAGTTGACAGAAGCAGTACGTCGCAAACCTTACTCGGTTATATTATTGGACGAGATAGAGAAAGCTCATCCGGATGTCTTCAATCTGCTGTTACAGTTGCTGGATGACGGTCGTCTGACAGACAACAAAGGCCATACTGTTGACTTCAAGAATACCATCCTGATAATGACATCCAATATAAATCCTGACTTGGTCAAGGAGTCTTTCAGACCGGAATTTCTCAACAGGATAGATGAGATTATCGTATTTCACGAACTTTCGCCTCAGCACATTCGCAGTATTGTCAAACTGCAAGCTGAAAAGTTGCAGGAAAGACTCGCATCAATGGACATCAAAATCTCCTTTACCGAAGAGTTTTATGACTATATGAGCGTAAAGGGATATGACCCCGCTTACGGAGCAAGACCGGTCAAAAGGGTGCTTCAGAAGGAGTTGATAGATTATCTGGCAACACTTCTGCTGGACGGAACCCTGAGTAAGGATTCCGAAATCACGGCAACCTTTGTTGACGGTAAACTCAAACTTTATTAAAGTGTAGGGAATCTCCCCACTCCCCAAATCCGATCTCTACCTCCCCAAGGTCCAGATCCTCCAGCAGGAGGGCCTTGCGGTCGTAGAGATTGTAGTATTTGCGGTAGTCTGATGGTGTAATATTGGGCATTACGATATTGGCTCCCGAACGGAGGGCCATGATACGTCCTTTTGGATGGAGGGCTTCCAGAGCAGTCGAGGCTGCTATGTTAATATCCGGCACGAGGATTCTGAGCAGAGATATCATTTTTAGTGAGAGTTCCAGCCGATCGGCTACGGAAGGGAATGATGCCGTGGGATCAGTAGCTGCCATCTGAGTTAATGGAGTGTCATCGTGCGGTACATAGGGTCCCATTCCAATCATCGGGAAGTCCATTTCTTTTAAGAATAGCAGATCGGAAGCCAGATGTTCGGCATTTTGCCATGGGAGTCCAATCATCACGCCGCTTCCGGCTTGATAACCTATGGATTTGAGGTCCATAAGGGCTCTGATGCGCCTATCGTAGGAGTGGTTTCTATCATTAGGATGAATTTTGCGGAAGAGGTCGGGGTCAGAAGTCTCTATACGGAGCAGATATCTGTGGGCACCCGCATCAAACCATTCCTTGTATACTTCCGTGCTCTGCTCCCCAAGGGAGAGGGTTATACCCAGAGCTCCATTTCCGATGAGTTTGATGCGTTGAAGCAAGGAGGTGATTCTTTCAGTGAATTTCTTTCCCGTACGCTCACCACCCTGTATCACGACTGACCCGAATTCTGCAGAGTATGCATGTTCGGCACACAACAGGATTTCATCGTCAGTGAGGGTGTATCTCTCGCATAGAGTGTTGCCTTTGCGGATACCACAATAGAGGCAGTTTTTGCTGCATATATTGGATATTTCTATAAGACCCCTAAGGTGGACTTTGGGGCCTATAGTCCTCAATTTGAGATCGGCAGCCCTTTTGTAAAGGTTGCCGATGACCTCGGGCTCCTTGCTGATGAGTAGCTCTATTATTTCTTTACGGCTTAACATTAACTTTATCAGACGTTAAGGTTGTAAAGCATGCTCCTGTTCGGCATCGCTCTGCGATATAAGCAGCAGATGGTCGCCGGGGAGGATTTCCAGAGTGCCGTTTGGTACCAGATATGCGTCATCACGTTTGATCATTATTACCAGCACCCCTTGAGGAATGTTCATATCCTTAAGCTGGTTACCACCTGCAAGGTGCTCCTCCGATACTTTTATATCCCATAATTTGGAGTCAATTTCTTCAGGGAGCTCGACTCCGAAAATATTGCCTTCCTTCGGAAGTTCAGTTGCCACGCCTAACAATTTAGCAACCCAGGTAATAGTCGTACCCTGAATCAACAACGAGAGTATGGTGATAAAAAAGACAATATTGAAGATGACATCGGATCCTTCCACCCCGGCCACTACAGGGTAGGTGGCGAAAATGATGGGTACTGCACCTCTAAGCCCTACCCAGGAGGCAAATACCTTTGGTTTGAATGCCGGCGTTTTGAAGGGCAGAAGAGTTATCATCACCATTAAGGGGCGGGCAAAGAATATCATGAAGAGGGCAATCAAGGTGGCGGGAAGCGCTACTTTGATCAATTCGTGAGGCTCCACCAGCAGTCCAAGGGTGAGGAAAACCACAGCTTGACAGAGCCAGGTGATGCCATCCATAAACCTCATGCACTCCCTCTTCCTCACAAACGGAGTGTTACCCATTATAATGCCGGCGACATAGACCGCGAGATAACCGTTGCCTTTTACCAACTCAGTGATGGAGAAGGTAAAGAATACTATACTGAGCATTATGACGGGGTAGAGGGCCACATTGTTGAGCCTAATTCTGTTTATAACCCAAATTGCACCCTTACCAATAAGGAAACCCATTAACAGACCTAAAACAAACTGCAGTATGAAGTTGAGCACTATGTTCCATGTGCTTAATTCTCCGAACTTGCAGTACTGTATAAGCGCTACGGTAAGCATATAGGCCATTGGATCGTTGCTACCGCTCTCAAATTCGAGTAAAGGCTTTAAATTGTGTTTGAGCCCTACTTTCTGGGTTCTCAGGAGATTGAACACAGAGGCAGAGTCGGTAGAGGACATGGTGGAGGCAAGCAACAGACAGAGTGCCAATGATCCGGTGAAGGAGAATGCACCATTGCGTGTAAGCAGCCAAATGAATACCCCTGTAATCAATGCCATCAACATTACTCCGATTGTGGAAAGCGTAATACCTTGCCACATGACAGGCTTTATCTCCGTAAATCGTGTATCCAGACCACCGGAAAAGAGAATTACGCTCAACGCGAACATTCCTATGAACTGAGCATTTTTGACATTGGAAAAATGTATGCCGATACCGTCACTGCCGAAAACCATTCCCAAAATAAGAAAAAGCAACAGCATTGGAATTCCTATTCTGGCACTGACACGACTGCTGATAAAAATGCTTATAAACAGAATGATGGACCCGATGAGCAGAATATTTTCTGAGGTAAATACCATAATAGTTGCGTTTGGCTGTTTAGTTCGCAAAAATACTCATTTTATTATTAAATTTGTAATCAAAACAAAAAAGAGAACAAATGAGTATCCGCACAATAGTTATTTTCGGAAGGAGGAATACGGGCAAGAGTTCGCTAATAAACTCCCTTACGGGTCAGCAAACAGCCATTGTTTCCGATATTCCGGGCACAACCACCGACCCGGTACGCAAAAGGGTTGAACTCCCGGGCATTGGCATTTCCAATATCATAGATACGGCAGGACTTGACGACACGGGAGCCCTTGGAGAAAGGAGAGTGGCAAAGAGCCTCGAAGCAATGGATATGGCCGACTTGGCGCTAATACTCTTCACAAACAACTCTTTCACCTCCTTGGAGCGTGAGCTGGCAGAGACCCTGAAGGAATTGGAAATACCCTTTATTCTGGTGTACAACAAAAGCGATGTCTCACCGCTGGATCCCGAACTTTTGGTAGATCTCTCGGCTGAGTACGGTTATGTGGTGGAGTACTCCTGTGAGCAGAGTGACCAGGAAGTTGCAGAGGAGTACCGTTCAGAACTTGTCGCAGAGATAGAACAGGTACTTGCAACTCTGGATGATGTAGAGAGACCTATGCTTGAGGGCCTTGTATCAGAGTCGGACAATATATTGCTGGTCTGTCCCATAGACGCCGGAGCACCCCATGGAAGGCTTATTCTTCCCCAGGTGACAGCCATAAGGGAGGTGCTCGATGCAGGTGCCGTGGCAACCGTACTCCAGCCACCGGCTCTCGAAAAACATCTGTCCACCGGATTGTTGCCCGATTTGGTGGTAACCGACAGTCAATTTTTTGCCCAGGTAGCTGCTATTGTGCCGAAGGAGGTCCCTCTAACCTCATTCAGTGTGTTGCTCTCCCGCAGTAAAGGCCCCTTTCAAGCACTTTTGGATGGTGTTCAGGTGCTTGGAGATCTTAAGGATGGCGATAGAATACTTATGTTGGAGTCCTGTACCCACCACGCTTCTTGTGATGATATCGGAAGAGTGAAGATTCCGGCTCTGATACGTAAGGTGAGCGGGAAAAAGATTGATTTCGATTTCATTTCCGGGTTGGATCCGATAGTTACGGGAGAGGGGAGGAACTACCGTCTTGCCATCCAGTGTGGAGGCTGTATGGTCACTACAACGCAACTGCGCCGCCGTCTGGCCAGAGTAATGCGTGATGGGATTCCGGTAACAAATTACGGTATGGCGATTGCCTATCTAAGCGGAATACTTGACAGAGCTGTTGCACCGTTAGTGTAATTCTATCTTAGTCTCCATTTCGCAAAGTGTCCTTTTGCGCTGACGAAGTAGAATAAAACTCCCAGGGCGTTGACTGCGCTCATCACTACAAATGCAGCATTGTATCCTAAGTGTTCGGCGACAACCCCTCCGATCAGTATTCCTATTCCAATACCGAGGTCCCAGGAGACATAAAGAGTAGAGTTGGCGGTACCTCTGCGGTCATTGGTAGTAAGATTGAGAAACATGGTCTGGAAGGCCGGGAACATTCTTCCGTTACCCAAGCCTATTATCAATGCAGCCCCGTAGTAACTCCATTCCTTGTGTACGAGAGTGAAGAGCAGATATCCGGTGAGTGAAATCAAGACACCTGTGGAGGCGTTTTGCATTATTTTTCCATCTCTGAGAGCCCGTCCGCCGGCAATTCGCGATATGATGAGTCCCACTGAAAGTAAAATGAAGAAGAGGCCTGTACCGCTCGTAATGCCGAGCTCTTCCTTGCCGTAAATGGCAATATAGGTGGAGAGCACACCGTATGCAAAGCTATAACAGGCCATGCAGAGGCCCAGTTTCCAGCCTTTGATGAGTAGAAAGCGGTCGAGTGAAATAGGCGGCCTTACTATTTTCTCGCGTTCTTTGAGACGTACTGACATGGTGCAGAGCAACGCAAGAACCGAGATCCCGATTGCACAGGCGAAGAGAGTGTTGTAGCTCCGTGATGCTCCGTAAATGAGCACGGCTACTGTTGGGCTTATGGCGCTGGCCAAATTGTTGCTCAACCCGTAGTAGCCTATGCCCTCTGCCCTTCTGGAGGCCGGTAGAACATCTATGGCCACAGTGCTGTTGGATACGGTAGCTGCACCAAATGGGGCTCCGTGTAAGGTTCTGACCATTGCGAAGAGCAGCAACGAACCGCTCAGGGGATATCCGATAAATATGATAAATACCAGTGCGAAGCAAATTACCAGTACCGATTTTCTGGGAAAACTATCTACTATGTAGCCGCTGAAAGGTCTTACGAGCAGAGCAGTGATGGTATATCCCGAGAGTACCAGACCTATCATCTGTTTGTCGGCTGCGAAAGTGTCACTAAGATAGATGGGGAAGAGTGGGGTAAGCAACATAAAGGAGAAGTAGAGCAAAAAATTCGCACTCCACACTTTAATATAATTGCTGTTCCAGAGTCTTTCTTTCATACTTATCTCTTGAATAATGCAGCGACTGATCACTAAAT
>JAKQLB010000332.1 GCA_029567375.1 Bacteroidota bacterium | reverse complement strand
CGGGGGTGGAGGGTGCGGTGATGTCGCGCTCGACAATAACGCTTTTTCTACCAGCGTGCATATTCCCAGATTGCATACCAATGTCAACCATCTCTTTGCCGATAACCTCACCAGTCGCCCCAGCCTGTTTATCAATCCCCTTGCTGATATCGTAACTTTTCGGGAATCCGCTTCCGTATACCCAAGCGATAGTGTCGCGGATTTCAAAGCCAGCGTCCTCAATAGCGCACACCATCCGGTGATAAGTGCGAGTGCCGCCGAACGCAAGCAGAATCGCGCCGGGCTTCAGCACCCTGAATACGGCTTGCCAAGTTTCAGGCTGGAACGCAATGCCGCTTGAATCCCACTTCTTACCCATAAAACCCAAACCGTAAGGCGGGTCGGTGATGCAAGTGTCCACGCTCTTGTCAGCCATGCCGCGCATAACTTCGAGGCAATCGCCACAATATAAAGTTATATCGTCATTCAACTTTTCTATTCTCATATCAATTTCATCTGCCTTGGTTGTTTCTCATAATATTCAATGCGTTTCTTTGCGATTTCAAAATATTCCTCACTCATTTCAATTCCAATAAAATCTCTATCCTCTAATACACACGCACATCCTGTTGTTCCACTCCCCATAAACGGGTCAAGCACAGTACCACCTGTTGGAGTCTTTGTGAGTGTTACAAGATGGCGCATAAGTTCAATAGCTTTTACGGTTGGATGACCGTTTTTCATGGGAAGTCTGTTTTCTGGATTACGATTATTATTGATAAGCCCTTGTTCGCTATGAAAACCATCATAATTAATGCGCTCTGTGTTGGGCATATCATCAAGACCTATATTTTTTTCTGCCTTTGAAGGTTTTGATACATAAAAAAATCGTGCGGCACTACCGTCATCACCAAACCCAGGGTCGCCAGCGCAATAGTTTCCCGCTGGAACAATATTGACATTGCTGACATCTTTTTTGCCTATCCTTCCGCCTGTGCTTTTGCTATCTGGAAACAATGCTCTTACCTCTTCGCTTTTGTCAACTATCAGATTTGAAGGATAACGACCATTCGAGTTTTCCTCTTGTTCGTAGTCTGGTCTTACCTTCTGTCCAAATCCAGACCACTGCTCTAACTTGTTAATCGGAACAGGCTCTGCTGGTATTCTTGCCTCTTCAATGTTGAAACCCGATACACCCCATTTTAAAGCGTTTTCAGCATATGTGCCATCCAATGGCTTCATTGCTAACGTAATTAACTCAATGGCGGGCTTTAAAGCACTTCTCCAGCCATTCCATAGCGTTGCCTCTGGCGTAACGGGAATATCTTTTGCGACACCAGTAAATGCAGAGCCTTTGTAGCCAGATTCAACCCCCATTTGCTCACTTCCGCCAGATGACTTGTAACCGCAACTTCCATACTCTCCGCTTACCTCTCTCTCTGCACCTAAATGTCGGTCTATGGCTTTTGACAGATTCAAGGCTTTCGGGAATCCTTGGCCGTGTGCCCACACAATTGTATCCACGGGAATAAAGCCCGCATCTTCAACGGCACATACCATTCTGTGAAAAGTGCGAGTGCCCCCAAAAGCTAAAAGATACGCACCTGGTTTCAGCACACGATATACTGCTGCCCATGTTTCTGGTTGAAATGCAATATCACCACCATCCCAAATTTGGCCCAAAAAACCTTGTGATGCTCTTGAGAACACACCATCTGTACCGTATTTCGCTGGTGCAGAGTTTTCTTTGCCGAATCTTTTTACGATTGAAGTTAAATGATAGGGAGGATCGGTGATACAGGTGTCGATACTGTTTTCGTCTAATGTTTTTAATACTTGTAACATGTCTCCGTTGTATAATGTGTTCATAAATTACTCTCCGCCCATTCAAACAAGGGCATCTTTGCTTTGTTTATCCTTTCTTTTGCGTTCTCTTGTAAATATTTCATAGACAAATCTAATCCCACCCCACGCCTGCCTAACTGTATCGCTGTGGCAACAGTCGTTCCACTTCCGCAGAATGGGTCAAAGACGATGCCACATTCAGGCGCACCTGCTAATATACAAGGCGTTATCAGGTCAGGCGGGAACGTGGCATAATGCGCTCCCTTGTAGGGTTTGGTCGTCACAGTCCAGACGTCACGCTTGTTGCGAGTTATCCCATCTCCAAGAGTTTTTCCTGCAATATCTGTATCATTTCTGTCAGGTGACACTTTTTGTCCTGTTGGATGTGGCTTGCCATTTTGGGTACTTTCTTCCTTCACCGCCTCGTTATCGTAGTAATACCTTGCCGACTTACTCAGCAAAAAGATATACTCATGCGCTTTTGTACATCTGTCCTTGACGCTTTCAGGCATCGGGTTAGGCTTAGAGTTGTGCGTCAATATTCCAGATGCAAGCGCAAATAAATGCGGCTCATCCTCTACGCCAAGATCATAGACTTCCCTGCACCTTGATCGACGTATCTCTACTATTTCCGCTGCGTTTTTT
>JAKQLB010000319.1 GCA_029567375.1 Bacteroidota bacterium | reverse complement strand
TTTCCCCCAAGATCTGATAGCTTTTGAGAGTCTCTGCTCGCTAAACTCCAGCTACGTTATGAACCTGAAGGAGTTTTACGATGGAAGTTCCACGTTATTGGAGATTGAAAAAACAACGCTATGCGCTGGTGGGGGAAACCTGCCCGCATTGCTCAGCAAAAATTTTCCCGCCGAGGGATATCTGCCCGGAGTGCGGCGGAGAGGCTAAGACCCCTTTTACCTTTAGTGGTCAAGGCGAAGTGTATTCCTTTACCCACATGGCGAGCGCCCCGGCTGGCTTTGAAGAGCAAGCCCCGTATACCATTGCTCTGGTGAAGCTGCAGGAAGGACCTATGGTCACCGCGCAGCTAACCGACTTAGGCGAAGAGCCCGTGCACATCGGCATGCCGGTGGAAATGGTAACGCGCAAGATCCGCAATGATGGGGACGAACGCGGGATCATCGTGTATGGCTATAAATTCCGCCCGGTGATGAAGTAAGTTGGAAAAGAAATGCAGGTGCCCCCATTTATTGGGGGCGCTTTTTGTTTTAACGCTCAAAAATGCTATAATACGTGTGTTCTTGCATGATACCCATTAATGAATTTCCTAGATCCGTAATAGAGAAACTCGGTTATTATGTTTACTTGTTGATTGATCCCAGAACCGACAAAGTCTTTTATGTGGGCAAAGGCAAAGGAAACAGAATTTTTGCTCATATCACCAGCGCGATAGCTTCACCGCTGGAAAGTGACAAGCTCGAAAGGATCCGTTCGATTCAATCTAAAGGCTTGCAGATCAAGTACTCCATTATTCGGCATGGTCTTACTGAGAAAGAAGCTTTTGAAGTTGAAGCAGCTTTGATAGATTACATCGGTCTTCGAAAATTAACGAATATCGTGGCTGGTCACGGTTCAGATAGTCGCGGTCTGATGAGTATTACAGACATAGTCACCAAATATCTTGCTCCTGAAATTGAAATTGCCGAGCCTGCGATTTTGGTTACAGTTAATCGTTTGTTTCGTCGTAATATGACCGATGATGAAATTTACGAAATCACTCGCGGCAATTGGGTCGTCGGTGAGCGAAGAAACAAAGCAAAATATGCCTTCTGTGTGTACAATGGCACGGTTAGGCAGGTTTACGAGATTCAAAGGTGGTTTCCTATCAAAGCACGAAGTCAAGATGCGGGAACACAGGACCGATGGCGATTTGATGGTGTTGTTGCCGAAGATTTACAAAAATATGTCGGCGGTAATGTTGAAAAATACGTTGGAGGGCAGAATCCAATTAGATATGTTAATTGCTAAACCAGAAAGGTAGCTAACAATGCGTGCAGCTCTGTTCTTGCAGGGTACCTTGCGGGTAGGCTGCGCACTCAGAGACCGGCGAGAACAGATAATTCTTAGTTCTTTCATGGTCTCCTGACCGTGAAAGGCAGTTGACCTTTAGGTCTCAAAAAAATATGACCATTGAGGATCACAAGTGCTTGTAAGCAGGGAGACCTACGGTCAAACCCACTCTCTCGGTCAGAGACCGGCGAGAACAAGTAGAGTTCGGTACCCTGCGGGTAGGCTGCGCACTCAGAGACCGGCGAGAACAGAGCTGACATAATTGGAGATGATCAGGGATTAATAATGAGAATTCTTGCGCGAATAATACCTGAATCGACATTATATGGTAGATTATTGATGGAAAC
>JAKQLB010000284.1 GCA_029567375.1 Bacteroidota bacterium | reverse complement strand
CTTCCAGTTAATGAGCATATCGATCTTTTCTAAAAATGTGTCTGTATATCCTCTTTGTTCTATAAAGTAATCGGCAAAACCTTTTGTGGTGAATTTATCTGTCATGGGGAGGTCTCCTGAGGGTTTAATATTCACCAATATACCATATTTATCATATAGTTACAAGACATTTAAGGATAATTTACCGTGCAAAGGTCTTGTATCAGCTAGACGAACAGTTCCCGTTTTGGCTCTATTTTTTATCAAAACGTCACCTTGGGCTCCAATGTCTCCTCTGGTGTTTCTTGCCCCCCTTCCTCACCGAGGAGGCGCGGTCGAGAATTTTCCCGGAAAGGATAAATGATTTGCTCACAAAACGGTGGTTCCCAGCGATGAACCATATTTGCGAGTACGTAGGCTTCGCGGAAAGCCAGATTGAGCTGCTTACAGAACGAGCCTTGACTTACATTACGAAAGGGAGATTTCCCATTGATTCAGAAGCCTTCGCCTAACAACGGCATGCACCCGACCCTTCGGGCGGGTGATGCCGGGCGTTATGTGCAAGATGAACTGAAAGGATGCCCGTGATTCTCACACCAAAAACGCTTGAGAAGCTGAGGCTGCTGATAAACGAGGAAACAGGGTATCGGTCAGGGCCACAACTTGTGCAGTTCTTTAATGCGCTCGGGTTCAATGATTCCTATGGGCAAGGCTTTCCATCCCGTTGGATGTTTACCGACGAGAAGTTGAAGATCATCAACGGTTCTCCGGAGCTTGACAGATGTATTCGGAGCGTTCTGTCCCCGGCTAACTTTATTGACCGAATCAGCGAGTTGGACAAACATATTGCCGAGTTCAATAAGTACCTTGCTTTTGACAAATGGAGGGTAACTCGAAGTGGTGCCGAAATTGGCTTTACCAAGTTGGAAAAGATCGAGATTGATGACCCACCACAGGCATCAGATAATGAAGATGAATTCTTGAAAAGAGAATTCGCAGATATTTCCATTGAGAAGATTGGGCTAGAAGGAGTCGTTTCTGACATCCTGGAACAAAGGATAAAAGAAATTGAACGATGCTTTCCGGCTAGTGCATATTTGTCAGTTATCTTGCTGGCTGGCAGTACGCTTGAAGGTCTCCTTCTGGGTTTGGCCGTGAAACACCCGAAGCAATTCAATTTGTCGAAATCGTCACCGAAGGACTCAAGTGGGAAAGTGAAGTCGTTCCAAGATTGGCCTCTAAGTGCATTCATCGACGTGGCGAGAGATCTGAGACTTATCCAGTACGACACCCACAAATTTAGCCACTCGCTGCGAGATTTCAGGAACTACATTCATCCGTTTGAGCAAATGAGTTCGGGTTTCAGCCCCAGGGAACATACGGCAAAAATCTGTCTTCAAGTCCTGAAAGCCGTGATTCATGAAATCGGCGAGAATGTTTCCAAAATCAACACATAACCCGGCGCTGGAGCCAATCGGCGGGAAAAGGCGCCCGCCTCTCGCTCAGCTTTTTGTTATCCTAAAATAGAAATAAAACTTGTAATATCATATGATACTGACTATAATTTTACAAAACAAGTATCGATGGAGATAAAGTATGGAAGCAGTTAAGATTTCCCCAAAGTACCAGATTGTGATTCCCAAGAAGCTTAGAGATGCCTTAAAGTTGTTGCCAGGGCAAAAGATTCAAATGGTTGTCTATGGCAACAGGATTGAAATGATTCCCTTAAGAAATATCTCGGAGATGAAAGGGTTTCTAAAAGGAATTGATACAACCATCGAAAGAGACCCTGATAGATTATGAATATAGTTGATTCCTCCGGCTGGCTTGAATACTTTTCCGACGGTTCCAATTCTGCTTTTTTTGCCACACCTCTTCGGGAAGCAGCAGACCTTATTGTTCCTACAATCACGATTTATGAAGTCTTCAAAGTGGTTTGCCGTCAGCGCAACGAATCCGATGCCCTTCAAGCGATAGCCCTTATGCAACAGGGTCGCGTGGTAGACCTTATCTCAAACATTTCTATTGTGGCGGCAAAAATTAGTATTGACCATCGACTGCCTATGGCAGACAGCATCATATTAGCAACAGCACGTATATATGGAGCAACTATATGGACTCAGGATTCCGACTTCAAGGCTATAGAAGGGGTTCAATATATCGAAAAGAAAAACGGATAACAAGCCGCTGCACCGAATCCGCGCTATGCGCGTCTCGGTGAGCTTTCTGTTAGCTTTTAATGAAAAATATAAGAAGAAGAAATCATAAAGATAGAAGTAATGTCAATGGAGCAATCAATACGCTATAGAGATCGATAGTGGAGCGGACTTCATTAATATGCTGTTATTTCAAATGATGAGAATACAAGCAACTTGTAAGATTGCTTTCACTGATATTGGTTAAATAAGACAAAAGAGAGGTGGCATATTATGATCAGGCAAAATGTATTGAAAATTCCACAGGAAATATTAGATTCAGCACGCCTTACAATAAATGATTTGAAAACAGAGATTGCGGTAAGTCTGTATGCTCAGGGGCGTCTTTCAATTGGAAAGGCTCGCGAACTGGCGAATATGTCTTTGTGGGAATTTCGTCAATTACTGTCTTTCCGGAGAATCTCACCTCATTATAATATTCCCGACCTTGATGAAGATATGTCAACATTGCGTAAATTAGGATGATTATGAAGGTTGTCAGCAATACATCTCCTCTGACCAATTTAGCAGCCATCGGACAGTTGATTTGTTGCGCAAGTTGTATTCTGAAATACATATTTCAGGCGGAGTATGGGATGAACTAAATGCTTTTGGAAAGGTATGGTCCGGAAGCAAAGAGACTGCTGAATCAGATTGGATTCATCGCCATACCGTCAGAAATCAGCCATGGGTCAGTACGTTAATGTCTGACCTTGATAGAGGAGAATCTGAAAGTATTGTACTTGCATCGGAACTTGAAGCTGATTCGATCCTTCTTGATGAAAAAGAAGGAAGAAATATAGCAAGGCGAGCAAATTTAAAACCACTCGGTGTTATTGGCGTGTTGTTGGAAGCTAAGAATAAGAATTTTATAAAGGTTATAAGTCCTTATCTTGATTCGCTAAGACAGATTGCTGGTTTCAGAATAGGTGATCCGCTTTACCGTTATGCTTTGAAATTAGCAGACGAAAAAAGCTAACAAATCATTCAAGCGGACACGGCTAGCGCCGTGCCGCTTAATTCTATGTTGGGCGGCTCTAAAGAGAATTAATAAAGATGATTGCCAGACCAAAGAACGAAGTATGGGCTCAGCTTATTCTGTCAGAGAGAGATAGCGTCCGCATTCGGGAATTCTTTATCAATGAGTGCGAGATTAAAGCTCATAGAGTTGTGTCTAACTTCCATATGACTATCTACTACGCGCGTCGCCTTATGCCAGATGTAGTTGCTAAAGTTGAGGCTGCACAGGTGGTATTACCAGCGACCGAAACACGCTTCATGGTTATGGCACCTGGTGGTGAGAATCCGAGGCCGGAGTTGGTACCATCCAAGTGCAAAGTTGGTATCCGTGTCCACAAGCAAAGCAGCGCGATGCCAGCCATCCTTAATTACCGCCAACGATTACTCCGATGCGAAACGCGGGCCGTTCTAGGGAGCAGGAGGCCAAGCACCATCCGCACAAACGCTTTTGGAGCGCGTCATTTCCAGCCACATGTTGCCCTTCTTAAACCAGGTAGCGGCATTGATCGTGACCTGACAAAGTTGGGGAGTCTCTTTCGCGAACGTATTGGCAACCTTACCTTCGACAAATTCGAGATAGAAGTAGTAATCCGCCAGGAAGAAGGAATTGTTTGAATGAGAAGCCGCCTAACACCGCGTTCTCAGAAACCGCCAACATCTTCGGGGAAGAAAGGCGCGATCTGGAAGGCTGGTTCTGCGTATTTAGCGGCATCTCGCTCAAAATAACCGAAAATCCTGCCACCGATTAAATGCAAAACAGGCGTTCTTGCTGTGGACGCCTTTTTGTTTGGGGCTCTCCGGCTCTTCCGCCGGGGTCAGTTGGTATCCAAATTTCGCGGTCTTCTTCATAAGTAACGCGCGACCGAACAGTTTTATAGCGGCGGCCCTCTGTACCAATATAAGTGAGACATTTCCCCATCAATAGTTTAACCCAGATTTTCCATTAGAACATATGTGAGCTCATGTTTGAGTTATTGTCAATAGTTGTGTTTAAGATTTTTTGGCCGTATCCTCTTTTCTCCATTTCTATGCCACCTGTATCTCTTCTTGTATCTCACCATCAACAAATCTGGTTCCGTTTATCAACTTGGGGATAAGCTTATATCCTT
>JAKQLB010000283.1 GCA_029567375.1 Bacteroidota bacterium | reverse complement strand
CATCAAAAAAGTCCGGTTTGTCGTTGTTTTCGTGGTAGCTCCGGATCGGCAGTTCCACACGACTTCGTGGTAGTTTGATCATGTTCGGTTTCATCCAAATTTCCTGTATGTGACCGAACGGACGATGAATAGAGTTTTTCCGGTCACATACAGAGAAGAGGAGGCAAAGGTCGCTTTTTAAATTTTTTGATTGGATGAGTGGAACGAATGTTTCGTTCGGTTCTCTAAAAATTATTTCAACCGAGAACTGGGATGTATATAAAATAACGGCGTGGAAAGCGTCATTCTGGAAATGAAACGGTAAAGGATGTTTTTATTTATTGGAGTGAGTAAGATTCACCGGAGAGATGAACGAAATCTTCCGTCGCGCAGGAAATGGAGGGGACACATCCCGAAATTCGGGCTCATGGCGGTGTACATGAAAATCCCTTTTTCCGATTCAGATTTTAAAAATTGAATGATTCCTCTGATAGTTCATCATTTACCCGTGATGATGAAATAAAACCGGTGTCATGGTTATTTAGAGCCTTCGGATAAGATCTTCTTTTAAAAATCCCCTTCCAGAGAGCAACTTTTGAGAGGATGTCCTGTCATGTACCCGGGGCAATTTCTTCGTGGAGGGGAATGGTGATAGCATGTTCCCCTGACGATGTGGTACATTTTAGTCGTGCGTGGCTGCCACGTTGGCGAACGACCTGATAGCCCAAACGGGAAAGGACCTTTATCAGATCTCTGCCACTAACAACCGGTAGCCCGGGCAACGGGACCGACCTCGCACTCCGAAATCGTGAGTATTCGGATCGACACTCCTTTCGCCAGTTCTTCTTCGAAATGGAGCTCGACCGCTTCACGGATATTGCCCATCAGCTCATCGAGCGTCTTCCCCTGGGTGAATATGTCGACCCCGATGCCGCGACTACACCAAAAGGTGCCATCCGAATATATTTCAAATTTAACAAGCATTCGCATTCCTTTCACGTATGGTGTTAAGGGTACTAAAGTCATCACGCAGGAATAATGCTTTTGTTGGCAGGATCCACTCTGCCTCCGCCTGGATACATGGGACATTTCTCACCCTCTTTTTCTGGGGTGAATTTCATCCTTTGTTCTCCGCTTCTTAAGCCCTTTTATGCAAATATGATCAAGCACTCCATCTCTATCGCGGGTGAAAGCCATGACCCCGCTTGAACACCGTTTTGCCGATGGGAAGCGGGAGGCGGTCCTCCCCTCAGTCGAAAGATCAACCCGGTCCCTTTCAAAAGCGAGATACCTGCTGACCGAAGCGACACATGCCGCTCTTGGGGATTCTCCTTCCTTGCCGTGAAGGGTGTGCATGCGGTTCTTGCTGCATGGTCCGCGTTCACCTTCAGAGTATGTCCTTTGCATAGTATTATTGACCAGCTCTGGCAGAGACTCATTCATGAGATCACCCCCGGATGCGAACCTGCGTGTCATTGCATGCCTGGCACTGCTCCTTCTCGTCGCGGCAATGCCGGCAGCAGCCAGCGTTCCCTCAGTTATCATCACGGATTTTGAGGTCACTCCTGCGGTCCTCCTGCCCGGCGAGCAGGGAATCATCAGCGTGACGGTCAGGAATACTGCGGACAAGGCAACCCTCACCCAGTCCTATCTCTCTGATACGACCGAGACCACCACGAATATTGACATCAATGCCCCGATTGACAGCGTCACGATGGTGGGAAACGGGATCCAGGTGCTCAGCGAGGGGTATTACCGGGTTGGCGATATCGGTCCGGGGCAGTCGATCCCCCTCTCCTTCCTCATCAAGGCGCCGGCAGAGAGCGGGATCTACTTTCCCGAGATATGGATCCGGGTCTCGGATGCCCGGAGCCTGAAATATCCGATCCCGGTGAACGTGAACAGCGAGGTGGCGATCCAGAAGCGACCCCAGATCAGCATCGAGAAAGAGCTGCCTGCCAGCGTCACCCCCGGCAATGACTTCAATGCGACGATCCTCCTCCAGAATACCGGCCAGGTGTCAGCAAGCAACCTGAAAATTTCAGTGAACTCCTCCACGCCCTCCATCACTTCAACGACTCCTGGCACCTTCCATATCGACCGGCTGGGCCAGGGGGAGCGCCAGGAGATCGCCATGGTGTTTTCCACCGACCGGAATGCCCCCCTCGGACTCCGGCCGGTCACCCTCCTGATGGAATACCAGGAACCCGATGGGACGTTCCAGCAGCAGGTCGAGACGCTTGGGGTGAATATCCGGGGCAAAGCCCAGGTGGATATCTCCCAGATCACCACGGATCCGGCCACGATCCAGAAGGGGGACCAGTTCACCCTGATCATCAGGATCGAGAACACCGGCACCGATGATGCACGGTCGGTGAATGCGAAGATCGACATCCCGCTCTCGGGCACGAAGGAGGCATTTGTCGGAAAGATTGAACCCGGCAACGATGCCCCGGCACCTTTCAACCTGCAGGCTGATCAGTCCGGAGATATCCCGTATAGCCTGGTGATCCAGTACGAGGATGATTATGGACCGGGCCAGGAGAGCGAGGATCTGCACCTGAACGTGTACGGGAACAACAACACGGCTCTGGTCATCGGGGTGGCGGTTCTCCTTATCGTTGCCGGAATCATCGGGTACTGGTATTTCATCATGCGTCGTAAACCGGGAACCGGCAATGTTTGAGGAGTCAAGGGTCGCCTTCTTCCTTGCGAAGCGGTCGATTGTCCGGGGAAATAAAGGTACCCTGTACCTCACGATCCTCATTATCGGGATGGTATTTGTGAACCTGATCTTCCTCCCCTCCATCATTTCCGGGGTGGCGGTGCTGTTCAACCAGCAGACGATCGATTACAGTTACGGGAACCTGGTGATCGAACCGAAGAAAAACCAGGTGTATATCGAGCATGCTGACGAACTCCAGAGAAAGATTGAACGGATTCCCGGCGTGACAGGGGTCTCCCCCCGGTATCTGAGCGGGACGACGATCGTCTACAAGGGAAACGAGGTCACCCCGATCCTGTATGCGATCAACCCGGATGATGACCGGAGGGTGCTGAAGATCGCGACCAAAGTCGCCAGCGGGGAGTTTCTTGCCGATGGCGATACCGATCAGATCGTGATCGGCTACCGGCTGGCGGGAAACTACGACGAGCGGCTTGATGTGATCCCCTCCCTTGGCGGCGTGGATGTGGGGAAGGTGGTCGATGTCACCTACAACAACGGGGTGACCCGGCAGTACCGTATCAAGGGGATCATCAATTCCGATTCCTATGATGTCGACTCGAATGCCTTCATCACGAAGAACGAGTACGAGTCGGTGTACGGGCTTGAGAACCAGGCAAACCAGATGCTCGTCCGGACCGTGGAGACCGGAAACGAGAATGAGATGCGAACTACCCTGATGGCCTTTGGGGTGCAGGAGAAGATCTGGACCTGGCAGGAGAAGTCTGCCAACTTCCTGAACCAGATCATCGGCTCCTTCAACATCATCAACTTCATCGGGACGGTCGTGAGCCTGGTGATTGCCATCGTGGTCATCTTCATCGTGATCTTCATCAACACGGTGTACCGGAGGAAGCAGATCGGGATCCTGAAAGCGATCGGGATCGACCGATCGGTGATTATCCAGTCGTACCTCTTCCAGGCCCTGTTCATCTTTGCCATCGGGACCCTTATCGGGTTTGGGTTTCTCGCGGTGATCCTGCAGCTGCTTGCCGCAAACCCGATCGTGTTTCCCGGCGGTCCTGTTGCCCCGGTGGTGGATGCGATGCTGATCGTCCGGTCAGCCCTGAGTCTCCTGGCAGTCTCGCTGATTGCCGGGTACATCCCGGCATGGCTCACGACACGAGAGGATATCCTTACCGCGATCAGGGGCTGACATGATCATCGGAACCGATCTCACACGATATTACGGCTCTGGTGCCGTGCAGGTCCGGGCACTCGACGGGGTGTCCCTGAAGATACAGCGGGGCGAGTTTGTCGGGGTGATGGGACCGAGCGGGAGCGGGAAGTCGACCCTGCTGCATATGCTCGGCCTTCTTGACCGTCCCACCAGCGGATCCCTCCTGATCGACGGCGTCGATGTGGGGGCCCTCGATGAACGGGCCCGGACGGTGTTTCGCCTGCGACGGCTCGGGTACGTCTTCCAGGACTATGCCCTGGTCCCCGAGCTGACCGCCAAGGAGAACGTCTATCTCCCCTCGATGGCCAGGGGGATGACCCCCCAGGAGTGCACGCTGGTCTGCACTGATATCCTCGGGGTCGTGGGACTGGGCGACCGGATCCATCACCTCCCCTCCGAGTTGTCCGGCGGCGAGCAGCAGCGGGTGGCGATCGCCCGGGCGCTCGTGAACCGGCCGGCCCTCCTCCTTGCCGATGAACCCTGTGCCAACCTGGACACCCGGAACTCGAAGGTGATCCTCGACCTGTTCAGGAAGCTGAACCGGGATCTCCACCAGACCATCGTCATGGTCTCCCACGAGGAATGGCACAAGCAGTACTTTGACCGGATCATCTCCATGAAAGATGGGGTCATCGAGACGGATGCACAGGGTAGACCGGATCCGGATGGAAGGAGCAACCCGTCCGGATAATCCCGGCATTGTATCCGGGCTTTAAAAAAATGACAGGGGGAATTACGTTCCCAGCCATGCGTCCCCGCCGGTCGTTCCCTTGTGATCAATGATCCAGGAGAAATACCCGGAAACGGACTCTGCTCGGTCCGCTCTGGGTGAACATGATCCGAATGGTATGTATGCCTGGAAAAGGGTCCGGGAGTTCCTGTCTTTTTCCTTTTCACGTGAAGCAGTATCCTCTGAAAACTGACGTTTTGAATATCCTGCAGATCGGAATAAACTTTCCAAGCAATCAGGGAAAACACGAAGTGGCTGGTACGGATTGAGAAAGAAATCCTCGATCATTTTAAATCACATGAAACGTATCCCTCATTTGCATATCAAATTGCAGAAGTCGACGAGTGTGTATGACATCATCTCCCCTCTCTCCCCGGATCAGTAAAGTACGATTTGTTGTCGTCGATCCCAAGACTGGCAGGTTACTCCACATTATTCCTCTTCAGTACAATCCTGATTCACTCATCCACACTCTGCACGTCCAGGCACGTGATCCCACTACTCGGGATCAATTATCTCATCCTCTTCTGATGAAAGGTCCGCCAGTCGAATCGTTTCATTTCGATATTGAGCTGGATGCAACCGATCTCATGGAAAGGGGAAATACAACGGCAGGGGCGTTGGGAATCAGCCCTCTGCTTTCAGCCCTGGAGCTCCTGATCTTTCCTGCCTCAAGCGAGCTGCACTCGCAGGAAATTCTCCAGCATCAGGAACCCCCTCATGCACATGAAGAAGTCCTTACGCTGTTTGTATGGAACAATAACCGGATTGTACCGGTTTGCATCACAGAACTTTTGATAACCGAAGAAGCATTTGATCCAGCGCTCAATCCGATCCGGGCCAAGGTCACGATCGGGATGGACGTCCTCTCTGTCGATGATTTCGGGATCGATCATCGCGGCAGAGCTCTCTACCTGAATTACCTGCAAAAAAAGGAGGCAATGGCTGCAAGGGCACACCCCGGTACTCCGGAGGATCCAGGCATCGAAGGATTTTCATGATCGTTCCCTGAAGCGATTCTCTCGATGCAATGAACAATTCAAAACAGAAAGGTGAAGAAACATGGCACAATTCTCGCTAAATGTGCACCGGTTCGATCCGTACAAGAATTTCAAGTTCCGAATCAAATGGGACGGGAAGTATGTCGCCGGTGTCTCCAAGGTCGGGGCTCTGAAGCGGTCGACTGAAGTCATCGAGCACCGGGAGGGAGGAGATCCTTCAACATCCCGGAAGTCTCCGGGCAGGACCAGGTATGAAGCCATCATTCTGGAACGCGGGGTAACCCATGATACCGAATTCGAACGGTGGGCAAACAAAGTCTGGAATTATGGCTCAGGTCTCGGGGCTGAAGTCTCGCTCAAGGACTTCAGAAAAGATCTCATTATCGAGGTATACAATGAAGCCGGTCAGCTTGCTCTCGCATACAAGGTATACCGCTGCTGGGTCTCCGAGTATCAGGCACTGCCCGAACTCGATGCGAATTCTAATGCGGTCGCTATCCAGTACATCAGGATCGAGAACGAGGGATGGGAACGCGATTACGAAGTGTCGGAGCCTGAAGAAGAGATCGTTTCCGAGCCATAAACAAAACCGGGATTACCCTGGGTAACGGTCCCTCACCCCTCTTTCTCATCGATCGACATATTGATATCAATAGATACCTATAGGTGATACTATGCAAGCCGCATCCACCATTTACATTCGGGAAGATCTGAAAGAAAAACTCCAGGCATTGAAACAACATCCCCGGGAATCGTACAATGACGTCATCGAGCGGCTGGTGACCCTAGCGGTGGATCAGGATCCCCTGAACGATGAAGCGATCAAAGGGCTTGAAGAAGCCCTCGAGGATATCAGGCACCGTCGGCTCCACTCTGAAGCAGAGATCATGGCTGAGTTCGGTGTAAAATGAGGTACCGGATCGAATACACTTCCCGGGCACGAAAAGATTTGCATAAGCTCGACCGGACGACTGCCCAACGAATCATCCGAGCTCTGCATGGGCTTTCGGACCACCCCTACTCCCAGATCAAGAAACTGAAAGGAACGAACCCGGGCCATCCGGTCTATACCTTCCGCATTGGTACCCATTACCGGGTTATCCTGTCAATCCATGACACGGTTCTTATCATCCAGGTACTTGAGATCGAAGACAGGAAACAGGCATATCGTGATTTCTGAAGGGGACGGCTCTCCTCAGTCATGAGAGAGAGTACGGTCCCGGGGGGAGGTCTCTTTTTTTATCAGTCATCATACCATTTCACGTCTCCTGAACATAGTATTCACAAATCGTGAACACAATGTTCACGAATCATGAACATCATCAATTTTTAAAAAGTCATGGAGACGTACTCATCCCTCCCCAGAAATGTTTCCTGACGAGCTTTTATCTTCCTTTACACACTCCTCTCATTCATGAAGCACTCTTCCCTGTTCGTTCTCATGATGTGCCTGGTCGGGGGAATCGTTCTGCTCTCCGGGTGCACCACCTCTCCGGGAGTTCCCAATGTGACCCCGACGCTCACCCCGGTTCCTCCCACAACAGGGGATCCCTCGTCATGCATAGGTGATGCCGACTGTGTCCCTGCCCAATGCTGCCATCCCGAAAGCTGCATCAATAAACAGTTCCAGCCGGACTGCAGTGCGGTCCTCTGTACCGCTGCATGCCTGGGCCCTCTCGACTGTGGTGCCGGCCATTGCCGTTGTATGGATGGAAAATGCCAGGTGGTCCCGGGGCCGGGACCCGTCCTTTCGGGGCAGGCAACCCTGATCATTGCGGTAAAGGATGCTCCGAAAGTCAAGGATGATGATGGCACGATCACCCGTCTGCTCCTGAACATCAGTGAAGTGAGTGTCCAGAAGGCAGCACCAAACCAGACGATCTCCCAGAGCGATGAGGAGGTGTCTGCAACAGAGACAGCCGAGACGGATACCGCAGGCTGGATTACGGTCATCAACGAGACCCAGTCCGTGGACCTGCTGCAGTTCGTGAACGTGAGCAAAGTTCTCGGCGAAAAGACCCTGGATGCCGGCACCTATACCCAGATCCGCCTGAAGATCGATTCAGGGACGATCACCGTCGATGATATCGACTACCCCCTTACCGTCCCGAGCGGGGTGCTCAAACTGAACCGGGGATTCGTGCTGGTTCCGAATGAGACCCGGATGCTCACCCTTGATTTCAACGTGGAGAAATCGGTGGTCAGTACCGGATCGGATAAGTACCTGTTAAAACCGGTCATCGCAATTTTCTCGGAGCGGGCATAGCGGTCCTCTGAGAAGAGTGACAGATTGGTGGTGGAATGGAGGTGAACTGTCCGTTCTGCAGGGTTGATGCAGAGGAGGTGGTCATCGAGCATGACCTTGTGTATGCACGGTTTGATCGGTACCCGGTGAGCAGGGGACACCTGCTGATCATCCCGAAACGGCATTTCGCCGATTATTTCGAGGCCACCAGGGATGAGAAGATCGCGATCCTGGACGTTGTCGACCGGGCAAAGCAGTTCCTGGATTCCGGCTACCATCCCGATGGCTATAACATTGGGGTCAACATCGGGAAGGTGGCAGGGCAGGCCGTCACGCATCTCCATATCCATGTCATCCCCCGCTACAAGGGGGATAGTCGAAACCACGGAGGAGGGATGAGGCGGGTGATCCCGGGATCGGTGAAGGGTGGGAAGGAACACTCCTCCTCGCCTCATCGAAGGTAACACGTGATACTGACAACCTTCCTATCAGTTCCTCACAGGGTTGAGGATGAGCCCGGCGAAGTGAGACAGGGATAAGAAGAGAGTGAGTATCCTGGTTACCATCTCTTCCTATTCAGGAGCTTCTTGAAGAGACGACTCTGCAGTAAAGCGAATCAGGATGGTCCGAATGGATGATGGGAGAAAGAATAATAAACAGAGTACTTCATTTTAGACTGTCCATGGCATTGATCGGTTAACCCCGAACTAGTGGTCAGGCCATAGGTCAGGGGTTATTTGCGATGCTTGAATGGAGAGCCGGAGGTACAAACATGGCCAAATTGATAAATTATGAGGAGATCGTGAAAAAATGGAAGACATTCAGTACCGATATGTTACTCCCCAGTTACACCGGAATACCCACCTTCTTTGGCATACCTTCCCAGAAAGAGGTAAAGGATCTGGATATTGCACTGGTAGGAGTGCCCTTTGATATGGGGGTAACAATGCGGACCGGTACTCGCCTCGGTCCCCGTGAGATTCGCAACCAGTCAAGGATAGTGGGCGTCTATAACCACCACATGCGCATGACCCCCTTTGCAGAATTAAGGGTGGCCGATGTAGGAGACGTACCCTTCCAAACTACCTATAATCTGGAGGAGGCGCAGCACGATATCGAGACTTTCTATGGTACACTATCCTCCGCAGGCGTCCTTCCCATAACCGCCGGAGGGGATCACTCCATCACATTCCCTATCCTCAAAGCCATTGCCCCAAAGAAAAAAATCGGCCTTGTGCATTTCGATACTCATTGCGATACTGCCCAGCCTTTTGCCGGAAGCGGACTGCACCATGCTTGCCCCTTTCGCAATGCAGTAGAGTCCGGTCTGGTGGATCCCGAGCGTGCCATCCAGATCGGAATCAGAGGAGGTTTCGAACTGTTGTGGCAGTTCTCTTACGAAAGCAAGATGCGCGTCGTGCATATAGAGGAGTTCTACGAACTCGGGTCGAAGAAGGTAGCCCAGGAGATCAGGGAGATGATGGGAGACGAGCCGGTGTACATCTCGTTCGACATTGACTGCCTGGACCCGGCCTTCGCACCTGGTACCGGGACCCCGGCAGCCGGAGGCATGAGCACCTTCGAGGCGTTGCAGACACTAAGAGGATTAAGAGGCCTTAACATCATCGGCGGAGACTTGGTGGAAGTGTCCCCGCCCTTCGATCTCGCTGGAATCACCGCTCTGGCGGGGGCCACTATCATGTTCGAGATCCTCTGCCTGGCTGCGGAGTCTCCTGCCCTAGCTCGTTCGTGATCAGGATGGAGCCCTTGGAAAAATTGATGATTATGGATCTCGTAAAATCCTAAAAGTGTAATTTTTTTAAACCACCCCACAATTAAGTCTAAAATCAAGAAAAAAGGGCTCTGTAGAAATCCTACCACACAAGGGACGTAACGAGGACCAAAGGATCTAAGAATATTCGGAGTGGATATCCCCTGCCATACTGCTGCAAGGACGACCGGGGGATTGAGATCCCGGCCAAGAAGTTCACGCCAATGACGGACCTGGCAATGACGCAGACCACCGCTTTGCAAATGACGTAAAATTCATGCAACCCCGGGAAGAGCGGAGGTATCAGGCTTTCACCGATCGGTTATCAAGAATCTTGATGCGGTCATGCCTGGGCTTTGTCAGGAGTCCGTAGCGGTTGAGGGTATCGAGCGCCTCTTCAAAGTCCCCTTCGCTCCTGAATGAGGGTATCTGCTTCCGGACTTCCTCAAGGGGAATCGATATCTCGAGTCCATAGGCATCCACGAGGTCAAGGTACAGCTTCCGTGCCGTATCATCGAGGCGGTAGAGCTGCGAGACATGGTACTGGGTACTCACCACCTTTTTTGCACGGTAATACATGTCGGACCAGAGATCCACTGCCTGGGTGACATCGCTTCTCGATAATTTCAGATGGGCATTGTACCGGGCAAAGGAGAGGCTCAGCCGGGGCACGAGTGAACTGAAGTCCTGCTGGTAGGGAGCCCAGCCGGACCCTTTGAACTCCTGGACCACGGCATAGAGGGTATCGGTGACGTAGGATTCAAGGGAGGCAGGGATGTCTGGCCGGATCATGAGGGCATCGAGCATGAAGGCGGTCACCATCGGGCTCTGACTCTCCATGTCGAGCGCATAGTGCTTCGAGGGCTGCACTTCGACCGCATCCAGCACGACAGGGATGTGCATGGGGATCCGTTCAGGGTTGTGATAGGCGAGGTTGATCTCCTCGGCTTTTGTATGCAGCACCTGCTTCTCCTGCTCCGCTATTGCATAATAATATGGTGAGGTGAGCTGCCGGAATTCCCGGGGGATGATTGCAAGGCTTTTTTTGAACCCGAGCCAGGGTTTCTTCTTCCCAAGGACTGCCGCACAGACTCCTCCTTTCTCCTCGGCAAGGGGGGGAGAAGAGACGGTATACAGGGCAGAGCAGAGGGCAAGGCTGTCAACGATCTCTTCTTCCCCGAGGTAGGGGATCGTGAAATAGTGGCGGACTTCATCGGCGCTTATTGTGCTCCGCCTGGAAACAAGGGTGTTCGGATCAACCGGGGACCAGGCATCGACATATTTCACCGTCAGGGTGTAATACCCGTCCCGGTCTTTCATGATATCCTGCCTGGCTTCGGACACCCGTGCTCTGATGAGGGCATGCTTTTCAGGAGGGGGGCACTGTGCGAGATACACCTCGCGTTTCGGGCTCTGCAGGAACGGCGAGGGGTCAAGGCAGAAGAGTGCACCTGAAGAATGGATAGGCCGGACAAACCCGGTATCTTCCCTGGAAAAGATCAGTTCCTTTTCAATGGCAGAAAGACTATGCCCATATATCCTGTTCTTCAGTGTCATGATGCTCCCCGCTACAGCAAGTCACTGTGCACGAATACACTGGTACGATCTTTCATAAGAGCTCTTCGGTTGGTGGGTGAAAGTAAACCATTGATACCCGAATGTGCCGGTCAGGGTTTCACCCGTCTTCTCGCGGGGTATCCAAGGTATTCCAGTTCATCGATCGCTCTCTCAATCTCTTGTGGTTTCAGGCCGTCGGCCGCTGCCAGCACCTCACGCGAAGGGGTTGCGTCGGGGTCCTCGATAAAATAATCGAGAAGCATCCTGGTTTCAGGCGGGAGGCTGTCATATACCTCATCGATACTCTCATCGTCGAATAGATTGTAGTTCCTTCCCAAGAGAGAGAGCTCTCCTGCCAGGTCTTCCGCAATGATAAGGTCTTTTTCAGCGAGGGAGGCAAAGGCTTCCCTGACCTGGCGATGGTCAAGCCCGGTCCTGTTTGCCACATCGATCGAGGTAGCAGATGCCTCTTCTTCCTGCAGGTATCTGAGCACGATCCGTTCTTCGAAAGGTAATAGGAATCTCATATTCTCTCTCCTCTGTTTTCACCCACTGTATTTGACCTTTCGTAAGGGTAGTGGAAGCAGAGAGGGTGTGTGCTATGTCAACTCCGTCCTGAGACCTCCTTGCTTCGCGAAAGGTCGAGAGAGAGAAGATCTATGTTCACACAGCACTGCTGAAGCTGCTCACGGAATTGTTAAATGTGTAGATGAACCTGATTTATTTCGACACGTTTTGAAGATATGGTGATCACCTACCCTTTCATGAAAACAGAAAAGGTATCCGGCATGGAACATTTGAACTGTCCATTTTGCAGGGTCGATGCAGAGGAGATGGTCATCGATCACGACCTTGTGTATGCACGGTTCGATCGGTACCCGGTGAGCAGGGGTCACCTGCCGATTATCCCGAAACGGCATTTCGGTGATTATTTCGAGGCCACTACGGAAGAGAAAATTGCAATCCTGGACGCTGTCGACCGGGCAAAGCAGTTCCTGGATTCCGGTTACCATCCCGAAGGCTACAACATCGGGGTGAATATCGGGAAGGTTGCCGGACTGCAGTGCTGTGATGCACCTGCATATCCATGTCAATCCCGATGAAGCGGGTGATCCCGGGATCGGTGGAGTGTCGGAAGTAACCCTCTTCCTGTCCTCACCTGATCCGTACGAGGGAAGCACTTGTCATTCCCTCATTTCCAGGAAGCAGAGGGAGAGAACCCCTCGAGGGAATTTCTTTTTTTTAATTAATCATGGAGAGGATGAACCGAATACCATAGGACCCTGTTTGGAACAAGAGGGACTATAGAACGGTATTGACACTCTCTCCCAGTTTAATAGTTCTCCAAAACTGCTGTGCACTATCTTATATGCCCCCCCAAAAAAGTGGAGACGTGCGGTACTATGCCAGGGAAAGTACTGTGGGACTTACCCAAATTGCCTTACAATGGATGATAATTTCACAAAATTGATGGATAATTGAAGGGGCAGATCACGATGAATCTTACCGATTCAGGAACAGTGACATACACACTTGATATCGCAGCAATACTGAGCGCCATCATCTGGCCAATCGTAGTAATAGCTATTCTCGTTTTCTACCGCAAAGAGATACCAACCGTGTTCAAGTGGTTGAAGAGCCATGTCAAAAAATTTGAGTTCCAGGGAATTTCCATAGAATTAGCAGAAGCAAACGGATATTCCCTAGACTGGTCAGCCACTGAACATGATTTACGTAGCCAGGCTACGTTTACTGATGTTGGTAGTAGCTCTGAAATGCCACATTTTCTCTCCCAGATTACCGAAGGAGGAAAGACAGAGTATGCGATAGTCAACCTGAGTAACGGGAAAAAGTGGTTATCATCACGAATTTTTATTATGACTATTCTTTATACACAAATGAAAGGAATCGAGGGCATAGTCTTTTTGGAAAAAACAGATTATGTCAGGAAAAAATTTTTAGGATGGGCTGAGCCCATCACAATCATCAAAGCATTCGGTAAGCGATATACGTGGTTTGAAAAGGAGTATATCAGTGCCTATTCTGAAATATTTTCAGGATTCATTACAACATCGGATAACGAACTTCCCAAAACACAAAAAGACAAAGAGAGGATACAGGGATATTTTACAATCAATCGGGATGGGGATCTATTCTTTGAACATTTTACACCAGAGGTACGAATTAATATTATGATAAAATTCCTTAACAGTATTCAAAAGAAAAGATCAGAAATTCCGTCTGATAAATTGTATGAATGGGTTCGCATCGATTCTAATCCGGAGGAAACCGATCAGGATATCCATGAACACTCCAGATTTATTGATGCTGACAAACTGGAGGAAATTCTGGGAAACGGGCTCTTTCGGCCGGCTGTTTCTGAACATGATCTGGATTCTATGAATGTAAGGGAAAGGGTCCGGAAGATTCTATCTTATCCCTATCGATTCGTAGCAGTAACCTCTGAAAATGGACGTTTTGAATATCTTGTGGATAGGAATAAACTCATCGAGCAATTAGTGAAAAATGAAGTGGCTAATACAGATTTGGAATGAAATTTTCGATGATTTTTTTTATCCAATGATATGTACCCCTAATCAAGGATTGCAGAGATCCACAAAAGTCAGGCTTTCACCGATCGGTTATCAAAAATCTTTATGCGGTCGTGCCTGGGTTTTGTCAGGAGTCCATGGCGGTTGAGGGTATGAACGAGCCCGGACGGTGTTTCGCCTCCGACGGCTCGGGTATGTCTTCCAGGACTATGCCCTGGTCCCCGAACTGACCGCCAAGGAGAACGTCTACCTCCCCTCCATGGCCCGGGGGATGACCCCCCAGGAGTGCACGCTGGTCTGCACTGATATCCTTGGTGTCGTGGGGCTCGGCGACCGGATCCACCACCTCCCCTCCCAGTTGTCCGGCGGCGAGCAGCAGCGGGTGGCGATCGCCCGGGCGCTTGTGAACCGGCCGGCCCTCCTCCTTGCCGATGAACCCTGTGCCAACCTGGATACCCGGAACTCGAAGGTGATCCTCGACCTGTTCAGGAAACTGAACCGGGATCTCCACCAGACCATCGTCATGGTCTCCCACGAGGAGTGGCACAAGAGCTACTTTGACCGGATCATCTCCATGAAGGACGGGGTTATCGAGACGGATATACAGGGTACACCGGATGGGGATTCCGGAGGTGAACCCTCCGGATAATCCCGTCGTGGAGGAAAATGATCCTTGAGGCTCTCGCCGCTCCTAAAAAGAGGAGTGGAAGGGGTCCCTCTCTGTTCTAGCTTTTACGAACATGAATGTCCGGAGGGAACCCCCTAGGCAGCACATGGTGCAGCCTCCCTGTTCTCACAATCGTGGTCGAAGAAGTCTGGTCCATGGTCGTTATCGGTATCATAGTCATAGACCCATGGATTGGGTGGTTCCACAAAACACTGTCGTAGTCTGATCGGTTTCAGTTTCATGATATCTCCTGCATGTGGCCGGCGGATTGTGAGGGGAATATGCATTTTTCGGCCACATACAGAAAAAAGGAGAATGAATAGGCGTTTTAAATTTTTTGATTGAACGAGTGGAACGAATGGATTGCCCGGTTCTGTGAACGATGGATGGATGAGGGTCTGGGATGGTTATAAAATAACGACGGATAAACCGTGATTTTGGAAATGGATTCGCGAAAGGATGTTTTTATGTATTGGATTGGGGAATGTTCATCGATCTGATTAACGGTATTTTACGGAGAGTGGCGACGTGAGAGGAGAGCGCGGAAATTCATATTGTCATCGCCCCCCTTTCTCAATAGTATTTTCCGTGTGAAAAAAATTTTAAAGATAGGCATACAGATCAAGTGAAATCTCCTCTTTCATTGAGTTATATTAATTGGAGAACTGCCAATGTGTAAATTAAAATAAATCAAATTCAATATAAAAGATTTTATCTAACAGAAAATTTTATTTATTGGTCGTCACTTTATCGACAAGTAGTGGTTATGATTCATGTTACGTGGATTATCGAGGGGATTCTCGCACACTCCTTCTATCCTTTCGTAGGGGATCTTGACGAAATATATACAAAAGGAATAAGAGCTATAGTTTCGATGGAAAAACGATCAAATTTTGACTTAACGATAATTCAGAAGAAGAATTTTGATTACCTCGAAATTACCGTCAAAGATTTTACCGCACCGACATTAGAGCAATTAATCCAGATCAACACATTCATCGATAAGAAAAAAGAGGAAGGGAAGCCTGTCTTGGTGCACTGTTTTGTCGCTGGTCGGAGTGGTACAGTGCTTGCTAGTCATCTTATCCATTTAGGTGAGAGTCCAGAGAACGCGGTGCAAGAGATTCGGAACCGAATAACTCAAAATACCGGAATTCCTTATAAAGGTATTATCGAAACAGAGGACCAGAGACGAATCTTGGATTATTATGCAATGGAACAGAAAAAGCAAGGGAGTTTAGATGTTTGAAGAAACGGCTCTATTAGGAGATACTTGGTATTTTCAAGAGGATAAAATCAATGAAATGTATGGTAAATCTGTTGATTGGATTGAAAAGGAAAGAATAACAGAAAAAGGAACTTTATCGAAAGTAACAGCGAGAATTAATATTAGCCTCGGCGATTTATTAAATTGGTTGGGATTAAAGGCAGATGTTGAGGGGGCTCTTGAACACGAGAGAGCAAATTCAACAAAAGTCATTCAATATTTGCCTCCTCATAAAAAATTATTAATCATTTTTAAAAGATTTGATAAAGAATCCCTCGTATGCGATTTGAATAAAAAATTAACAGAAAATGGCGCTGTCGCGACATATTTTTATTGCACAGCAAAAATTCGGCTAGCCATGAAAAAAGATAACCCTGATATATGTATTATTTCCGGGCAAGTCGCGGACAAAGAATTCACATCTTACTGTTCTAAAAAATATTTTACAGGAATCTCATCGAGTCTTTTTACACTATTATTGGATGTTATACCTATACTAGGAAATGAAACGTTGGAGGTATTTTGCTTAGGCACTCTATTAAAGGAAAAACCATTGCTCTTAAAATTTTATTATATCGGGGGAAAGACAGAGTCTCTCAACGAATTATACAAATCAACAAACGATAGGCTTACCACTCCGCCTATCGTCGTCCCTTCCCCCTCATGGAAGATGAACGATGAGACGAAATCATGGGTCCTGGCCCAGCATGACTCCCCTAACCAGGTCTCCCTCCTGAACCAGATCGAGGACGCAGAGGTAAAGGAGCTCACCCATTATTACCTGACGTTCCAGGACCGGGGTGGGGGATTCTACGAGATTGAATATGGCCTGATGAAAGGTTCCGGGACCGGGAAACCTGTGTAAGGAGCTAATGGTTTCCGTTGGGTCTTTTATTTATCAGCTCTAACCAGTAATTTTCCTCAAAATAGGCACGTAGGGAGTGCCGGTGGTGGTCTTTATCGGCCACCACCGTTTATTCGTGGTTTGTATCACCTCATTGCCGCTAATGCTCTGCAAGTATCCCCTCTGGAAACACCTGTCATATCCTGCCTGTCCTGATAGGCTGGGACAGGCACGTCATAACTCTTCTGATCGGGCTGTAAGATGAACGATGAGACCAAGCGGTGGGTGACCGTAGGTCATACCCCAGAAGAGCAGGCATCCCTTCTTCGGCAGATTGCGAATGCAGAGGACGAGAAGAAGATGAACTAATTCATCTCAATACAGACCGCATACTATGAGATTGAGTATGGGTTGGCGAAGGGAGGTGGGAAGGGAGATAATCCCAACATAATATTTTATTTTATTTTCTAGATGAATATTTGAACCTTTTAAACTCCAGCGGTAATAGATTAATAATTTCTTTTTCAGAGAGTGTCCCAAAATCGTATGTGATATCAAATTGATAAATAATATCAATAAATCTCCTCAATGTACCACCTTTAGTTCGATTAGTCGATCCTTTTTTAGGGGCAGATCTTGACTCATCCCAATATAGAATATCTGCACTTTTCACTACATTACGTCGTGATGCAATCTCGATCCTTCCGCCTATCTGTTCCATAAAATCTGAATGGGAATCAGGAGAGCCATATAAGAGGATATTTGGTGGAGAATCTTTATACGAAGCGTATATCTGTACGGGTCCAGCTAAAAGATGCCGATAAATATGCCAGCCTGGTAGAAAAAGATATTTTGCTTCTTGTTTAACAAGCCTGTTTCCACTTTTATCCCTGGGACATATAGAATCGAAATAAAATGCACTCAACCAGGACCACATCCGGTAATTATAATATTTCTTATCGAGTTGTATTGGCTCGAGTGTTTCATACAAATATTTTGCAATTTCAAATTTTGAATTAAAGCGCTTTAATTCCAATTCGATAGATTCTGAAATAATATTTGTTATTTCCGGATTCGTTATCAAATCATTACTTAAATCGGACTGAGGATTGTTTTTTAGAAGGTTCAACTCTTCCCGAAATAGGGTTAATCCTTTATCAGTAAATTCCCGAAGTTTTGTTTTCATTGGGACAGCTCCGTCATTTTTTGTTCAAATTTACCTAAAAATCCAAAATATTGACAAAATGAGGGAATTGCTATCTCATTTATCCACGAATCAATATCCGCAATATTATTATCGTCTCTGCTGAATTCAGGAGGATCAGAAATTCCCATTTTTTGGGTAATATACTTCATCCATTTGTTTTGCCAATCGGGGCCTTCCTCATCAAGATTTTGTTCAATGACTACTATTCTTGTCAAAATTTCCCTGAGGATACTTGGTAACACAAGACTTTGGAATAAATGATCGTGTTGAGCAAATTCTTTAATCCCAACATTAGTTAGATTTGAATTTAGAACTAATATTGGACCATGAATTGGGTCATAATCTAATAACCATATTTGATTCCCGATATCACGAAGTCTAACTCGCAGAAGGCTTTCGGGAGGCCATTTATCTCTGCTAATTATTTTATCAGATTCGGCAAGTAATAATCCATGTTTATCTTTAATATCTACAATTTTTATCCGAAAATTGATTGCGTCTCGGTTCTGAATTTTATCTAATTTTACATTATTCATAGAAGAGGGATTACCAACAGTCCCACATTCGAATCTCATTAATGAATACCTGTCGTATGCTTCTAAGAATATCAAGGAATCTTTAGGAACATCCAAATCATTAAAATCAAATGTTGCATTAAAATCAGGAATATTGTCTTTAGATTTTGAAATACGTATATCTACATTTCTATTTGTTATATGTCTCCGTCCAGTATAGTTAATATTCCTGATCATATCACACCTCCCGAACTCTTACTTTTAAATCCCTGTGAAAATCAAAACCATTGGCTAGAATTTCAAATGAATCATCATGAATCTCGACTTCTAATTTTTTTAAATACTTGTTGAGTATTTTACCCCCATAACAATGAATTGAAATTGATGAAGAACTCAAATCAAAATCGTGGGAGCGATAATGGGAAAAGGGATTACCTATCCTGGTATCATAGGCAAATGTGATTTCCAATTTTTTATTTTTAAAAGAACTACCATCTTTATTTTTAATCTTTAAGCTACCTAGTTCTGTAGAGGAAATATCAAATAATCGTGTTTTACTTTTAATATCGAGTTTTTCCTTTCTGGTCGTTCTATCCCCTTTCTTATCTTTATCACTTTTTCTCTCCGTTTGGTTAAGGGGTGAATCTGGTTCAATGGAGAAAATATCTATTAATAAATTCGGTTCATCCTGATCTCTTGGTTTATTTAATTTATAATATAATTCATTCAATGATCCTTTAATAAATGATAATGTCGACGGTCCATATTCATATTGACCTTTAAATTTTTCTGAATTTTGTTGCCATTGTGTGTGTGCAGGATTTTCTGCATCACCCAGGAACGTTGAAAGAGGAGCATCATTTATAAGAACCAGTGCTCTCATACCTATTCTTCCAAAATTCCCGGCTTTAGGAATGATAATTCCATTTCTTATAAAAAAATGCTCGGTTCCATTAAAATTAGGATCATAATTTAGAAAAATGGTAAAATAACTTTGTTTGGCCAATTTTTCTTGGAGCTTCTTAACGAAAAGACAAATTTTAAAGCCCATAATTTCGGAGGTCTCAAATCTCCTTTGCCATGATTCGAGATTTTCAGGAAGAATTTCCATTTTTTTCCAATCGGGTTTTTTATCATGATTTAATGCATACAAAGGAATAATCGACGATTCCTCAATAGATAGGGCTTTCCTGGTAAAATCAACCATTTTCAGTAATTTTTCTTTAGATACTCGTTCCTTAATCAATTCTTCATTATCATTAAAATTTGAAATAATCTCTATCAGCGAATCTTTATTTATAATGTAATTTTTATTTTCGTGTTCAATAGATATCTCTAAAATTCCTTGCTGAATAGCGTAAAAAAATTGCATTATCGATTCAATCACGAGGGTTTCACAACAAATGTCCTCATCAGGATAGGGTATTATAATAGAAAGACCGGGTTCATCCCTGCGATCTAAATTAAAAGTCTGAGAAAATCTATCAATGTAATTCTCTTCATCTATAGGAAGGACAAAAAATTCGTCATCCTTATCAGAAAAGATTCCAAAGTCCCCAAACAATGAATAATTAAATTCTAATAGTTTATGTTGTTTTAATACTATTTGGCCCATTAATAACGGTATGCAGTCTTGTTTTCTAACTGTTAATCCAAAGAAAGTCCGCATTTTTGAGGACTTTGGGAAAACTGTTTTTCCCATTCCCCATTGTCCACGAGAACCTTCCTGTTTTCCAGATATCCCCCAATTTCTCCAAAAATAATAGAAACTATTACCGTTTTGATCCGCGTGAGCTCCCTCTTCATCTGATACATGAGTGTCACCTTCTAATCCTCTGGTGTTGAAATCCTCAATTAGCAAGAAGGACATAGGACTTTGAAAATCAGGAAGTGTTGGGAATGAATTTTTTACTACTTCAATATGATCCAACAAACCGCTTAATAAAAAATTATACTCCTTTACAGGTACTGCATTTGAATGACCTGATAAAAAGAATCTAATCCTCACTGGCTTATTTTCATCAAGTTTAGCATCAAGAGAATTTTGAACTATCTCTCGCACCAATGCAGTGGTGGTGTAACCACCTAAATCTTCGGTATTAAAGTAAGACTCAAATCCAAATCCAACATTCTTTTCACTTTTAACCTTTTTTGAGAACTTCCAAATTGGAGCAACAGTCATCATATCACAAGTGAAACGAGGTTTGTAAAGGAAGGCGTTAAATTTTTTCAATTTTATTATTAGTCGTATTGATTCTCATTAGTCACAATAATGAACATTTACGGTTAGAGATGTGGTTGAGGAAAATCAAAGAAAATATTCCAGAAAATCACAGTTTCGCACTCCACAGATAAATATTATTAAAAATTTTAAAGTAAATCATATATCTAATTAAATTTCCCTTGACATTTGATAATTAAAACATCTGAACAACAGGAATTAGGATGAATCCAAAGTTAATGAGAAAGAAAAAGATCCAAAGGATTAATCGTGACGGAAGTCCTCGCGTTATAGATCTTTTTGCTGGTTGCGGGGGGTTATCTCTTGGATTCTTTAGTTCAGGTTTTGAGATCCTGGGGGGAATAGAGAATAATCCCGAAGCTGCCTGCACTTATGCCCAGAATTTTCATCCTGGAAACAATAATGATGTTTTTTCAAAAGCCAGGGATATTACTGAACTGTCTCCTACCGATTTTATTAATGAATTATATCCCGGGGAAGATTCCGAGTCTCTCGTTGATGTTATTGTTGGAGGTCCCCCCTGTCAGGCATTCGCCCGTGTGGGTCGTGCCAAGTTGAGAGAAGTGGCTGAACATCCTGAAGCCTTTAAGCATGACCCCAGGGCGGGACTATCGCTTCAATATCTAAGATTTGTCGATGAATTGCATCCATTGGCACTGATAATGGAAAACGTTATCGATATTTTGAATTTTGGTGGACAAAATTTAGCCGGAGAAATATGCGATGTGCTTAAAACTAAAGGGTACATTTGCAAATATTCAACATTAAATGCAGTTTATTATGGTGTCCCGGAAATGCGAGAGCGTTTCTTTCTTATCGCATTAGCAAAAGATCTTAAATCTATCCCTGAATTTCCAAAACCGACACACTGGATGGAATTGCCCAATGGTTATGATAATGCGCGAAAAGTTGCTTTAAAAACTAATACCCGTTTATGTTCCAATCAAACGACTTTCAAATCGTTTTCAGATAGAGAAGACCCTAATTGCTGGGTTCCGCCCCCAGAAGCCACCAATGATTTGACCCCCGCAATAACAGCTGAAGAAGCAATTGGCGATTTACCAAAAATATTTGACCATCTTGAGGGTAAATTGAAGCGTGGTGTAAGAAGACTTGATAATTTCGTTCCTTATCCAGATAATGTTAGTTTATCTCAATATTCTTTTGCTATGAGAAATTGGCCGGGATTTGAAAACAGTGAGGGAATCGTTGATCATGTTATCAGATATTTACCCAGAGATTATGAGATATTCAGGTCGATGCAACCTGGCGATCAATACCCCGAGGCATATCAGACTGCTAATGAAATGTTTAAAGAAAAACTATCAACATTGAAAAAATCCGGTATTATCCTGGTTGAGGGGACGATCGAATATGAAAATCTTAAACGAGCTACCGTTCCACCATATGATCCAGGAAAATTCCCAAATAAATGGAGAAAGATGGAGGCCAATCAGCCCGCCCGAACTTTAATGGCTCATCTAGGGAAAGACGGTTATTCTCATATCCATTATGATAGTTCTCAAGCAAGGACAATATCAGTCAGAGAAGCGGCAAGATTGCAATCATTCCCCGATGGCTTCAAGTTTTGTGGTGCAATGAATTCTGCATTTCGCCAGATAGGCAATGCAGTACCACCTTTATTGGCCCGGGCTATTGCAATCACGCTTTATAAATCTATCAGGAGAAAGAATTAAAATCGAAGGGTTAGGGGGAGAAGAATGTCAAAGAAATTAGCAATAAAAAAACTAACTGCTTCAGATCTGACTTTTTTTGAATATCATTACCGGAATAATCCGGCGGGGAAACAAAAAGCCATCAATCTAAATGCTGATGTTTTCATTGAAAAAATGTATCCATTCCTCGAGACTGTTGCAGAAAATAATAGAAACCGTATACCAATTACTCTGGAATTTTATGGCCCTGGCATTAGATATAATGTATATTCATTAACCCGGAAAATTATCAAAGGTGAAAACTATAAAAATTGGAGACTAGATGGCGAATTAATCCATGAACAAGACGATGCACCGGATAGATTTAAATCTCTTATCCCCGGCGATTTTGCTGTGATGGAATTCGATGGTTCAGAAACTTACCCAAACCTCTGTAAAATAATCCTGATCGGATTAAATTTTCCAGATGATGTTGGTTTACACGGTCATTTTCAAAACTTTATGGTTGAAAAATCTATGAAATTATTATCAATTTCCGAATTAGAGGAAATTGTTGCTCAAATAAAACCTGAAATCAATCCCCAGCACCCCATTTTTGAATTAATTCTTGACGAAGCTATTGAAGATGCAGCCCAGGGTGGCATTCAAGGAATTAAAATTTTAGCCCGTCGTCCTTCATACAGTACAGTCCGCGATCCGGATGCCCTGGAAAGGGCATGGCAAAAAGCCGCAAAGATCGGTCGAAAAGGCGAGGAACTAGTTGATGTTTATTTAACGAAACAAAAAACCAATAGCATCATAAGCGATTACGAATGGGCCTCAAGAGATAACGCAGTCTCACCCTATGATTTCATAATATGGGATAAAGACAACATAAAAGTCCTGATTGATGTCAAAACAACTGAATATGACTTTGAGCAGGCTCTTCATATTTCTTTTAATGAACTTCTAACAATGAGAGACCATAATGGCAAGTATGATCTTTTCCGAGTCTACAATGTTACCGAAAATTCGGGCAATCTTCGGATAGCATCTGATTTAAAAAAATTTTCAGAGAAAATCCTGGAAATACTGGAACAGCTTCCTAAGGGAGTAACGTCTGATAGTATATCAGTAAAGCCCCGAATAATATCTTTCGGGAACGAAGTCTCATTGTCAATTCAGAATACCAATGATACCCAATATTTTAACGAAAATGAATAACATAATGAATACCGATTCTCTTATTATTTTTCAGAAAAATCTTATACGATTTTACTTGTTAGAAGGACGAATATATCCATGGAGAATAGACCGAAATCCGTTTAAAGTATATATTTCTGAAATTTTACTCCAGCGCACTCGTGCCGATCAAGTAGTCCCAGTTTATCAACAATTGATAGAAAAATTTCCAGATACGATATCATTATTTGCCGATTTCAATCGAGCGATACCTATAATGTATCCCCTTGGGCGGTCAATTCGATTGGATTATTTTCAAAAAGGCCTCCGATACATAAATGAGTATTATAATGGACAAATACCATTTGAACGCAAGGATCTTCTATCCGTTCCTGGAATCGGACCCTATATCGAATCTGCAATCCGTCTTTTTGGGTATAACATCCGAGATACTATCATTGATACTAATGTTATTCGGGTAGTAGGGCGATTTAATGGAATAGAAATACATCCTGAGATTAGGCGTAAAAAGTCATTCATTTCTATCGCTCGGAATAGTGTCCCAGAAGAAAAATATGTGGAATATTCCTATGGATTATTAGATTTTGCTGAAAAAATTTGCAAATCTCGAAATCCAGATTGTAATAATTGTAAACTTGCAACAGAATGCTTATGGAATTTACAAAAGAGAACTAATAAAATATAGACCTAACCTCTTACCCGTCAAACATCTTCTATGCTGCGGATATTCTCTCTACCAAGTAATTTTTTAATATTTTCAGATATTGCCAGATATTGCCAGATATGTTTTAGAAACCCCACTCCCCGCCCTTGAATCGCGCCGGAGGATAGGCAAGTATCCTCCTCTCTCGCACACTCCCGGCCGGGCTCCTCCTCTCCCTCCAGGGAAGAGGCATTTTTTGGGATAGCCCAAAATGGAAAAAATAAAATCAGGATGCAATTTTATTCCTCTATCATAATATCACCGAGCTGGTCAATCATTGGAAGTAGGAAAGGTGCAATCGCTTTTGTGGAATATTCTATAGTCTGAAATATATCATCATTTTCCCTTCCATTATCTTCCCCAGGAGGACTTGTGTTCTCTTCTTTCTGATGTTGGTTCAGGATTGCAAGTCCTATAAAGACAAGCCCAAATTTAAAACGATTTTCCAGCAAAGAAATGTTTTTCTTTGTTGCTTTTAATTCCGTTAATAAATATTTATTATCCATATTAACAAAGTAGACATCATCGATTATTTTCAATGCACTTTCGTCGTTGAATTGACGTTCATCCCATTCTCCTCTTCGTATTTCAACAACTTTGGGTAATGATAGGCCAGCGGGTTTTTTATTCTCGTTACCGTTCTCTTTTGAAGAACCGTTCTTCTTTTTATTTTCGCCCCCAGATGGCTTTGTTACAGGAGCAGTTATTTTTATAAAAAAATGACCCTCAAATGGTTCATATCGAATTTGGTCATCAACAGTCCAATTAAAATCAATCACTTCTCCGATACTAGAGCCATCAGGAATTGATACGTTTAAAGTAGCAGTTCCATTCCACAGATTAATGGAGTAATTATCATACATTTCATGATTAATCAGGAGCGAAAACTCTCCAGGATGAGTTTCCCTGTCGAAATAATCGTTTGAGGCGTTTGTCTTGAATTGTATTCTAAAGCGCCTGTTAATTGGACACTCCTTGGGTTTCGCTTCATCATATTCTTTTATTATCTGGAAATAATCAGGAAATGTTTTTCCTTTATACTCATCGGTTGTGGATGCACCGGTTAAATCAAATGGAGAAGTTATCCTCAATCCTTCTTTGAAAAGCCTCGAAAGAACCGGGGATTTTTTTAACATCTTTTCAATAACGTCTGCCAGGGGTTTATCGTCTTTAATTTTATTTTCTATCGCCTCTCTTTTCCTCTGCTCCCGGTATATTTTAAGGCCTGGATGTTCTCGGATTATATTTTGCAACTCTTTTTCAATATCATAAGTAAGTTCTTTTGACCGCATTCTGTCCCGGCTATTCATGAATAAATCCTCCCGGGCTCTGCCATCGATATTCGTGCAATCAACAATGACTAATATCGAGTCTTTAAGAAATCCCATATCGACCTTTTGACGAGTGAAAAACCTCTTATCGATACTTGCATGGGTTTGGCCATTCAGAGTGAATATTATCCCTTCATCTTTTTTGTACTTCAATTCCTTTCCAGGCTTGAAAAGGTATACAGACGCCTTCATGGTCTGTCCCTGGACAACAAAAGTATGAGATGTTGGAAATTCCTTCTCAATATTGCCTGACCTATCTTCATCCAACCGAACCATTAATCCTGACAATGTGGCCTCGGGCGAATGGGGTGCATATGGAGGACTTCGTCTTTCATACAGACGTATAGGAAGAGCTAAGGAGGGTAATAGCAATGCAAGACGATAACTCAAATCGACAGTTACCGCGGTAAGCAACCCGGGCATCTTATATTCATACAATTTAATAAAGGAGCCATAATCCATATCCTCAGTATATTCGTCCAACGGTCCTTTTCCTGGCAAAATTGGCAAATTATCCGTATTGAATGAAAGAATATGATTACCTGGAGCCAGGTATTTATAAACAGAACTCCGGACATCATGGGTAGGATTTACCCGTCTAACAATGGTAAAACCCCATTTTGATTTTGAGTCATCATTTTCATGCCTTGCGATATCGGGATTACGTTTTGAAACGATTAACTGCAGATTGTTATAGCTCCCAAATTGAAGGACTCCGGTCCCTCCCATATTGAACTTGCCCTGAACGTAGGGAATTTTCAGTTTATTCGATTCCTTAACAATCGATAAAAAGGTTGAGGGCATTTTGTTGGGTGTTTGACCCTCGCCTCTATCAATTATTGAATAGCATGGATTTTGCCTAGTTCCCGTTGCTACAAGGGCAATCTGCTTCGATAGGTCAGTCCTTTTTGTTGGAGAAATGCGGGTTAATTTTCCGTCAGGAACCTCAAAAAATAATTCTACTGCTTCAGCAATGCTCTGGGGACATCTTTCACTCTCTGGAATTAATTCACGAATCTGAGCTTGTCCCATCAAAATTGCATCAACAGAATTGATTAATTTTTCAACTAACGCTGCATCGGGTTTGCTCTGTTGATTTCCCACAACTGAAAAATTATTCTCCATATCCCCTAGATTTCTCCAGGCTGAGAGCTCATCCCAATAACCAGCACGTCGTAAAATTTCGATAACTTCTTTCTCAGAATTTGCTCTTATTAATCCTAGGCAGAGATCCTTTTCATTCATGCGATCTCACCAACCCTTTTCCCTGCATCGGTGACAAAATAAACAGATTTATTTCCTTTCTTCTGCCGGTAAATCAGATCCATGTCATACATGCGCCCAAGAAAACCGGTTCTCATGGTATTTACCATCTTATCGGTCCATTTTCCTTCAACATCCAGACTTTTTATTTTTCCATTCAGGGAATCAGGAGTATTGCTGCCTTGAGATATCCATTTAATAATTTTCATTATTCCATCCCAATCTCGAGAAATTTGATTTTTCAGATACCCGATAAGAAATTCTCGTTCTTCAGTAGAGAGGAGTTGTTCACCCATTGGGTTTCCATCCAGTATTGGATTATTTAATTCTGCAAATTGAATTCCGGAAGGAGTTAAATATATTTTATCTTCGAATATGATAGCAAAACCATAATCTCCCAATGAACCTACGGTATCTCCCTGGGAATTAGCATAGCCTATAAAATGATGTATAAACCGCAACTGCGATTTCTTATCAGGATCTAGATCTGGAAATCCTGCTGAAAAATTCTCTCCCCAGATCCTATCATATTTTTTATCATTCAGGAGCAATTGCTGTTTCATTTTTGTCGCAGATGTCGAACATTCATTCTGGAAATTTGTCAGCAGAATGGGATTATTTGAAATTTCTGATTGCATTTTGGCCAGGTATCTTAAACTGAATTTGATTGGGAAGATTTTGTTATATTGTCCCCAGATAAAATAATTTTTTAAGGGTTTATCGGGATTTCGAACGGTATTTTCATTTCTGACAAATGATATGCGGTCTTTTTTGAGCGTATATAGTAAATGTTCCTTTGTTGATTCCTCTTCGAGAGATTTCACGATTGGGACCTTATCTAATGCGATTGAAGGGTGTTTCCGAGTATTGATGTCATTTTTTGACAAATCCAGGATTTCTAAGAACTTTGATTCTTCAATCGCAATTTGATTCTCAATAGAGAGCAGTACAAAGTTATTCAAAGAACCTTTTGCCACACGCTTCATACGTATGAATAACTCTTCATCAATTTCAACTAACACTTTCATAAACAGGAGTTATGTTTCTTATTTAATAAACTTTTTGATCCAAAGGTAGAATTTAGAATAGGTTATTTGTGTTGAACTTGGTTAGTCAAAAAATGATTGGCCGATGTCTGAAGTTATACAGAGTTAATCCGCGGGGCGGAGGCCGCCACCGAACGCAGTGAAGGCGTCGCCGGAGCGGAGCGGTACCAGGGCCCCGGTCAACCTGCGGAGGGTGCCTGTTAATTTTCATTATAAGGAACTCATGGTTTCCGTTCGTCCTTTTTATCTTCATGGCGAATGGATGATCGCCCATGATAGCCGTCTTGGAGCATCATAGAGTGAAGGCCAAGTGGTGGCCACCAGCCGCCACCTCATTGTTCGTGGTTTGTATCGCCTCATCTCCGTGTATGTGACCTCAGTCCTGTTCTTGGATGAATGCTGGCTGTCCTAAGGAGCTGGGACAGGCAGGGGATGTGCAATTTTATTATCCAACAATCCTGATCGAGCGGCTTTAGTCATCCTGAAATTATTTAATGATTCAATTCCACAGAAGCACTGATGAGTTTCTTTAAGCATATCGGTAAGGCAATTCTCAAAATTGATGAAGCAATCTCCTCCGATCCTGCATTAGTGGGGAAGAAATTCGAGGATCACGTTGAGTCGTTGTTTTCAAAGAAGTATTTTACCTTGTTTGAAAAAACCCACTCGTTTGATACCAACCAGCAGCGATACGTGGAAAGCAGTTTCAATCCTGATTTCATCTGGCGGTATAATCCTACCAATAAGCAATTTGCTGTTGAATGTAAGTTCAGGACATCCCTGAATGAAAAGGATCAGATTGTATGGTCAAATCCTCAACAACTGAAGCGATATCAGGATTTTTCCCGAAATAGAAACATTCCCGTATTCGTAGTTATTGGTCTTGAATTGACCTTTGAATCAGAGTCTGACTTTGAATATGAAACTGAGAAATACATGTTTTGCATTCCCCTTAAGGAAGCAAAGTACCCGGCTCTTTAAGAGAGTATTTTTGCAAAATATGAGCGAGCCTGGGATAAATCATTCTTCTGGAGAAATGGACGATTGAGTTGATTTAGAATCACCATCCCCTTTCTTCGCCAAACCCCCCTGCATCTGAGGAATAATGATAATTTTTTTTATCAAGAGAGATAGTATCAAGTAATCGTATATTTAGGGATTCACGAAAAGTTCATGATGTAAATAGATAGGAGAAGATGGCTAAAATTGGTAATACGAATAAAATCCTATCGTAGTTCGGCTGAGATGTTATATGACATTAATCGGTAATCTCACGTTCTGGGCTGGCAAGCTACTATTGCTCGTCATATTCGTTATGCTCTGGTGGAGCCTATTCATGACGTCACCAGATCCATTTGATATTTTGCTTGGGCTTATTATCCTTGGGATCTGGTTAATAGCGATATATTTAGGGATTCGGAAAGGTATGAAAGCAGTTCATGGTGAGGATTACATTGATCCAATAGAACGATGGGTCAGGGAATATTTCTCATCATCTAAAAAAGAAGAGATACCGCCCCAGTATCTGGAAAATAATGTTCCTAAAAAGGTTGAGGATAAACAAGAGAAATCAAAAAATGTGTTGTATGTGGTTATTCTGTTTGCAATAATTGGCATTTTTCTTGCCTTTTTTATCGGTATGAGCCTTGGGGGGACTTCAAGTACTAGTTCTTCAAGCCCTTCATCTACTACAGCTCCTACCTTTGTTCAACCTTTAGCTACCACCCCATCCCAAACTCAAATAGATTTGATTTCTTCCAACCAGGGATGTAATATTGTGGGCCAGTGGGTAAGATCAGATGGCCCGGATAAATACGTTTTTTATGAAAATGGGAGTAGCATGGTCGACATTAATGGTATACGACATCATGGTAATTGGATAGAATTGGAGAATTCAGGTTTATACCAATTCTCTTGGGACTTCGGACCAGGTTCAGGACAACCTAACTACTTCGATGATCATGTGGCTATCTCGGAAGACTGTAATAGATACTCCTTGACGAATAATTATGGTAATCCAGTTACTGCGGTTAGGAAGAATTGGTTGCCCCAAAGTACGAGTACATCCCTCGTAACACAGAGTCCAAGTTGCAGTATTATTGGGAAATGGACCGAAAGAGAATATCAAGGATCCCCTGTATCTGGCGTATACTTGCAAATATCGCCAAGCAATACCATCGAACTGTTCCTTAATGGACAATTGCATAATCGTGGAACGTGGAATTGGACTTCAAATAACAAATTCCAAGTATATTGGATGGGGCAAACGGGTCAAAGCTCCTCGGGAATAGATACTGTGACAATATCCTCAGATTGTAATACTCAAACATATATCAGCCAAAGAGGAGAACGTTCAATCTTTGTGAAAATGTAATTTAATCACTGATACCATTCACAATTACTTGAAACCGGAGTAAGGAGCTCATGGTTTCCGTTCGTCCTTTTTACCTTAATGTCGAATCTATGATTGCCCCACGACAGCCTTCGTGGAGCACCTAAAGGGAAGGCCAGGTGGTGGCCACCAGCCGCCCCTTATCGTTCGTGGTTTGTATCGCCTCATCACCGTTTTTGTGACCTCATTCTGTTCTTGGGTGAATGCTGCACCTATCGGCATGATTCCACCGGAAAGTGCCCAATGCGAACCACGTGTGAATTCAAATCATACTGTATTCCAGGAAAGATATCTCTTCAAAATCGAGGAGTTATTCTTGATACCAGGTCTTGAGATCCTAAAATAAATCAAAAATGAACTTGCAAATTATTCTAGTTCAACTTATTTCGCAAATTTATCGTGATATACTTATAAACACTCTTTTTTATTGAAGTGAACAGCCAAGGTGGAGTGATCATTATAATATGGCAATTTCAAAAAATGGGGAAGGAAAAGCCAGCGGGTTCTCGAAGAGGGTGCTTATCATGCTGAAAAATTGAATATCGGGTTATATTGGAGTTTCTAATGTAAATAGAAGAATATTCGTTTTTACATGATTATTACCCATCATGAAAAATAATCGAAAGTGAAAATCATTTGAAGAATTACATTTTAGGAATATTTCCGTAATTCTTCTTTATATTCAGATATAAGAAAATTATATCGTGTATGATCGAGACGTCCCATTCTGAATTCATCACGTATTGTCCTAAGAGACTGATTGATCTCCTGTATTTTCTTAAAATTCACCAAACGATTCTCGATTATCCCTTTTACCATCATTGGATTTGATACTCCTCTGAACATACTTGTTCCAGTATATGTTCCTGGAGTTGCGATGAGGACATCTCCAAAATCTAAAATCCTTCCAAAAAATCCTTGTCTAATAGAGGTATTAGTTACCCATTCCATCTGGATATCATTGGCTATTCGGGAAACCAAGCCATATTTGTAATAAATTCTTTTATTGGAAATAAAATATTCAGAGGTTTTTACATTGATCCAAGCAATCAAAACGAAAATGGTTGAAAGGATAATTCCGATTATTGTTAGAGCAAATATAAGGGCCAGGAGAAGAAGAACCCAATTTGCAGTCCAGCTCATTTGTCCAAACCAGATTGGAACTTCATCTTCAGTAAGAGAGATATCGGTGGGAATTCGGATAGACATAATAAACAGAAATAGATGAATAGATGAGAATTTGTTTTTTTCTGCCACAAATGTTAACAGATCGAGTTAATCAGAGCTGTACGTATGAAGCCTTGAAAGCTGCGGGAATAAAGGAATTGGTTGGCATTGATCTGGTTGAAGGGAACGGCGTGAGAGGAATGGTGGTGATGTGATCTTTCTACCTTGTCGATTAGAAAAAGGCCACAATCCTTTTGTTGCTTCCCTCATTTTTCAATAGATCCTCTTCTCCGGGATCACTCCTCTCACGCCACCTTTCGGATCTTCGACATCACCAGTATATCGGGGAATAAGATGAACATGCATATGCATCACCGTCTGGCCTGCTACCCTTCCACAGTTTACTCCGATATTATAGCCATCAGGATGATAGGTTTTATCAAGCAGCTCCCTGCAGAGTCGTACCAGTTCGGTTATGGATTGAATTTCCTCATCAGACGCATCAAAAAAGTCATCAAAATGACGTTTGGGAATTATGAGCATATGACCAGGATTCACCGGATACCTGTCAAAAATGGCAACCGCACGATCATTTGACAGGATAATCCGGTCTTTCGGGATGTGGCAGAAGATGCAGGTCATGGACCCTCCCATTCCCCGTAACCCAGCATTCCCGTCATGTCGTTACAACGCTTGATAAGACATGAAAAAGCAGTCTCCTGCCATTTTTCAGTCAGGGGAATATTCCCAACAAGCGATAGTCTCAGTTCACGGAAGAACAGGTCAGGATCATATTCACTCATTCGTGTCCAGTAATTGGTGATGGTCTCTTTTTGTCGCTCAAGGAGTGCTCTGGAAGGGAACAGGTCACTCTTCGCCTCATTGACATGACCCTCGGTAGGCATGAGATTCCAGAGATCATTGTTCTTGCAGATTGAGAAAGGAAGCATATGGTCGATATGATACCCTGTTGTACCAAGAAGTTGCCCCGACCAGATACAGGTGATCGGATAATCCTGTTCACGAAGAAGAGAGAGGAACTGTTCTGCAGCCTGGACATTCCTCTCTTCAACAGGATACCGGGAAAGGATCGAGATCATCTCACCGGGACTTATGGAGGCATCCATCTTGTGGGTAAGGTGAGCCCATTTCTGGAGAATGGTGGTCTCTCCGGTAAGATATCCCCCGAACAACGTAAAAACATCGTAGATCTCCTTCTGTACAAAGTAAAATTCCCCGAAATTATCAAAAAGAAAATCCCTGGTTGGTATCGCATCCCGGGAAATGGCGATCCTCTTCCGGGAATAATCAAAGACAGAATAGGGCTTTCCGTGAAGGGAGTATCCAAGATGATACATCGGCATGGTTGTGATGGTAGTCCGTATTTTTTTACAGAGTTCGATAAATTCAGGGTGGATCTCCTTCGGAATCCTTCCTCGTTGGTAGTCGCTGTACCATTGCGAATATCCCCCTAACTCCTTGTAAAAATCGGTGATTTTCAGGAACGTCGTCCTGAACGAGATCTGACGATCCCTCTCCCTCCTCTCACCTCCTTGCTGAGGGATGAACCTCTCTGACGAAAAAATCGGATAGTAATAGATGAGCCATTTCTCAATAAGACGGCCGAGGGGGAGAAATACCTTGTCCTCCTCTTCCCTTATATTAGGTGGAAAATCACGACAGATCTCAATTACTCCTCGGAGAAGAGCATATTTGTAGGTTGCAAACGTGCTGTCCCGTTCAACGATGGAATTGACCGCTTTGTAGTGAGAAAGTTCCGATGGATCCATTGGTTATAACCTCTCTGATTCTATTCTACATAATAAAAATCGGTTGCAATTTTCAGTGAACATAATGATAGATTGACTCTCACCAGTCTGGAGGTACATCCTGATATAAGAGAATTTGGTAATTATGGTACTTTCAGTCAGGTTCTTGACATTTCTCGCGGACTTCCTGCACAAACGACAGAATCGCATTGATGAATTTTGAATACTGCTCATCACTATGGAGAACGGATATCGGAAATGACGGTCTTCCCTTAAGAGAATTATCAGAAAGAGAAACGCCAGGAATTTCATTCAGCTTGTGAAGGAATGATAACAAGATTTTATTTTCGACCGCTCTACTCATCCACTGGAATTCAATCTCGATTTTTCCATAAGTCCACACTCCAAAAATCTGGTCGTACCCTCCAACAAGATCAATTAACGGATAGAATGATCCCGATTGGCCCCCTCTCCCCCACCAAATTTTTAGATTCGTTTCATCGACCCACTTAAGGATTTTTTTTACAACATCTACGTCCTTAAGTGAGCCTTTCTTTCCCAATTCATCGATAAAACTCTGCGCATTCCACGGACGATTCGGAACAGCCTTTTTCTGCTCAGCCTCGCTGGTCTGACCGATAATCCTTGGTACGAGTGTTTTAAGATGTTCTCCGGTGTATTGTTTGACTTCAACCGCAAGGACCTCAACATCTTCCATTTCTTCGTTGAGGAATTCAACGATCCTTTTCAATTCCTTGGGAATTTCATCGGCAACAAAGAGGAGGCGTATTTTTCGGTTTTTAAGATTATTTTCCATCAAGGTCCATATCGTGTCGTATTCAACTTCTGGACCCAGAGCGTCTTTTACAACATCGGAAGGATTTTTGCCGTTTCTAGAGCATCGTAATTCGAATTGAACTTTAATTTCAGGGATATTCCAATATTCAACGCCATTTGCAGCGTAATCGAGCATTTGTGCTACCACTTCGCGCCGTGCCCTTGTATCTGTACTCCGTTTCACTTCAACGAAGGTAGGTATCCCTTCCTGATCAATGAAAAGATGATCGAGGGACCATCGGTTTGACCCGTTTTGATCATCGGGCACACCTATTTCCCTGGAGATTAGTAACCACCTCCGAGGAAATTCCGTATTTATCTGGTCGCCTGCAAGGATTTTAGGATAGTCTTCCAGTAACCTCTGGAGAAGGTCTTCAGAATCGTATTGTTCCTCCCTCAATTCTATCAATTTTTCCCCTTCAATGAGAAAAATCACTCCAGGCATAGAGAATTTTGTTATCTTTTACAAGGATAAGATTATGCTCTTTTGATTGTATTTTATCAATTTCAATAAAAGCCGGATCTCGGAGTTGAAAGAATGTGGAAATTTCAATGAATTGGACAAACTGGAAAAAGAGAAGAAAACTGATTGGCCCTGTCCAGATTTCTGAACGATCCATTCAAATCTTGGACGAGAAGGGGAGAATTTTGAAGAGACTTACGAAAGAAAATGAAGAGGCGGTCTGGGCATTGTTAGAACTGAAAAGTAATTCAAATGATATTTCCTCATTCTGATGGTGAACATTCGTTTGATAATTCTTATCGTAGTCCACTAAAAAACACTCTCCGAATCATTAAATGTGGAAGTCTATTCGGTTCAATGATCTTCCTGACTGGCTAAAAAGAGAGTGGCATCCTCATAATTTTCGCATTAAAACCAAACTGGTGAAGGTTTTCCACGACGAGTCCATTTCTTATAAAATCCTCTATAACCGAGACAGAAGGGGTAATCTCCAGATTCGCTGCTGGAGGAGGTATAATCAAAAAATACGACACCCGAGACCCCAGAGCCTAACGCCGGCTCTGATTATTGTAGTTTTGTGCATTGCAGGATTCTTCTTATACTCACAACCTGGATTCTTTGAGAATATTATTCCTCCCATTAACCAGACCGTTCCACCTCAAAATATCAGTTCGGATTCGTTTGCTGAGAGTTCCCTTCAACCGTATACCGGAAAATACAAAATGGGTAATATTGCCACGGACAGTTCAGGAAGTGAAGGAATGGCGATTATCACCAATAATTTTGAAGGACAATATTATGTGAAGAACGTCTCTCTGGAGGCATCAAGTAAAGGCTGGTATACAAACGGCAAAACGAATGCGGAATGGCTCCGGTATAGTGAAGTGGAAAATCGGTACCCCATCGCATGGGATGGCGGGATTATGGACGTCGCCCATATCCCCGACAGGGATTGGACCTCATCGGGAGAACAGACTTCAAAAGAGCCACGAATTACGATAACCTCAGCCATTTCCTCTGCCCCCCCATCTACTACAGCACGATACTCAGTTCAAAAAGTGAATATCCTTGAAATTGAACGACAAATCCTGTCTTTAACCAACAATGAAAGGTCTGCCCAGGGAGTTCCCCCTCTCATCTGGGATGACAGACTAGCTACCATAGCACGAGATCACAGTGAGGATATGGCTCGCAATGACTATATTGGCCATGTCAATTCACAGGGAGAGGATCCCACTCAAAGAGCTATTCGACAGGGATATTCAGTTCACAAGGAACTCGCAGGTGGATGGTACTCCGAAGGGATAGGAGAAAATATCGCTGAGATGCCGACAGGGATGGTCATGTTTAACTGTCCCACCGAAACCATCCAGGTACCCAATTCAGCTGGTGGCGTGGCTGATGCAATGATGGATGCCTGGATGAACCATGATGCCTGTCAGGGAAATGGCCATCGAAATAACATTTTACATTCCCAGTACAGCCATATTGGGATAGGTGTTGCTTACGATGGGAGTAATTATATTGCCACCCAGGATTTTTGGTAAAAATGGGGAGAATTGGGATTTTATATTATTCTCTAAAGTTAATTTCAGTTTTTTCAACTAAGTCTTGCCATTCCTCCCACTTTTGCTTATTTATAGCTTGATAGTACTTTGCTTTAATATAAAGATCCTGAAAATACATTGCATAAAAACTAAACTTATTTTCGGCACTGCACCGTTCTCGTCTAGAAAAGTCAACAAACTTATGATTAATTTCCCAAATAGAGATTATTGTTTGACTTTCTTTCTCTAATATCTTTTCTTCTTCAATCAATCGCTGTTTAACAAGTAATCCAACGTATTCATAACAATTTAAAACCTTTTTTATAGCGGAATACAGTCGCTTATTTTTTTTCAATTTTTTAAATTCTTCTTCGGAAATATTCCTTAGATAATCCTGCTCATTAAAAATAATTTCACGTTCTTTACTTGTTTCTTCAATTCTTTCATAGATATTCGAAAGAATGGCGATTCGTCTAGATTTTCTATATTCATGAAAAGATAGAATTGCGATTAAAGCTGCAATCAATCCCACAACAATAAGTCCAATATTTGCATCAGGAGTCAAAGTATAACCTTCAATCAAAAAATCTATAATTATTATTGTTATTAAAAGTTATAATTCAAAATGTTAACTTCTAATAATATAGTTGAATTTACTGTAAGAGAAATATTGTGGATATTTCGGATATTTCAATTTATGGAACCTCAAAGGACCAAATTTTTATATAAATAATGGTTTTTCTGTAATCTGTCCTTAATCTGATTAACATTACCTGGTTCAATATTAAAAAATAATTTTTTTGCCCATCTGTATTTCTGTTTCTCATTATCATATAAAATAGGAAAATTATCGCAATAATTAAAATCTAACCAATATTTTGTACCAAAACATACTCGAAAAATATACTCAGCTCTTCTTTGATGGTAACATGAACTAACAATATAGCCTTTATTTATTGATCGAATATTTTCAAAAATTAATCTTGTAAAAAAAGCATTGCCGATTGTATCCAAGGATTTATCTTCTATGATAATTTTAGATTTATTTAATTTTGAATCTAAGTAAGAATACATAACCTCAGCTTCAGAGTAGGGAATATCAGAATTAGTTTTTCCACCGCTTAATATAAGATAATCAGCATTTATTTTATTGAATAAAAAAATACCAATATCCATTCTCCCTTTTAGTTCATCATGTATTGTGGAGGATAATAATCGACTTCCAAGAATTATTACACACGAAATCTCTTTTTTCATTTACTATTAGTATTTTCATAAATTCGACAAATAGATTTCTAGAATTTAATAAATTGTCACTGAGCTTCGATATCGAAGAGCGGAAGATGGTATACGAAGAGTATATCCTCTCGATGAACTCCAGGGTTGATACCATCAGAAAAGAACTCGAGTCCTTGGGGATAGAGAAAAAAGCATTGAAGACAACCGATTTTTCAGTCAAACCGGATTACGTGTACGATGATAAGCGGAGGAAACAGGTATTCAATGGCTACCTGTCCCATCACACGCTCTTCCTGAAGCTGGACCTCAACCGTGAGCGATTGTCATGGAGCCAGGCCGCGATCATCCCCACATGGTCCCCACCGCATCGCCCGACACACGCTGCCACCCGCTCGGGATGGACAATATAGGGGGTGGTTTTATCCTTCCTCGTTTGCCCCCAATGGGCTTCGGTTGCTGCCCGTGCGGCGATTGCAATGGCGTGTGCTTTCATCGCCGGGATTTCCTTCATACCCACATGCCCCCTTCTTCCTTTCGTAATCACATTCTGGTGGATCAATCGCATGATAAATCTGTTGTTGTAACAGAGACGGGGCAAGAGAGAAGCCCCGGGACAGAAGAAGACTTCCTGGCGGAACAGACCGAATAACTCCTGAACCAATGAATGTCGTTCTCGTGCTCTCTCTTGTTCCCGCGACCTGAAATGGTGGATTATTTCACAATGTATATCTCACCAGGATTGTTCCTGTTACCTATGAAAAAAAGAGTCCTCCGTGTCACCGGGCAGGGAACCGTCACTGCCGAACCCGATCTGGTGGTACTGAGCTTCGATATCGAAGAGCGGAACATGGAATACGAAGAGTGCATCCTCTCGATGAACTCCCGGGTTGATACCCTCAGAAAAGAACTCGAATCCTTTGGAATAGAGAAAAAAGCATTGAAGACAACCGATTTTTCAGTCAAACCGGATTATGTGTACGATGATAAGCGGAGGAAACAGGTATTCAATGGCTACCTGTCCCATCACAAGCTGTTCCTGAAGCTGGACCTCAACCGTGAGCGATTGAATGCCATTCTCGATACCCTCGCACAAAGTGCCAGCACGGCAAAGATGAGCATTGCCTTCGAAGTAAAAGACAAAGACCGATTCCGGAAAGCAATCCTTGAGGATGCGGTCAGAACGGCTAAGATGAATGCCGAAACCATCGCTGCTGCATCGGGGATCTCGATCGGGCAGATTCTCTCGGTTGAGTATAACTGGCGGGAGGTCCAGTTCATGGGGACCTTCGTAAACGAACTGAATGAAATATCCCCTCGAGCGTCACCGGATATCACTCCCAGCGAAGTAAGTGGTACTGACAGTGTTACGGTGGTATGGGAGATTCTGTAATCGGGAACCCATCAGTAATATTTTTGGTTTGATTTAGATGAAAAAAAACATTTATTGGGTGGTATTGAGGGACTTAATCAAAGAAATGGAGGAGGTAAAAAGGAATTTTGAATATGATCCTAATATATATCGGTTTTAAGATAATTAGGTAAGGAATTTTTGAGCCATCAGAGACTGTATAACGAAAACCATCCGGATCAAAAATCCTTTGGCCGGAGAACACCGACTCTTGTAGCATGACCCGGGATTCCCCTGGAGATAACGTGGTGTATCGTGAAGAGCAGCGATTCCGGCAGATCTGGATCCTCTTGCTCGTCGGGTTCATCGCCATACTCGCATGGTATTCCTTTCTCCTGCAGATCGTGATAGGGGAGCCATTCGGGACAAACCCGGGCCCCGACATCCTGGTGCTTGCTCTACTGGTGATATTCGGGATCATCTTCCCGGTCTGGTTCCTCGTGATGAGACTCGAGGTCCAGGTCACCCAGACTGACCTCCGGTTTCGTCTGTTCCCCCTCCATCTCCAGTGGCGGGAATTCCCCCTTGCCACTATTGCCGAAGCAGAGGCTATTACCTACCGGCCTATCATTGAGTATGGGGGTTGGGGAATCCGGATAGGGAGGAAGGGGATGGCCTACAATGTCTCGGGGAACAGGGGAGTGCAGGTCACGCTGGAAGGCGGGAGGTCGTTCCTGCTCGGGTCGCTCCAGCCGGAGAGACTGGCGACCGCGATCCAGTCCGGGATTGGGTGAAGGTTCCGGCACCCTGGGAAAAGGATCGTCATGATCCCTCGGTTTTTGTATCGGGTGGTCCCACTTTCACCTCGTGCAGCGATCCCGGTTAAATACCGCCCAGCAAAAGCAGTACTCGCCGCACCTTATCGGACAACATAAGGTGCAGGCAGCCCGCGGAAATTGGTGAAGGTTGGAAGGAAGTGGCCAGTCAGAAGATGCCTGGATTGACTGGCCTCCCTCGTCTCTTTTTCATTCATGGGTGAGCACCAGGACAACGCAACATCCGGATTGTTGCCACATCGGAAACACTTCACCCGGATAGTTGTTCCTATTCAGCCGACCCGCTCTCACCATTAGGGGTGAGTGGACACCCGCCATGGCATCGGTGAATCCTAGAGCCGCCTTCCATTCTCTACCCGGACCAGATGAATACATTGTTTCATCGGCCCGGCTTCCCACTCCTCGCAGGCCTCCCTTTTGCAGGGGAGAAGGGCGATCGGGATAATCCCGAAATTCTCAAATCTGTTCTCCCGGCTACACCAGTGAGTTTCTTGCATGATACGAAGTGAGATGCTGAGGGATATGGCATTGCGGTATATGCAGGGAGAAAGTGGGGTCAATCCAATGCGTTGACATGAGCAGGAATACTGAACCGGTAAAAAGATCCCGAATTATCCGGGAAAAGGTTCTTCAGGTTTAGATAAGGGTATAGTGGCATTTCATCCACAAATTTTTTTATCCTTCAAAGTGTTTCATGTCTTTCAAAACGCTCCTGGGGGTTGCGCCTTCGGCTAACCCCCGCCGCTGTGGCGTCCCCCTAGATGCGATGGGGCGAAATCGAGCACATACATTTCCTATTATTCATATTGAATGGTGTATCCTTTTTTTTGCATAGATCTGAGAACTCCACCAACGGTATATTCTCCGAGGTGATTAATGAGAAAGATTGGTGGCAAAAATAGTACTATACCCTAGATAATCCAATAAAAAAATGAGAAGGTATGAGAAACAGGGGAAGACTTAGAAAACAATTCCCCACATTAAGAAGGAGGGGACTTACCGAATGAACCCATGCACAGGATGTGAGTATCGCCAAATTTTTCTCCGTGAAGATGACGAGGGGAAAATTCTGTTCTGTCGAAAATTTAAGTGCGAACGCGATGATGCCCGATTAATATGTGAACGCTGGGAGGGGTACGTCGATCCTGTTGTATAAAAATGGGAAGGGGATTTACTTATTCACATCCTAGACCATCCATAAGATCCTGAATCATCGTTGCCAGCTCTTCGGCTGCGGAACCTGTAACAAAGTCGGGTGGTGGCATTACACCATCTGTCTTTTCATATGCACTATGAAGTTGTGCACATGCACCCTCAATATCACCGATGTCGATGAGATACTCAGCCTGTTCCAGCATGTTCTCAAGAGCATTCAGCTTCCCTGCCGCCGATGTCTCAGTTGAGCCCATACCCACTAACGCTCCGGAGGTAATCGCATCACCAAAATACTCTTGGATGTCCTCGATCTGGTCTTCAAAGGAATTTGGTATCCCGAACCAGGTTGGAGAATAGTCATAGGACGGATCGAAAGTGAGTTGGACCGGAGGATTACTTCCATCCGCATCGGTTACCCAGATGTCCCAATCGTCATCATAGCCATATGACGCGTATACAATTTTTTTACCATCCGGAGACCAGCCTATGTCGACATCGTTATACTCGTGAGTGGTCACCTGGATAAGATTGCTACCATCGGTATCCATGACCCAGACATCACAGTTGTTAGAGAAAAACGAACCAAACGCAATTTTCGTACCATCAGGAGACCATTCAGGTCCCCCGGCAGCAACTGGATCGTTGGTCAATTGCGCCTGGTTTGTTCCGTCTGCGTTCATTACCCAGACTTCCCACTGGCTGCCACGATACGATTCAAACGCAATCTTCGTGCCATCTGGTGACCAGCTGGGATTTACGTCCTGTTCCGGATCAGTTGTCAGCCGCACCGGGTTTGTTCCGTCTGCGTTCATTACCCAGATATCATCACGGGTATCTGGATCGCTGTCATAATCCGCCCCGAACGCAATCTTCGAGCCATCTGGTGACCAGTCGGGAGCATATTCGAACCCCGGTTCGGTGGTCAACTGCACCTTGTTGCTACCGTCGGGATCCATCACCCAGATGTCATAAGACCAATCGGTGCGAGCCACGTACATAATTTTCGTTCCATCTGGTGACCAGTCGGGGTGCCCATCCCATCCTGGATTGGTAGTCAACTGCACCTTGTTGCTTCCGTCAGCATCCATCACCCAGATGTCAAAATTACCCGCACTATCCGACATAAACGCAATTTTATCTCCAATTGCACTTACCATTCCGATGCTTAACAGTAAAAAGGAAATGAGAATTGCTATCTTGAATCCCGTTACTAATTTCATCTTTTTTACCTCTTTGTTCATCATTTTCGCCTTCATGTGTTTGCTATCATTATGGGTTGCTCTGGAACTCACTGGTCTCCTAAAAAAGAGGCTGCCTCCTCAGCCGATAAATGCATTATCTCCTATCAGAGCATGTGCCCAATTACGAATAAGTATTATTTATATGTATCCCTGGCAAGAAATCTAACGATTTTGTGCACCATTGCCTCTATAACGTCAATATGAAGGCTTTTCCTGAGGTTCTGTCGATAACAAGGATCCAGTTACTCCTGATACTTCCTGAACATCTGGAACATCTATTTGGATGTTCTTGGTAGTCCTGATAAGAGCCATTTTTGTGCCCATATCGGATCCCCCCCTATCCCCCTCATACGTGATTCTATGAGAAAAGGAACGATCAACACCATCATGGACATCATCATATTCATCGCATTCATCCCCACCCTTCTCTCAGGAGTGGTGCTCTCCTGGTTCCTCCCGGAAGGGGGGAGATTCAGCGGTCAGGCGGTCTTTATGGGTCTTTCCCGGCAGGTACGGATGACGATACACGATCGGTGGGGAATTATCTTTTCAATCATCGTCATCCTGCATCTCATGCTTCATAGGAAATTTCTCCGGGTCCTTCCTGCATGCTTCCGGAAAAGTAAAAAGGGAGAGAGCGGGGAATAGCACATTTCCTTTTTTGAGGGTTCCCGTTTTCTAAAAGGTTCATCAAGGCAGCACCATGCAGGAGCGTTCCAGTACTTCGGCCTTCAAAGCTGCGGTGTGCTCGGTTTCAAGAATTTTTGTTTTTCACTAAATGCAATAAATTAACAATTCGAGTTTGATTAAAATTTTTGGTTTCTGAAATTTGGATATGAGCGGTGGTTTTCCCATTACCATCAAATAATCGCAATTCTTCCTTGGTTAAACTCTTATTGGAGAAACCCAAATTCACATGGTCTTTTAAAGCCACGATATAAAACAAGCCATCAGCATAAGCAGGCACGCCCCATTTCATCTCTTCTTTGATGTCGGGGAAGGTGTTCAATATGATTTCCCTCACCCTTTGGCAGATCTCTTTCTGAGGGGATACCTGTTTTTCAATGTACTTACTGACTTCTTCGTTCAATGGTTATTTTCCTTTTCTTGGTAACGTGGTTCATTCTCTTTCATCCGCATCTGCACAATTTTTTGACCAAATCATCGGGGAGTGGATTTTGCACTGAGAAATGGATAGTGGTCCCGGATCTCTTATAAACTTCCATCTTGGTTTCTTTGTGAGAGCTTGGCGAGATACTCATTTTCGGTTTTCGCAGACTGATTATTCACACCGGCCGCGGCCCCGGCTGAATAGTACATAGCCGACCCTTCATATCTCTGTTCTGGTAACCTTCTTGCAGGTCCCGTCACCACCTCCCGCTTGCCGGCCCGCGACAGCTCGCTCCCAGCGAGCCGTAACCGGGGCCGTCTTACCACCGGAGAAGAAAAAATTATGATTCGTAAGATTGGGCCCGATATTGGGCTATCAGATGGGCGTGAAAGGTGGTAATAGTCTGAATATTTTTCCTTTTTTGAAAGAAATGCTTACATATCCACATTCGAATTGCAACAGTTTATTTTAAGTCATCCGGAAATTTCGACAGCAGAGCGTGTATACATGGCGTTCGTTGCCGGAACGACTTATGATCCGACTATTGCAGGAGAATGGAAAGAAATTGGATGAAGTATCAATTATTTCGTCCCCCGGTATGTGTGGGATGCTATTTTGTCATTTGGATTAAAGACTACTAATATGTGCGGCTGCCAATCGGGGCGCATTACACGCTCCGTTCTACCATCCCTCTCTCGTATTAGAACATGAAGTTCAATGGTCTCAATTTTACTTTACCTAGACCTCCTTGTATTGCCTTCCATAACGCAAACACGAGGAGACTTTTTTCAGGGCAGTATCGACAATGCATAATGCCATATATCCAGGTACCTGAAGAAAGAACGGATCACCCTGGTGATGCCAGGTTGATTGAGGAATAATTCCTCAGAGAGAAACCCTGAAGCCCTTAAATAATCCAGTCCGGTTAAATTGGGGCTATCGGAATGCCCATTCTCCTACCCTTGCGTCACACCTGGGGATAGGCAAGTATCCCCCACTCTCCACACCCCACGGGCCGGGCTCCTCCTCTCCCAAGGGAGAGGCAGTGGGAAGGAAACCTCCCGTTCGGGTAACCAATCATTCAAGCAAGCAGATCGTTCCTCGAAAAATCTTTATGAATATCAGATAAAAAATACTGACTAGTCAGTCTAGACTATCCGGAACTGCGGGAGTGTACAAAGGCCTGCCCTCAGAGGATTGCGATTCCTGCAGAACGGAAGAACGTAGACCGAACCTTTGGCTGGCTCATGACGAAGATGATAACCGGGATGATCCGGCCGATAATGTCTTGAATGAAGGTCAAAGGGGATAGAAATAGTTTATTGGAGAAAACCATGACCGCAACCATCTATTATTTTTCAGGAACGGGGAACAGTCTCTACGGAGCCAGAACGATTGCCGAGAATCTCGGGGAATGCACGATACAATCCATCCCGGAATTGATGCTTTCCGGTCATCAGGTTGTCTGTCCCCCCAGGTACAGTGGGAATCGTCTGCCCGGTGTACAGCTTAGGGGTCCCCCTGATTGTCGCCGATTTTGTGAAGAACGCTGATCTCTCGGCGGCGGAGTATGTCTTTGTTATCCTGACCTACGGGGCATATCCTGGTGCGGTTGAAGACATGATCTATAACATCATGGAGGCTGCAGGAAGAGCCCCGGATTATGTTACCAAAGTGAAAATGGCCGACAACTACTTACCGGTGTTCAACCCGCCAACCGGGGAAAAACTTGAGAGCCTGATGAGGTCTGCCCGACAGGGGTTTGAAGTCGCTGCACATGAGATACACGAGAAGCAGAAGAAAGTTCCTCATAGTTTCTTCATCCACAAACTGATGGGACGTATCGTATACCGATCCATGAAGGGAGATGCCCTCGACAAGGAGTTCCACGCCGATCCAACCTGCAACGGCTGCGGAACCTGCGAGAAGGTTTGCCCGGTGAAAAATATCACCATCGAACAAGAGAGACCCGTCTGGCATCATCACTGTGAGAGCTGTTTTGCCTGTATCCACCACTGCCCGGAAAAGGCAATCCAGTTTGGTTCCAAGACACGGGGAAAAGGCCGGTACAGGAACCCTGAAGTATCCCTGAAAGACCTGATGAGGAAATCATAGGATTCGTAGAGGAAGGGGGAAACCACTGTGGTGCAGGTCAGGGATAGACGGTCACGGCAAAAGAAACCGGCTCAGGGATCGGACACAGCTGTCACTACAGCTCCGATGAACCGGGATAAGATCCTCGCTACTGCACTCACGCTCTTTGTAGAGCGGGGATTTTCCGGCACGCCCACCGCACTCATCTCGAAAGAGGCCGGTGTCTCAACGGGAACGCTCTTTTTTTACTTCAAAACCAAGGAGGAGCTCATCGATACTCTCTACACGTGCATCAAGCAGGAGGCAGCGGAAGCCTTGTCCCTGGGAAGTAGGAAGGATAAGACCGTAGCCGGAAAAATCCGGCACTATATGGCCAATGCGGTTGCGTGGGGGATACAGAACCCGAAGAAGATAACGTTCATGGAACAGTTCGCCAATTCTCCCTTCGTCTCGAAGGGAGCCCATGAGGAAGGGACGTCCCACTTCCTCTTCATGGAGGATCTCGTTCATGACGGGATCCGCGAGGGTTCGATTCGTCCGATTGATGTGAACCTTCTCTTCTGTATAATGGGGTCATCAATAGGGGCGATCATCGAGCTTGCGTCCAAAGAACAGGACCCGGGCCGGCGCCAGAAGGTTGTGGACGATGGTCTCGATCTCATCATGGGAGGGATGAGGGCATGAGGATTCATCTTGGGTTTGAATATCGTCAAACGAGTGCCCCCCTCCTTACATCCGCTTGATATGTGACATACCAATCAGCCCGATACCCAGGATACCGACCATTGCGGCGACTCCGGGCTCGATGATACCAAAAAACAGGAGTGCAGCCGACGTCAATGCAATACCAAGCCCGGCAATAAACAGGATTTTGTGCATAGGAGTAAGTGCTCAAATTCCTTAAGACGACCCTCAATATGGTAAAGGTTACTGCCTCCCCAGAATAATGACTACGGATGTGCCGGTGGGGAGAATCAGGTCGCCCCATGAAAGAACCTGTTTCCGGTCTGATAGTATTCTGAATCATTGGGTGCTCCTACCGGACACTCCAAGGATCCCAGGAATAGAAACGTTTATGAGAACCTGTTCGTATTCACTCTTGTTTTTCTTGTTGATAGAGTGAATAATTTTTTTTACCGTCAAAATCAGGTGACGGTGCATAGATAAAAGAAGAACTGATGGTTTCCATCATCAGAGCAGGAGAGGAAGAAAGAATGAATCGATTCAATTCGTTTGCAATGATTATTATCTGCTTATGTCTGGGTATCTCGATTACATCAGGAATTGTCATAAGCCCGTTCTGTACCGAAGAGAGTAACCAAAAGAATCCGGCAATCTCAGGCGAGATCATTGTCTGGCAGGACGATCGCGATTCGGAAATCGGGGTCTTTGATATCTACCTGCAGCAGGTAGGGGGAAGTGAACAAGCAGTCTGCACCGAAGAACATGACCAACGGAATGCAGCGATCTCGGGCACTACCATCGTCTGGCAGGACAAACGCAATTTCGATACCACAGGATGGGATATCTACATGTGGGATCCCTCCGGCGGTGAGCAGGTGGTCTGGAATGAACCCGATAATCAGATGGTATCCGATATCTCTGGGAATATCATCATCTGGAAAGAGTATGATGATATCTTCAGGCTGGAGCTGGGGTCGGTCGTGCAACTCGTGCGCGAGGGAGCAGGTGACACCTTGCCGGTCATCGACGGAGACATCATCGTCTGGCAGGATGATCGTAATATGGCTGCCGGAGGATGGGATATCTACAAGTGGGATCCGGTTCACGGGGAACAGCCTGTCTGTACTGATCCTGGTGACCAAATCCTGCCTGCAATTTCCGGTGACACCATCGTCTGGCAGGACAATCGCAGTTTTGAGACAACGGGATGGGATATCTACAAGTGGGATCCCACGGGCGGGGTGCAGTTGGTCTGCAACGAACGTGACAACCAGCTGCATGCTAAAATTTCAGGTGACAAAATCGTTTGGACAGACTATCGTGATGGGGATACCAATGGATACGATGTCTACCTGTGGGATCCAGTGGGTCTTGAGCAGCCTCTGTGTGTCGAACCCGAATTCCAGGGTGAACCCGACATATCCGGAGATATTGTCGTATGGGAAGACGCTCGCAATAGGGAGTTGAGTGGTTATGATCTCTACATCGCATATCTCTCACTGACAGCTCCTGTTTCCGACGCCGGTCCCGACCAGAACGTCCTTGTTGGAGAAGAGGTACAGTTCGATGGCAGCGAGTCTTCTGACCCAGATGGCAGTATCGTTTCCTATTCCTGGGATTTCGATGATGGTTCTTCCGGTAGTGGTGAGACTCCATCCCATACGTATACGGCTGCCGGAAGGTACACGGCAACCTTGACGGTCACCGACAACGACAGCCTGACTGATACTGACTCTGTAATGATAACAGTACAAGCACCTCCCGTTGCCGATGCCGGTGACGATCAGACCGTCCTTGTGGGAGAAGAGGTGCAGTTCGATGGCAGCGAGTCTTCTGATCCTGATGGCAGTATCGTTTCCTATTCCTGGGATTTCGATGATGGTTCTTCCGGTAGTGGTGAGACTCCATCCCATACGTATACGGCTGCCGGAAGGTACACGGCAACCTTGACGGTCACCGACAACGACAGCCTGACTGATACCGATTCAGTAGTAATCACAGTACAAGCACCCCCCGTTGCGGATGCCGGACCAGACTATACTGTGCAGATGGGAGAGGAAGTAAGCTTTAATGGCAGCGGGTCTTTTGATTCGGATGGCATTATCGTTTCATATGATTGGACCTTTAGTGATGGGTTCACCAGCAGAGATTCGATAACCACCCATGCATTTTCTGCGGCAGGAATCTATGAGGCGATCCTGACCGTTACCGATAATGATGGTCTGACAGACATCGATGCTGCAGTAATTACGGTGCAGACTCCCCAGCAGGGGATGGGAGATCTTATCACTGCCGTAGAATCTCTCGAATTGCCGTTCGATATCGAGACAGGGCTCACCGATAAACTGGATGCGGCGATTGAAGCAGCAAACAGAGGGAATAACCGTGCAGCCGTCAACCAGTTGAATGCGTTCATCAACCAGGTCAACGGGCTGGTCGGAAGCACATTCACAAGAGAAGAAGCGGACGTCCTGATCAGGGAAGCTCGTGATATCATCACCGCCCTGGGCATGTAAATGCCGAGTATCAGATGAACATCATCATTTTTATACTGATAAAAAATTTTTGACCTTTAAACTCAGTTCAAATCAGCAATTTGATAGTGTCGTCCAGCGTTCCCAGGGTGAAGTGGATATCCCGATACGACTGTTGGAACCGGGGATATTCTCCGGGAAGGATATTCCGATCTCATTAATACCGGATCCCCCCTATCCCCCTCATACGTGATTCTATGAGAAAAGTAACGATCAATGCCATCGTGGACATCATCATGCTCATCGCATTCATCCCCACCCTTCTCTCAGGAGTGGTACTCTACTGGTTCCTCCCGGAAGGGGGGAGATTCAGCGGTCAGGCGGTCTTTATGGGTCTTTCCCGGCAGGTATGGATGACGATGCACGATCGCTGGGGAATTATCTTTTCAATCATCGTCATCCTGCATCTCATGCTTCATTGGAAATTTCTCCGGGTCCTTCCCGCATGCTTCCGGAAAAGGAAAAAGGAAGAGAGCGTGGAGTAGCCTGTTTCCTTTTTTACGTGTTCCTATTTCTCTTCCAAAGGTTTCATCAGGGTATCATCAGGCTGTAATCGACCGTTTCCGTGCTTTAGCCCTGAACGCTGTGGGAGGAGGATCTGCCAGGGCAATGGATGCACGCAAGAGGAACGATCCCCGCCACGACGGCGAGCAGAAGCGTGTTCTTGTTCATGGTGCTCTTCCCTTTTGTCATGCAATCGCGTCAGCGAGCTGCAGTGGCTCTGGAAATTCCTGTTCAACGCAAAAAAAGAAGGTGGGGTTCCACCAGACACATCCCTGTCCTTTCAGAGCACGTATCCAATAAGAAATAACTGGTAAATAAAATGGCCATCAGGGTAAACCACTCTTATTTCACTATCCCTTCTGCTCACACCAGGCCTTTGTTCTATCATCTGCTTTCTTCAACCGGCCCAGTGCTTCGGTATAGCCGTTCCGGATTGCACCCTTGGGCAACCCCTCAATCCGCCGATCGGTCAGAGGGAGGTATTTTACTTGACGGTGAAGGTCATCTCATTCGATCTTTTATCACCAGGATTAACGACTATTACGTTCGTCGTTGTTGCAACTGCAATTAAAGCTTTCTCAATCGTGACGGTCAGCTTTGTCGAACTTGTAGATTTAGGTGTCCGATCACTACCGGCAAACCTCACTATAGATCCTTCCACAAACCCGGTCCCGGTTACCACTAACTCGAAGTCTCCTTCACCTGCATTCTTCCAGTTCGGATCTATCGATGTAAGATTCAGGGGGGTGGATTTTTCAGGTTCTGAGGACTCCTTTTGAGTCTGGTGGACAATTGACTGTAACGGGGTGATCTTACCCATCATCTCCAAGAACTGGTAGGTATCTTCCAAGAGAGCCCTTGACTGTGTTTTTTCCATCTCGAAAATTTCATCCCAGATCTTTTTTCTCTCCGGTTGTTCCAACTTCTTCTTATCGATCTCCTTTATTTTCTTGTTGATCTCATCTAAAATCTCAGTTTTCAATTGTTGGAGGATCTTTTGGAGATCGGTATCAGTCGGGGTTCCCTGCTTTTTTTCTATCTTGAGAAGTTCATCCCAGATCTTTTCTTTATCCGGTTGTGTCAGCTTCTTCTCATCGATCTCCTTCATCTTCTTGTCGTTCTCATCTCTCTTTTGGAGTTCGGTATCGGTCGGGGTTCCGACTGGATTTTTAGGAGGGGGATTTTTTGCACCAGGGGCCGGATTATCATCAGGAGCCATGTCTATCCGGTAACGACTGAGCAGATCGTGGCGGTTCACTGTCTCGATATGCCATGCATAATAAGGAGCAATAAATGCAGCAAAATTGTTCCTGCTCTGTTCAATTTTTGCCGGAGGATCATTGAAGAAGAAGAGGAGGATATCCAGTCCTCCTACGCTCGTGAAGAGGAGCGCAAAAAGGCTTTCCTGTTGGACGACAGCCATGTAGAGACCAATAACGATGAGGACAACACCAAGGAGGAATGTGGCGACATACATCCCCATTGTCATGAGATAACCATTTTCGAGCTGATGTAACGTACTCCTCAATAAATTCTTGAAAAGAAGGGCGATCCTTGCATTCTGGGTATCATAAATACGACTATAATAAGAAGATACTTTTTTCTTTTCATCTTTTATTTCTGGAGCTTCATAGGTTTTTTGGAGTTGATTTGTGCTCTTTTCGGCAATTCTCTCGAAGTTGACGTCTATATTATCATCAATCTTGCTTGTTGTTTTATTAAATTTTACAAATAGAAATGGTAAACCTGAGATCACAACGCAGATTGCAAATAATAAGGGTGCCCAGTAGGGGCTGTCCTGATCGGGGGTGGGAAAAAGGTATGATGCCGAAGCGGTACCGTTCGCTGCACTGGTGGACCCGTTTGATAATTCCTTTTCGTTCTGCAAGATAGATACGGTCAGCAGATCGGTAGAGTCGTCCTCCTTTGTCGCGGATATGGTAAGGGTCCGGTTCTCCCCCAGGTCATTTTCGTTTATTGCAACCCATGTCTTCCCTGATCCTGATATTTCCTTGGTATACTCATCAACACCAATCGTCCCTTTCCATGTGCCGTTATAAATGACGGATACCTGGATGCCATTGCTGGTGCTGTCTGTTGTCGCTCCAGCGGATGAGGTTGTTGTAATCGTCGGGATGATTTCCTGAGCATCTTGCACCTGAACATCATCGAGAGCAGAAGAGGGTATTGCATCCAGACTTTCATCTGTCTGGGCAGCAACCGGGATGACGAGAGAAGAAATGATGAAAATTGTGAAGATGACCAAAATGATGGGATAAAATATGGTACCCTTCATATAATCCACAAGTATATCCTTCATGGAGGTTTTATAAAAAACCATTGCCCATAAGGCATGATCCACCCCCAGGCATGAGGGTTGTGCCCGGGATGATTATTGGAAAGAGCGTTCTGTAAAGGGCCTCGATCTTCACGACAGACTGAGGGTTTTACCGGTATTTTCTTCACCCTGTACGGTATCAGCTGCAGCATTGCCAGGTTCAGGAACCCCCAGACAAGTGGGAAGCGTATCGTGATTCCAGATCTCCTATTATTCACTGCTGGTAAAGGAAAAGCGAGAATGCACCTCATAACCCCCTCTTCATATCCTTGCACAACCAAAGGATAACCAGGGACGATCGGCATGGGCACCTCCTCCGCAAAACCTTTTTTGAAATGGGCTGGCGGCAAGACCCAGTTACTCGATCCAAAAAGAGACATGCCAGATGACCTCCCTCCTAATGGAATTGTTTAAAGTTCATTTTCTTATTGTAGGTAGACACTTTCATACCATGTGCCGCTAATTAATAAAATAATAAATTAATTTTTAGACCGGAATAGAATGAGTTTACAGAGAAAGGAAAAAGAAATGCGATCCTTGGACTTAATATGGAAATATTTTCAAACGATGGCCACATGTATAAATAACAAAAAATTGTTTAAAGGATCGGCTTATGTCTGAGCTAGTATACATACAAAAAAGATTATTTTCTCAAATTAGCGATGATGATGAGTTAGATTGTGGTGATATTGATAATTATTCTGATTCAGATGAGCCATATCCTTTTGTAAAATGGGCTGGAGGAAAAAGATGTTTATTAAAAATACTTCTTGCAAATATGCCCAATAGAATCAACAGTTATTATGAGCCGTTCGTGGGTGGTGGTGCATTATTCTTTGGTTTTCATCAAAGACTCTCGAAGGCGTATCTTTCGGATAACAATCCAGAATTAATGATAACTTACACGGCGATTAAAAAAGACCCAAAACGACTGATTGAGTTATTAAAAAACCACGAAGTCCATCACAATAAGGAATATTATTACGATATACGCCAGCAACAACCCGATGATCCGTATGAACTCGCTGCTCGATTGATATATTTGAATAAAACCTGTTATAATGGATTATACCGCGTTAATAAAAGTGGGAAATTCAATGTGCCCATGGGAACTTATAAAAATCCTAGAATAGTGGATGAAAATAATATTTTAACATGTAGTGCCGCTCTAAAAAACGTGACACTTGAATGTCATGAGTTCGATAGTATCAATCCAAAGTCCGGGGATTTTGTATATTTTGACCCTCCGTATCATCCGACCGATGTAATAAACTTCACCAAATATACTCAAGCAGACTTCACAGAGCAAGATCAAGTAAGATTGAAAGATTTTGCTATTACTCTCCATAAAAAGGGTGTAAAAGTTATGCTTTCAAACTCCAATGCTGATTTTATCCAGGATATTTATAAAGGACGGCCATTCTATAAACAGGTTGTAAGAGCTCCGCGATTTGTAAATTGTAAAAAGGATAAAAGAAATCCAGTTGAAGAACTTTTAATCACAACATATAAACCTCAAAAAAATATTGATCGTTAATATGGAACAAGGTGGAAAAAAAGCTACAAGAACTGGAAAACGGCTGGAAGCATTTATCGAAAACCTGCTAATCGATTGCAATTATACCTATATTAAGAAAAAGGACTTTAAAAAAACAACTTTTCTCGATCAGACAATATATACAAAGCAATTGGAAGTATGCGAAAGCATATATGGCTCTGCTATGAAGAGTGATTTTGTACTTTATCACCCAGAAAAATGGCCACAGTGCTTAATTATAGAATCAAAGTGGCAACAGATAGGTGGTTCTGTTGATGAAAAGTTTCCATATCTTGTGGCGAATATAAATGAAAGATACCCCTCTCCAGCGATGATTGTCATTGATGGTGGGGGTTTTAAAAAAGGTGCAGTGGATTGGCTTGCCAATCAGAGGGGAGAGAATCTGCTCGAAGTTTTAACAATGCAACAATTTCAAAAATGGGTTAATGAAGGGAATATCTGATTAAGAACCGTAAAATTTTTTTACCGTATGATCCCTTCGAGCCCCTCCCCCCTCTCTTCACAGCCTCTTGATGTTCGATACCCCGGATGCACCAATCAGCCCGATTCCCACGATCCCGATCACTGCGGCAGGTCCAGGCTCAATGAGACCAAAAAAAAGGAGTGCAGCCGCCACCAAGGCGATACATAACCCGGCAAGAAACAGGATTTTGTTCATAGAGTACCGGAATATGCACCTGAATATTAATACCCTCCCGCAGCAAAGTCTCCCGAAACAGCTTCCGGACAGAGAATATCCGGGGGTGATCATATGCGAAAGCCGGTAACACCAGGAGATTCGGGTGCTCGGTCCGAACCGATCCGTATCAGGGATCAGGGAAGTTTTGCAATCGGTGGATCGGTGATACAACATCCCGGCAGGTTCGATCCTTTGAAAAGGACACCGGACGGGCAGACACTTCACGGGGATCATGCGTATGTACAATATCAGATCCCCTCCCACACATCACATATCCCGCTCGTGTTTCTGCATGGTGCCGGGCAGTTCTCGAGATGCTGGGGGAGCACACCTGATGGACGGGAAGGGTTCCAGAGCATCTTCCTGCGGAGGGGATTTCCCGTATACCTCATCGATCAGCCCCGGCGGGGCGGTGCAGGGCAGAGCACGCTGCCCGGTGTCATTCCCGCAACACCCGATGATCAGTACTGGTTTTCCCTGTTCCGGCTCGGCATCTGGCCGGACTTCTTCCCGGGTGTCCGGTTCCCCCGCGACGCGGAATCCCTCAACCAGTTCTTCCGCCAGATAACCCCGGACACCGGCCCCTTCGATGCCGGTCTTATCGCGGATGCGGTCGTGGCAGTATTCGGGAGGATCGGCCCGGGAGTGCTCGTCACCCACTCCCAGGGAGGGGGCCCGGGGTGGATCACGGCCATCAGGAGCCGGAATGTCCGTGCCGTCGTTTCGTACGAGCCGGGGAGCGGTTTTGTCTTCCCTGACGGGGAAATTCCGTCCCCCATGCCGAGCTCAGGGGGAACACTCGAAGCGTCCGGGGTACCCCTGCGGGATTTCCTGCAGTTGACAACGATCCCGATCGTTCTCTATTACGGCGACAACATCCCGGAACAGCCCTCGGCCAATCCGGGCCAGGACAGCTGGCGTGTCCGTCTTGCAATGGCACGACGCTGGGTGGAAGCGGTAAACCGGAAGGGAGGTCAGGCCCGTCTTGTTCACCTGCCCGATATCGGCATTTGCGGCAACACGCACTTCCCCTTCTCGGATCTCAACAACACCCAGATCGCCGACCTTCTCTCCGGATTTCTTGCAGAGTCGGGCCTGTGATCCAAAAAAGGTTCTTCCCCTGCATGCCGTCCTCTTCACTGTGCTCCCTCCCTCATTCTCCTCCTCACTTTCACCTCTCGCACAGCCTCAGCTTATCCCTTCCAAAAGAGACTGTCCCTCTGTCTCACCTTACCGGACAGCATGAGGTGATGACACGCCCGCGGAATTGCGGTAAATGCCTGGCCGGTCCAGGTGCTGATGGACCGGCTTCTCTCTTATATTCGACACGGATGGTGACTGAGAGTGTTGACAAGCATACGGGTAACCTGCAAGCGATGCAGTCATGAGTGGACGTACATGGGCACAAAACTAGCCCTCATCCCGACATCGAGGAGACCGGTTCGCATTCAATGCCCCCGCTGCGGATCGAGCATAAGAATAAACCCCAGAGAGCCGATCAAAAGGTAAGGGTGGGATGAGCTATCGGATTAATCGACTGGCTGAAGGCACTCTTTACCCCGGATGCTGCTCCCCGGTCCGCAAAAGAACGACGAAGAGCGGAAGATGAGGAAGAAGAGGAGATCGAAGAGCTGATTGCTATAGATATCATCTGATGGAGAACATCCGCCGCCCCATTCGTTCTCCCCGTCACCGGTTGAGGAGATTGTTTTTGGTAGTATGTTGCTGACTGTGCGGCAGAGACCGGAATAACAGGATTTATCAGCAATCTCTCCGACGGTTCGGTCCTGATCGTTGCCGAAGGGGAGGACGATCCGCTTGAAACATTTTTGAACCTGAACCGGGCCGATTGCGATCCCGTTATCCGCCTCGCCACCCTGGATATCACGAAGAGCCTGTCAAGGGGGAGTTCCGCGGCTTTGGGATACGGTGATGACAGGCATGCCCGGAACAGCTGGCCAGCCATCACTGGTGATGGAGTACTTTTTCCCTTCTTCTTTCCCACACACGCGGTAATGGGTTCGTACGTATGCCTGTCGAGATGGAAGAGATTTACCGGAAGATACCTCCTGAGAAGATCCCGTGGAACATCGAGACACCTCCTGACATCCTCGTCCGGCTGGTCCGGAACAGAAGGCTCGTCCCCTGCAAGACGATCGAATTAGGCTGTGGTGCCGGCAATTATGCCGTCTGGCTTGCAAAGCAGGGATTCGATGTCACCGGCATCGATATCTCCCCTTCGGCGATCGATCTTGCCCGAGAAAATGCCAGGAGAGACGGAGTCCGGTGCACCTTCGTCGTTGCCGACGTTCTTGGTAACCTTCCTGAAGTGAAGGGTCCCTTTGACTTTGCGTTTGACTGGGAGCTCCTCCACCATATTTTCCCTGGGGACCGTCCCCGGTACGTTGCAAATGTCGTCCGGCTGCTTCGGCCCGGCGCCAGGTATCTCTCGGTCTGTTTTCACGAAAACGACCCCCAGTTTGGCGGTTCCGGGAAATACCGGACGACGCAGATCGGGACGGTGCTCTACTTCTCTTCGGAAGAGGAACTGCGGGACCTGTTCGCGCCTTCCTTTACGATCCTTGCACTCCGGGCGGTTACCATCCGGGGAAAATGGGGTGATCATGTCGCGAACTGTGCATTCATGGAGAAGTGAACAGAGCGGGTTTTTGGAAGCGATGTCGGGATACCCATCTGTCATCTTCAAGTAGCTCCGGGTGATACTACGAGCATATATGCCGCCCAGGTCTCCCGGGACCCTCCCCGGTCCAGAACCCCACGAGGACCGTCTGAAGAACTTCGCGATAGAGGTCCCCGAATGGTACAACTTCGGGTACGATGTCGTTGATGCATGGGCAGAACAAGAGCCGGACAAGCTGGCGTTGCTCTGGGTGAACCAGCACGGGGAGGAGCGGCGATATACGTTCCGGGATATGAAACAGGAATCCGATCGGGCGGCACGGTTCCTGCAGGACGGTACGATCTCACGAGGGGACCGGGTCTTTCTGATGCTCCCGCGGATCCCGGAATGGTGGATCCTCGTGGTTGCCCTGATCAAGCTCGGGGCAGTCTTCACTCCCGCGCCGACCCTGCTGACCCCCCATGACATCGCCTACCGTCTCAAAATAGGCAGGTTTGCGCTGGTCATCACCGATCAGGAGAACGCACCTAAGGTACAGGAAGCCCTCAAAGAGGAACCATCAAAACCAGTCTGTATGGTGGTACAGGGTACCCTCCCCGGCTGGATCAGCTATCCTCCTGATACCACCACCGATTCACCGGAGCAAGAAAGACCCCTGCCGGCAGGAAAGACTCGTTCTTCCGACCCCTTCCTGATCTTCTTCACGTCGGGAACCACCGGCAACCCCAAGATGGTGCTCCATGATAACCGCTACCCGCTCGGCCATCGTGTCACTGCACGGTTATGGCAGGACCTGAACCCATCCGATCTCCATTTCACCATCGCTGATACCGGCTGGGCAAAGAGTGCGTGGGGGAACCTGTTTGGCCAGTGGATCGAGGGGGCAGCCGTCTTTGTGTATGATATCCGGGGAAAATTCGATGCAGCAGAGATACCCCCGCTCCTTGAGCAGTATGGGATCACCACCTTCTGCTGCCCGCCCACCATCTACCGGATGCTCATCCTCTTGGACCTCTCGCAGTACCACCTCTCACGGCTCCGCCACTGCGTGAGCGCCGGTGAACCCCTGAACCCCGAGGTGATCCGGGTCTGGAAAGAGAAGACCGGCCTCCTGATCTACGAGGGGTATGGCCAGACAGAGACCGTGCTCTGTATCGGTGCATTCCCCGGCCACGAAAGCCCTCCCGGGTCCATGGGAACCCCTGCTCCCGGCTGGCACATCGAACTCCATGACCGGCATGGTAACCCGGTGGGCACGAACCGCGAAGGAAGGATAGCGATCTCCGTCAATCCCCGGCCGGTCGGGTTGTTCTCAGGATATATTGAGAACGAGGCTGCCAACCGGAAGTCCTTTGTGAAAGGCTGGTATTATACCGATGACAAGGCAGCCATGGACGAAGACGGCAATTTCTGGTACATCGGGCGGGATGACGATGTCATCAAGGCGTCAGGGTATCGCATCGGGCCGTTTGAGGTCGAGAGTGCCCTGCTTGAGCATCCCGCGGTTGCGGAGGCAGCGGTGGTGGGTTCCCCTGATCCCATCCGGGGGCTGATCGTGAAAGCCTTTGTGGTACTCAAACCCGGTGTCCAACCCTCCCCCTGGCTCGTGGCTGACCTGCAGGAGCATGTGAAGAGGGTAACTGCCCCTTACAAGTACCCCCGGGCAATCGAATTTGTGGAATCCCTCCCAAAGACCCATTCGGGAAAGATACGGAGGAATGAGCTTCGCGAACGGGAGGCAGCGAAGGTCAGAAGGGAAGAGCAGCATCCCTGAGATGATACGTACAGAAGCCCTCGCCCCCTCCATCGTGCTGAAAAAAGAGATCGTGCGTGTGCATCCTATCCGATCCCATCTGCGATGAGGTTCCTCGAGGTTCCTGAAAGGTGCTCCTGCAAGGGATACGTTCCTATCAAGGCCGTCCGACCGGAAGGAGGTAGAGCGGAATTTCATGTTCCGGCAGGTTCAGAATTGTTCGGACCTCATCCTCATCAAACGCCCCGATGGTCACCGTACCGAGATCGAGGGCAACTGCCTGGAGGCAGACATTCTGGGCAGCATGCCCCGCCTCCATGAAGACATACTGCATCCCCCGTTCACCATACCTGGCCGTTGTCCGTTCAGGAACAGCGGAGAGAACAATCACTGCTGGAGCGTTCTTCACCGCAGACTGCCGGAGAGCAGCACCACTCAGTTGATCCGATACCTCACCCGCGGATAAGAGACGGAGCTGATGATCGGTGGGAAGATAGTGATAGATTCCCGGGGAAAGACGGTCAACACTCTTTACGACAAGGTACAGCTCAAGGGGGTAGAGGGCACCGGCCGAGGGAGCGGTCCGAAACCCATTCGGGTCCGATATTCCCTGGGCGGCCCACAGCAGTTGGCCGGCTTCCGGGAGCGTGAGCGGAGTATCGCTATACGTCCGAACCGATCGGCGTGTGAGCAGGGCGGCTTCTACCGAGGTCTGGCTCTGTATCCGGGGAGAGGGGAGAGAAATGGTCGATCCTTCCGCAGATACTGATTCCTGTACGGGAGGAGGAATCACCTTATTTCCCGTACACCCGGACAAGAGGAGCATTGAGAGAATGAACAGGCTCCCTGCAATTGACATGGGTTTCATCGCATTTTCCCATGGTGCATATCAGAAGGGGCATAATTATCTTTTGTCATACTGGAGAGGATGTGGTGGATGCCTGGGGAGCCACTGGAAAAAAATCGGGAAATGCCTGAATCCTCTTCTATTCAATCAGTCTCTTCACTTCTTCCCGGGGAATTGCCACGTAGGTCTCCACATCCATGAGTTCCACCCGTTTCATGGCTGCTTTCATCGCCTCTTTTTCATCAGGGGCTTCATACACCGCCACGGCATCGTATTTCCCGAGAATCCAGTAAATAGCATGGAATTTGAACCCTTTCTGGGTATCTGCGTCGATTAATTTCTGCGTCTCGATCATAAACGCCTTGTCCGGCTTCTTTTTGAATTTCAGCAGTGCAACAAAATGCATCGGTCATCACTCCTTCTCCCTTTTCAGGGCATGCTAACATATGAGATTGACTATTAAAAGGTACCTGAAAACATCCGGGGAAGATGGGGCATGACTGCACTTTCCTTTTGGAATGGACATGGAACTCATGTTGGAATGGACATGGAACTCATGTTGGAAAGGACATGGAACACGTCCCTTCTTTGTGCCCCCCTGACCATTCAGGAGAATGGGAAGGTAAATGAATACCATGAGGATGATCACTGATGATCAGTGGAGAGACGATGCATGGACATGGTGATACGAACAACCCGATTGGAATCAGACCAGCGCACCCCCCATATGGCGGGCAGACTGGTGGCATATAAGGTGAGATCATGAAATGGACACAACGAGAAGTACGCACGAGCGCCAGGATCCAGCTGCTGGACATTACCGGGATGGTCGCCTCTGAGCTGGAAAAGAGCGGCATAAATACCGGCGTCTGCCACGTGTATGTGCCGCATACGACTGCCGGCCTTACGATAAACGAGAACGCCGACCCTGACGTCGCCCGCGATATCCTCACCACCCTCAACAGGCTGGTGCCGGCAACGGGCGACTATCGCCACGCCGAGGGGAATTCCGATGCCCATGTCAAGGCATCACTCATGGGCTTTTCCGCAATCGTCCCGGTCATCGATGGCCACCTGGCCTTCGGAACCTGGCAGGCCTTGTACTTCTGTGAGTTTGACGGTCCCCGTCATCGCCACGTGGTGATCGGGATCAGCGGGGAATAGGGGGGATAAACGTCACCATCATCGATGATTTAAAAAAAAACCCGGATGAATACTGGATCATGCCTCCGCTCAAGAAAGTGTTGCCACCGGAACATCAGAACGAACTACTCAACGGAGTGAAAGCCCGTTTTGAGAAACACATGGACCGCCATACAGGTCTTCTCTGGAAAAACGTCCAGGCAAGGCTGGAAGCACATCCCGAAAAACTGTGGTCGCTCCATGAAATGGAACGAACAGGAGGGGAGCCGGAGGTGGTCGGTCATGATACAAAAACCGGAGAATACCTTTTTTATGATTGTTCGCCGGAGAGTCCCAAAGGCCGCAGGAACGTGTGTTACGATCGTGAAGGCCAGGAGGCCAGGAAGACCAATGTACCAGACAATAACGCGATTGACATGGCAGCCGCTATGGGCATTGAATTGTTAACGGAAGAGCAATACCGGGCATTGCAGGACCTGGGTAATTTCGACACGAAAACGTCGAGCTGGATAAAGACCCCTCCCGCGATCAGACAACTCGGCGGGGCCCTCTTTGCCCATCGCCGGTACGGCAGGGTCTTTCTCTTCCACAACAGTGCGCCATCGTTCTATGCTGCAAGGGGATTTCGTGGCTCGCTCCGAGTCTGAAATGGTGGGCTTTCTCACTCTCGCCCGGTTTGGGAGGGGACCCCCACGCCTTCCCTCACCCCATGCCATAGATTAAAAGAATTTTGCCTCATAAAAAAATCCCAGATCCTCCCGGACGACCTTCAGTTGCCCGAGGGCTTCAGAATACCCGTGACGAATGGCACCATCAGATAAAGTAGCAATCAGCTGATCCGTCAGGTCCAGGTATTCGGAGAGGAACTGCTGCCCCTGATCGCGGGCATCGATCAGGTTATCCATCCGGTCACAGAGCTTGACAAGGATCGCCTGGCCTGGAGCATGGAGAATCCGGTCCAGCGTGTCGGCAAACCGCTCCCTTTTCCCGGGAATTGCCGGATTCTTGGTAAGGGCCAGGACGATGGCGTAGATTTCATGCAGGTTGTTCTCGGGAAGACACGTCTCTTCCAATGCTTCACGGACAATCGCATCCCCCTCAGCATGGTCCTCGATCACGTCATGGAGCCAGGCTGCAATGATGCCGACATGGTTCCCCCCGTAATGGGCGACGCACTTCGCCACCCGCTCAGGATGGACAATGAAAGGAGTTTTCCCGTCCTTCCTGGTCTGACCCTTGTGGGCTTCGGTCGCTGCTCTCGAGACGATTGCTATCGCTTTCTCTTCCATGCTCTCCATTGAGAACTCACCCCTCAATACCACCCTATCATCACCATCATCATTGAAGGTTTCGGGGGGTGGTTCCTTCCTGACCGGACCATGGGATCGAGAAGGGAATTTTTTTTGTGTTCCCCAGACCTTACTCCCGCGTCCTGAACCAGATCGCCCGGTCATGAATGATGTCCTCGTAATCGGCACCAGAGGCAGTGGCCGGATTGAGGTACGCCCGGTAGCCGATGATGATCGGGTCGGTAAGGTTGAGACAATAACCGGGGCTTGCGCACGGATGTTCCGAAGTCGCGGCCGGCACAACGACAAAGTACTTGTCATGCTTGTCGTTTGGCGGCTGGCGCAGCACCTTCACCGCGTACAGGTAGGGCGCCATCGGGTCCCCGGGGATGTATTCCTCGGCACTCCCGGTGAAATCGTGGTTGGTCATGCTCACCACACCGTTCCAGCTGCGGTCGCCACATCCGAACACATACTGCCATGGGTTCTCCTCGCACGAACTGGTGACCCAGTCTCCGTACACCCCGAAATTGGAATAGGTGGCCAGGCCGGTTGCCGCATGGTTGACCCCGTAGACCACCACCATATCGTCGTTCCCCAGGGTGAAATTCGCAGCTTCGCCGGAAAGCGATGTCCGCAGGTAGGGCGTGTCGGAGGCTTCCCCGGCAACGAACTTGTGGTAGAGGGGCGAGCCGGGATCAGTCTCCTCCAGCACCTCCCGTGATTCAGCAAACCAGCGGATGGATTCATAGGATTCGTACTGGACATGGGGCGTCTGGGCGATGATGGCATTTTCCAGTCGCTCCAGCCCATCGTTCAGATCCGGATAGAGTTCGCTCTCGCTCTTCCATCTGCGGACCCGCTGTTCGGGTGTGGGGAACGGATCCAGCGTCACTGCCTCTTCGGGTGTAACCCGCCACACTCTGGCATAGTGGTCGTCACTGAGGTAATGGTTCCCCTCGGCCTTGCTGACGAAGTTGGCCGTGCGCATCAGGATGATGAACGAATCGGCGAGCCGGGTCTCGGGATAGACCCCGAGATTCAGCAGCCCGGAAGGAATGACATAGGGGTTGATCATGGATTCGGGATAACCGGCCTCCTGGGCAAGTTCCGATACGCGCTCATAGACGCCCCTGTCAGCCGTGAAGATCACTATCGTCTGTTTGCGGAAGGGGGTGCCGTTCCCCTGGGTCTTGATCAGGGCGCTGTTGAGCGGATCGTTCACGGCGGCGACCATCCAGTCCCCTTTGGGAATGAGGCTATCCTTGTGCCGGACCCAGAGGAAGACCGTGAAGCTGAAGTAGTCGCACGCTGGCGGTGTCGGCCCCAGGTAGACAACCGCCTCGTCAGGCCTGAGCCGAAAGATCGTGAACCCCCCCTCGAAAGGAAGTTCCTCGCCGAAAGGGGAGATCGGCACCATCAGCACTTTGTAGGGTTGGCCTGCGTTGTTGCCGTTGGCCGAATCACCGATGCCGGAGTCCAGCAGGTCGACGATCGGATCGATGGGTGTCATCTGGCCGCTGGTGATCATAAATCCGTTCTCCTCCAGGGTTGCCCGAAAGGATGCCACCCTGCCGTGGTCCTCGTCGCTGGCGCCTGGTGAATCCGGCACGGTGGTCTTCAACGACTGGGCGGAACCAGACGGTGAAATGAGGATTGATTTCACTGGTGCGGATGTTGCAGGTATAAAAAGTGTTCCAACAAGACACAGGATAAGAACGAATGCTAATTTTTTATTCATGGTTCATGAGATATTTTCATGCACTATAAATTCTCCTTAGTTTTCGTGGGGGAGTACTCTCTTTCAGGACAATCCCGCGACTTTTTTATCAATGCAGACCCCTCCTTACAGTCCGTTCATTGAAGTTCATCATCGAAAGCGATCTGAAGGAACAATCATTGGTGTCCTCGCTCATGTTTCTCAACTATGAGATCGACATGAACGAGCAATACGGATCGCTCGATCAAAAATACCAATACTGGGTACAGGGACACGGAGCATCGACAATCCCGGGGGTCTGCCATACCGCACATCCTGCACTGGGTCGAATGGAAAAGGAGGCCAGCACCGGGTGAACATACATCCACATTGAAAAGTCCTTAAAAAAAAGCGATGAGATCGTTCTTTCGGTCTCAGGGAGGACCCATGATAAGGGTCCTTTCCCTGCACTTCTATTTCCCGTGGATCACCTCTCCAATGATCTGTACTACTCCATCCTCATTCACCGTGGCCGATAGCTTCAGCTCTGACTTGAAATGGAGGGGCACAGGAAAACCCATGGCCAGTGCTTTCACCTGCGTTGACTTGAGGAATACCACTCCATATGGATTCTGACCTGCCAACCCCCAGTTTTCGGCGCCGGCGAAGGAGCTGTTCACCACATTTTTCCCGTCGATATCAAGCGAGACGAAGGTTAAGCCTGTAGCCCCTCCTTGCTTGGTCATCAATGCAGAGATGAATACCCCTGGCCCTTTCAGGTTGATGAGAACGTATTCTCCTTTCGGCGCTGGCGCTTTCAACCCCTGAGTTCTCTGGGGATTGCATACGCCTCCACTACATCGTGATTCTTTTTCCTTCAGTTCAGGAATCAATGCTATCCCCCCTCTTCCAATTACCATGAATACCCCATCACAGAGAATAAAGTATCGGCGATGCGTTTCAGGATGACTGGCAGGGAGTACAAGACCATTGTCCGACCTTTTATTCCTGCCCAATCCACGATAAGACCGACGTACTGGAGAACAATATGAGGGTGAGGAATCCCTCGGGGCATTCGGGAAAAGGGAGGGAGCCATGCACGATGAGACACCGTGGATTCAGTATTAGCAGCCGTTCATGCGATACATATCCGCTGATAAAAAGTATAGGGTGCATGCTTGCTCCTTCTCCATTGATGCACCAGTTCCTGTTTCAATGAAAGGCACCCGATACCATCAAAAACAGTGACCAGGATTACGCCGGCCGGAATTTTATCCTTCACCGGTATTTTTTAAAAAATGCATAGTATCTACAATCCGGTCCTCATGCTATCATTTACCGGTTCAAGTGATCATTGTCTCAAAAATTAGGAAATGACCATACCGTTATCTGGCTCTGATAAAATCCACCACACATGGCAACTAAAATTTTCGTCAACATGCCGGTCCAGGATCTCGATCGGTCGGTGAAGTTCTTCACGAGCCTCGGGTATACGTTCAATGCCCAGTTTACCGATAAGAATGCAACGGCGATGGTGATCAGCGAGGATATCTATGCGATGCTGCTCGTCAAACCGTTTTTCCAGACCTTTACGAAGAAAAAAATCTGTGATACATCAAAGAGTACCGAAGTGATCATTGCACTCTCTGCTGACAGCAGGGCGCTCGTGGATGAGATGGTGGACAAAGCCATTGCCGCCGGGGCGATATCACCGGAAGGGCCGAAGGACTACGGGTTCATGTACGAGCGGGGTTTTCAGGATCCGGATGGCCACCTGTGGGATTTCTTCTGGATGGATCCCAGTTATGTGCAAAAAACCTGAACCAATTTTTCCAGGAGATACGATCCAAGGACTCCCCGGGGCATCGGCTTGGTGTATGTCGATTACGTGAGAGCCGGAACTCCCCGCCGTCATCGCCAGGGCTGCCGATGGGAAGAAGAAAAAATAGACGCTTTAAAAAGAATTCCCCGTCTTATCCACTGGATACTTCGCATGCCTGGTCAAATTCTGTCACGACCTGGCAACTTCCCCCGACACATTCGCAATGACCTGCACCACAATCGAGAGGCCCCCTGCATTCCAGCGTGCAGAAGATACCGGTACAGGAGGGCTTGAAGAGCGTGTTGACACAACCGGACGGATGGCAGCATTGGGCTGGACTGCACTGCGAATCATTGGTGCATGCGGTCTTAGGAGAGATGAAAGACGGAGCAGGGTGTAATCCCCTAATCAGGGGGGTGAAATTCAATGCCGGCAACCATCGATGCACGTGCGAAGAGGTCGGGGAAGGGACAGGGGACCTGCCGAGGGGGTACCACGGTTGGAACATTGATCTCCGGAAATTCTCGGAGAGCGTCGGTCGTGGAGAGGGGGTAGGAGACGGAGTCAGCGTGGGGGTTTTCGTGGGAATACCCGTTGGCGGATTGCGATAGTACTGCCAGTAGGGCTGATTGGATCTGATCACTGCTTCCCATTCCTCAGGGGTAAGCTCTTTTGGGATCTCTCTCTCCAGGGCTTCTTTTGCGAGGATTGCTTCATCGGGGGTACAGACTCTCCATGTCTGGATCAGAGAATCATAACAGTAATACGTCGTCTCCTCCTGAGCGGCGGCACATGCCATGAGTGCTCCTGTGGCGAGGAGGAAGAGCGCAATGAGGGTAATCTTCTTCATGATGCATCCCTTTTTTTGAGATAATCTGCTCAAGGTTCCTCTCTTCAATCGGACGGATACAAAACGGTTGTGGATCGTTACAAAAAATGGAATATTTTAAGGAACACCAGCTCAGGGTTTCCGGTAATCACTACGTATTGACCTGGTTCCCCTCTCCTGAGCAGTTGTTGATGACGGTATCCAGGTTTCCGTGTTACGGGACCATCTCAAGGAACAGATGAGTGAGAACGCATCAGAGAGGACCCTCCCCGTTTTCATATTCACCCTCTATGCATCCCCTTTAATAGAATCATCCCGTATCGGTAAGCAGGAGCCAGTCGCATGCTACCCCGGGTCATCCTCCACGTTGCAACCAGTCTTGACGGCCGGATCACGAACTTCCCCGCGAATCTCGACCAGTATTATGCCCTTGCCGCGACCTGGAAGCCGGATGCCATCCTGTTCGGGAGCGAGACGGTCCTTGCTGCCCTCCGCGAGAACCCGTCGCTCGAAGTGCCACAGGAACACGAAGATCTGTTCACTCCACAGGAGGGTGCAGAGGATACCCGGCCGCTCCTGGTGATCGCTGACAGCCGGGGGAGAGTCCGGTGCTGGGACGCCATCCGGACCTGGCCGTACATGCGGGACCTCCTTGCATTCTGTTCCGCTGCAACTCCGAAGGAGTATCTCGACTCCCTGGCAGAACGGAGGATCGACGCCATCATCGCCGGGACGGACCGTATCGATATGCGTGAGGCATTGGACCAGCTGAACAGGAGATACGGCGTCGAAACGGTCCGCGTCGATTCAGGGGGGACCCTCAACAGCGTCCTCCTCAAAGCTGGGGTGGTGGAGGAAGTGAGCGTCCTGGTCCACCCCTTCCTGGCCGGGGGAAAGCCGGACCCGACCATGTTCGACCCGGTGAAGGCAGGATTCCCGGATCTCCAGGTCCCCCTGCGGCTCATGCGGACCGAAGTCGTGGGAGATGGCCTGGTCTGGGCGAGATATTCCTGTGAGAATACCTCATGAGCGTTCCTGTGAGAATACCTCATGAAATGTGATCCCGAGCAGGTGCGAAAAAGGATTCTGATGAGTTCCGGAAAGGCCCCGCCGTCAGGTGAGGCCGTCTCCTTTCATAGCAATCTTGTTGATGAGGGCACTGATATCAGGCATCTGTGCCCACGATATCAACAGAGGTAAAATCCATGCAAGGAACTCTTTTGTGGTCTCCGCAGCCGATATTCCCATAATAACAGCGGCAACTACCAGAAAAAAAGAAAGAAATTGTCTCATTGTATCGTTCCTCCTTATCTGCTATTGCTCCTCCTTTTGGATAAGAGGTAAGAAGGACAGGAATCAGGATCGATGATAATTTTTTTGAACCACCTCCCTTAATCATTCGCACGAAATACCATCCCTTGGAGCGGGAGGTTCGTACTGATAACCCGTGCCGGATTCCTTTGAACGTTCAGGGAGGAGAGCAATGGGAGCGATACGTGTGCGGATATTCCTTGCATTGACGGTTTTTCTGTACAGGGAAAGAAGATCGTGAGGAAGTACTGGTCTGAAGAGCATGAATGCACTATTGAGGGGAACCTCACCATTCTAGTCCATCTGGGTGAGCTGTATGAGATTTCCGCAGGTATCATCGAAGATGACGATAGTCGAGCCGGGTGTTTTCATCGGCTAATGGTGAATTTCACCCCAAGGGTCCGGAGTCTCTGGTACTCATTCTGAAGGTCGTCTACAAAGAACATCGCCGCAGGAATACCCTGGCTGAAGATCGCTTCCTGGTAGGATTTTGCTGCCGGGTTTTCGTTTGGTTCAAGCAGTAACTGGGTACCATCCGGCTCTTCCGGTGAGACAACGGTCAGCCATCGGTAGTTCCCCGCTGAAATATCCGTTTTCTTCAAAAAGCCCAGGATTCCGGTATAAAATGTGAGAGCCTTACCCTGGTCGTCGACAAATACACTGCTCAGTTTGATCTTCATGGCCGACTACCTGCATTCCATACAATTATCCCTATCGTGGAATTCCAGTAAATGAAACAACGTCCAATCATGGGGCTGACTCCCACCAACTCTGCACAATCCGGAGGACGTATAATTTAAATAAGACTTGTGCTGATTATCCCGCGATGAATCCTTATGTGCCGACCAGAACACCGGACGTTCCTCAAATCTGAAGAGAGACCATGGTGGACGTTTCCATGGCTGGGACACTCTCTGCATATCACAACGCCCCCATGGTCCACCCTTCTTTTCGCTCTGCTCCTTGTGATCACTATGGT
>JAKQLB010000258.1 GCA_029567375.1 Bacteroidota bacterium | reverse complement strand
CCGGTGTTGAATGTTTCGTAATGAAAAACACCATTGTAGAGAATACCCCGCCGTAGTTCGACCGGTCTCTGGAAGTATTCGAGGAACTTCGCATCGAGCCATTCGGGCACGATCTGGCAGTTTTTCATAACTGCGGACAGGCCGAGGATTTTGAAATTGCCTTTATAAAGCTTCAACTTCGTCAGAAGGAGTTCAAGCTCGGCGCCTCTGGTATCGTCCGCAAGCATCTGCAATTCATCTATGATGACAATGCCGATTTCGTCGAGTAGTCCAATGTTCTGGGTCAGCAATTGCTGGAGCTTTTCGTAAACCACCACGGCGATGCCGAATTCACCGGCATTGATTCTCTCGTCGTATTCACGGCGATCCCTCGTCGAAATAGCGACGCGGAAGCCGTACTGCTCATATTTTCTTTTGAAATCATGATATTTTTCCTCGGCGAGCGCCTTGAGGGGCACACAGTAGAACACCTTTTTGCTTTCAAGAGCGTTCTTGACCGCCGCCATTTCACCGATAAAGGTTTTACCGGACGACGTCGGCGCTGAAACAATCAGGTTGCCAGTCCCGAAAAGATCGTATTTTCTGACGGCCATCACCTGCACGGGCAGCAGTGACTTCAGACCGGATTTTTCCCAGACATCTATGATGCTCGATGAAATCCCATATCTGATGAGTTCGCTCGTATTCATGATCGTTTTCTCCTTCTCTTTCGGATTTTAGTCATGGCGTGTGACACTTCTGTCCCAAAGAAACCAGCCACGCGCGTTTACGAAAATGAAAATGGTGTTGACGATTGTGATGCTGGGAATGCCTGTCCTCAGGCCAAAGATGGCCCACAACACGCAGCCGAAGATGCTAAGGAGAAAGCCAATGCGTTTTTTGCTGCCGATGAGCCAGAGGCCCGTGAGGATAAAGGCTGTTCCGCACCAGTCCATGCTATCACCCCTTTACTGCTTTTTCGCCGAGGCGTTGTGTCTCTGGAGGCGGGGATGCCTTCCTTGAGTCACAATCGTCCGGCGGGTCTTGGGGTGGTGCATGGGCCGTGGGAATCGGCCCTACAGGGGAACCCGCGAGGTACTTTTACTGTTGTTTCTGATTATACTGGACAAATGTTAGTCAGTCAACCCTCGAATTCTTCAAAAATTTGTTTCTATAAAACAGTCATTGAAAATATTTCGTCATATTAGGTTGATTTGAATCTCGAATACAAACATTACAAAAATAGAGTCTCTCCCTGTTAATCCAACTTCCTTTCTAATATAATTCTCCTAAACTAGGAGCCCTCCAGCACATTTGGGCACTATATAATAGGGATTGCAAATATGGCAGAAACAGCGTGGCAAAAACAATCCGCCTCACTTGTGCAGGTACAAATACAAGGAAAAGGCTTGGAAAAAGAAGTCTGTTCTGTATTGGGATGGAATGGTGGTTCTGTTGTCTATGACAAAACACACGGATACAAGGTGCAAGTTGATGCAGCTTATCCTAACCTCGTCGAACCCGAATATATAGTCTCGGTTACTTACACGAATCCTGATATGCGAGGGCACAGCAACGAAAACAAACTCCAACTTAAGGTTGGCGAATTGGTGCTTTTAAAGGGAGCTTATCCAGACCTACGAGTAATACTTGTAATAGGTGGTACTGCAGAAGCATGGTTAAAGTACGTGCTTAATGCTTTCAAAGCTTTTTTTGATGAAGTTCTCTTTCTTTGGAATGAGAGTGACCGAAAACGTCTTGCTCAGATTGGCATTAATCCATCTTCTGTAGATCTGATGCATCATGATTTTTGGCATGATGTTCATCGTGAGCGAATTTCTCGCCCATTAGCGCCTCAAAATACCCCACCCCCTTGTTCTAACATTCGGTTCTCTGTAATTGATGCTCTTAAAAACCAGAAACCGACCGTCTATAATCCGAACTTGATTACTAATCAAATCGCACGATTATGCATGCTTCGCTCCTTTGATCTTGACGGAGCTGAATGGAAAAGCTATTTGCGGGGCGCATGGCACAGCATTGAGATGTCACGCAACTATTTTAACCCACTTGAGGCGGTTGTGGAGATTACTCTCACCGAAGCTGGTTTTGACTATCAGGGGGGCGTAGCGCGTGACATACCAGTCCGTTCTCTTTTACACGATCTTGGCATGAAGGAAACAAGAATGTCAGAAGACTTTGTGTTGTTTTCTGAACGATTCAATCAACCTGTTTATATTCAGTGCAAAGCATCGGGGGGAGGGCGAGATCAGCATGGCAAGAACATCCAGAATCGAACAAAAGAACAGACCGCTCGAAGTATTTTCTATACAGCATCGTCACCAGATGGCACTAAGCTCATTTGGAATTCCAAAGCATTTCATTGGATTTCAGTACTCGATGGAGACTGGGGCGTCACTCGCTCAGAGCCATTAAAATACGTTCATATGCTGCAGATGGCAGGTTATGATCGAATATTTGCTGCTTCTGAATTGGTCAGGGATAATCTTGATGTTCGAAAACAAGACAATCCACTCGCACTATATCTTGGCCAAGAGCTTAAATGTAGACGCGTACAAAACCGCTGATTGTTTACGGCTTTGTGAACACTATGATAGATTCCCGCACCGGTATTCTTCCATACTGACGCATTTGCTGCGGACTGTTCCCTTTAAGTCTTGTGACTAATACACGTTCTGGTTTAAATCCAATATCTTCTGCCAATTTGAGCAATAAGTGATCTACCGGCACAACAACACCACCCCAGCGAGAGTTACCTACAACGAATGCGGCTCGGCCACCTGAACGCATTATTCGCCAGAGTTCACGAAATGTTGCAGCCAAATCGTCGAAATATGCAGCAATCATGTGAGGGATCTTAGGATTGTTGTTCTTAGTCAGAGATAAGGCGTCTACTATAATCTGAACCTCAGGGAATGTTGACCCCGCGTTACCACTTTTGAACTGTCCCTCGACATGAGATCGAATTGTCTGATCAACGAGATCATGGTACTGTTCTGTAGATTCGACCAACGATAAAATCGCAAGTTCTGCTTTCTGTTGAGCGATATAATTGTTCCTATTCAGGTAAGGTGGGCTTGTAATCACAACATCTACAGATTCGCTCTCAATGTCACAAGATCTCGCATCAGCAGTTTGAATCTTGCACATCGCTAACGGGGTTGACATCGGATTCGCAACGGTATCCGCAATCATTTCCTCGAGGCGGGATATCAAAATATAACGAATGTCTGAATCTGGCGAGATAATCGGTGTATTCAACTTCTGTAGGCCTATGCTTTCCGGCCTGAGCATGAATCGATAGTGAGAGCCATGTTTACGGATTTGACTCACATCTTCCATGATACTTAACATTCCGAGTTTTAGAAATGAGTGTAAACTGGCGGATAAATTCATTGAATCTATATACTCAGCAATCGACCAAAGTTGGCGCAATATTCCAATCGAATAAGCTTTCGTTAGATATTTTGCGAAGATGCTATTCTCGTAATTCAGATTCCTACAGTTTTTTGGTTCTGGAGGAGAAAAAGCCGAAAGCATTTGTCGGAGATCTTTTGGATTCCACCTGCGTACCTTGGTGCTCGCAACCCAAACCATAAGAGGTGATATTTCTATGCCAATCGATGGTATTCCATTCTGCCGACAAGTTAGGCAAGTTGTGCCACTCCCAGCAAATGGGTCCAGAACTACATCTGTCTTTGATACATCAAGATCATGCAGCAGCGCAACAACAAGGTCCATGGCAAAACCTTGATTGTATTTGTACCAGCGGTGGATAGGAGTTGTTTTGTTTGGCACAAACGTCACGGCAGAACGAAGATCAGGTCTGTCCCTATGAAGGTTGTCATATTGTGATAGGCATACTGGCATGAAACGAGATGCTTCCGAATGTGGGTTTAAGCAGGTTTTATCTTCACTGTTCGATGTGATATCACGTGTAGACACTGACTTAAGGTGCTCGTCCTTAAGCAACGTTAAAATTGCTTCACGATGAATATCTTTCAATCCAAATGCTTTTGCTACAACATCGTCCAATCTTGAAAGCAGTTGCAAATCAGTCGGTGCATCTATGAACTTACGACCGACTTTACGGGCCTCATCACGATCTTTGGTCGATAGATTTGGAAGACGTAGGCGACGTAGGTGATGCTTAAGAAGCCGGAACCAACCGCTTCGCAATTGAGTCCCATTTTGGCGTAACGCAAATTCAAGTGTGGGTGTGCAAAGGATGGCAGTCCACATATTTAAGTCGTCGTCGCAAAGACGAGATGCGTCAAGAGCATATCCAGAAGCAAAAGTTACTGTTCCTAAAAAGTCCGCAGCAAATTCGGCGCGAGGCATCATCTCTCTTACAAGAAGTTTTCGGAGCCCACCTATTCTTAAATTTTGAGACCGACTGTATGCATACCAAAAAGTGTTGTTGTCGAAGGCTCTTTCCTTTAAGACAGATTTCCGCTCGCATAGATAGTCCCATATCTTGGGATAGTTACTGCTCATTTCGGCTTCTGATATTATTGACACCTCGCCAAATTCCGTTTGTCTATAGGGATATATAAGGCTGAGTCCACTTGGCGATATGCGACCTCGACGAATACTTTCACCGTTCACAAATGGGATCAATATTTCTGACTCTAAATTATTAGCAATTTCATCATCAACAACAAACACTTGGTTGGCGCCTGTACGAAGTCCCTGCAGAATTTGACCAAAAACTGTATCAATGAGTGGGTGCTGATCTTCTCGTAATAACCGGAGGGCTTCGTGGGTACGGTCAGTCGCAAAATCCCAAGGGTGAGTAGCAAGGCGCTCAGATGGCAACGAGGATGTTTGCCCAGGTCCCGGTTCCCTTGTGCCGTTTAAAATACCTGGAAAGCGAGTAACTAAAAATCTTTTCGTAGGAGGCATCTTTGAAAAAGTTAGGACACATGTATATGTGGTATAGCCCGGAAATACTTGATTATCTTGGAAATCTTCAATATTAAGCACGCATACACGGCGGGCAAGTTTGCTGCAAATATCTTTACCATATGCCGATGTCATAAATTTGTTTGTAAGGATGTAAGATGCTATGCCACCATCAGATAGCCATTCAATGGCATGCTCCACAAAGGCAACTGAGAGATCAAAGTTGCCTTTATTAGCTGAAGCGCATGTCGAACGGATTTCATCTGCATAAACTGCCGGAAGCAGTTGCGAACGCACGTAAGGTGGGTTCCCTATTAGCAGGTCATAATGAGATTGTATTTCATCTGAATTACACATCGAGAAAAGCGATGGGACTGGCGGTTGAGTAAGAAGTGTATCCTGACAGCGGATGTCCCAAGCCACACCCAAAGCGCATGAAAGTGTTTTCGCATATGTACATGCCATGGGGTGAATGTCCGCTCCAATAACGCGATGTTCCCCAGGAAACTCTGTGTGTAACGAATATAGAAATGCTCCGGGACCGCAGGCAATGTCAGCGACTGTTTGTGGAAGCTTGCCACTTCGATGTAATCTGTGCCAATGACGTAAAGCGCTTCTCGTAACGCGGCGAGCAAGCCAACTCGGAGTAAAAACAGCACCGCGAACTTTAGCGGAATGTGCATCTTCCTCTGAAAGAATTTGCTGTGCAAGGAAATCTGTAATTTCAGAGAGGTCTGGGAGTCGTTTACAGTTTAGTGATAACAACGCATCAAACTCAGATTCATTTTTAGGCAAAGTATCTTTAAATATTCTCTGGAGATCGGCATCGAGTGTAGAGTGCCAACTTAGTAGAGAATCTAAGGTCGGCTTTTCTGAAAGGCTTGACCAAACAATCCGCGCGAGTGCGATAAGAGCCTGAATGCGTGGAGTTTCTACAACTTCTTCGTGCCCCTTGATACTTCTTGAATGTTTGACATTAGATGGCATAAATTGTCCCCGTGACGCATCTCTATCGTGATCCCACGATAGAGATAGCTTAACGAAGAAACTTCATATAGTCAATCGTTTATTGGGTGGTTTTGTGGGATAAATATCAATCGCGATTTGTATTTCGGTAGGTAATTGCTGAACCATTTAGATTTTGAAGAATAAAATTGAAGATATATCCCTATTGCTCCAAATATGTAGCACCTCATGAATCGTTTTTTTTAACGCTTTTTTCTATCCAGACGTCGACGTTATCAGCCATTTTCATGATTTCCGTGGCTTCCTGTATGGTTTTACCGTCATAATTTCTGATTTCGATAATTGCGCCGCGGGCTTTATAGAGCAACTCCATCATTTGGACTGACTGCCAGAACTTTTCAGGAGAAACGTCTTCCATAGTCATTACGTTTCGCTTGCTCGTACATGTGCGATCTGGATCAACCTTTCCGATATATGTAACTGCGGTAATGCTTCCCGAGGCATTTTTCTTAGAAACTATCCGCCGCATTTCATCCTCGTTAGGAATTGAGAAGTCCACGATTGCAAATAAGGATTCCCCGCGACTCTCATCAACGGTGATTAAGGGGGGCCGATCCTTTAAAGGCGGCTTCTTCTTGGTTGTGTTGCTCTTCTTCTTTTTCATTGTTCCCAGTTCCAGTAATATTTGGCGTTTCTAATATTCTGTATTTTACACAACCTCACTTCGACGATATGGTTGGTTCTATCTAAACCATTGCTTGCAGTAATTCTTGAAGGTGCGTCCTATTGATTCCTTGTATGCTTGAGGGTTTTCTTCTCTGAGTCGCAGCAGTTTTTCCATTCTCTGACAGCATTCGATCATCAGCTTTTTCATTTCATCATCAGTAATTCTGCTGTATTTCGGGTCCAGGAACTTCTCTTCAACGATTCCAGCATGAAGGTCTTCCAGAAAGCCGTTGCGAAAAACATGTGCCACAATCGCATTGGCTTCCTCTCGCAGAGTCATCTCGGTCGTTACGGACCCGGCACCGGATATATTTTCGATATGTTCCCAAGAATTCATCATGTTTATTTTGTACTTGTCCCGTCGCAGTCTCGCGATCTTTTCCTTGGGGACGCCGAATTTCATGGCGATCACAGAATCAGGGATATCGCTGATGCACCAGAGTTGCACCATTTTTTCATAGGTCAGCTCATCCAATGTCATATCGGATCGATCAAATTCTTCAACGCTGATCTTTTTCATTGGCGAGAGAAGAGCCTCCAAAACTCAATCATGATTCCGTCCTGTCCGGCGAAATGAATGCCGCCACGGGAATTATACTTCTCTCTTTTCGTGTTGCATAGAATGGAACGATATGAGGGGAAATAAAATCGGTCGTTTGAGCCGGGAGACGGCACTGGGAAGACCGTTACTATCTATCCGCGAGAGACGCGGTATTCATTCGGAGTTCGCTTTTATTCTTTGGAGCGAGCCCCGCCTTTTCTTTCATATAGGCAACCCACTCTGAACGCCTGAGCAAGATCGCGTGTTTCATCTCATTATCCGTGAGAAGTCCCTGCAGCCGAAATTGCACCATTGCAACAAAGGGATTTTCTTGCTCAATCCACGCACCGATGTCTTCTACTTCATCCATTTGTTCGTATCCGTCCAAATCAAACGCCTCCTTTCGCATGTGCCGCACG
>JAKQLB010000273.1 GCA_029567375.1 Bacteroidota bacterium | reverse complement strand
GGATATCCGAGAGAGAAGGTCACCTGGCATCCAACCATTGATCCCGAGAAGTGCGTGAAGTGCGGGATGTGCATGAACTGCGGAAGGAACGTCTACGATTGGAAAGATGAAGGCCCGGTGGTCGCCAGGCCCAACCAGTGTGTTGTAGGCTGCAATACCTGTGCCAATCTTTGCATGGGCAATGCTATCTCCTTCCCCGACAAAGAAACGATAAGAGAGATTTACAGGCGAGAAAAAATCTGGCCTAAAGTGAAAAAGCAACTGGAGGAGGAAGGGAAGATAAAAACAAAGCAGAAGACGGAAGAGAAAGGCGGATGCTGTGAGGGTGGATGCTGCAGTTAGACAAGAGAGAATGATGATAGCTGCTATTGAAGAGATTCAAGAGATAGGAGCCAGGATCAAGACTATCCTGGGCCTCTCCCCCTTGGTTAGACTCCAATGTCCCCCAAGTTCAAAGTCCAAAATTAGTGAAGTCTTTTAAAGTTCAGTATTTCGTGCCTAATGTGATAAACATGCCAATCGATAGTGTTTTAGGATGGAAAAACGGCAAAAAGGATTGCTACTACGAGTGGACCATAGGATTTCGCCAGATAAAGGTCGGCAATTGCTTTATGGAAATCAAAGGATTGGATGACGTATTCCAGGAATACTTCGACAAAGGAAAGACTCCAGATGAAATTGTCGGCATGGAAATGATCAACGATTTAAGAAAGCAAAATTTCATTCCCGAGGATGTGGAAGACCTTTACGATGAGGCCCTATTGGACGAATATGGAGTTTACTTTAGCACTCGGAAGAAAGACCGAAGATAAACCTCATTCCCAGGGGAAAATCAAGCCGAACTATATTGAGTCTATATAGATATTAAGGCAAAACCATAAATACTTAAAAGGCAAACCTCCCCAATCAGAGTGGGTAAACAGTTACGAATGCAAGAGACTTGCTAAGGAGCAAAATGGAGTGTATCCAACCGAAATTAAAGTCTCTCAGGTACACGCATTGATAGAGCGTGAGACAGTATAAATTTGAGTATAACGTCTTGTATTTGGAAGGAGAAGTCCCGTGAAGACACTAGTAGCCATCATTCTCATTTCACTGATTCTGCTTTTTGCCGCACCTAAGACGGCTCTTGGAGAATCTCCATCGATAGTCTCAGCCGATGAGATCATGGCCAAGATCAGGCTTGGCTTGCCTGTAGAATACGATAAAGTTGCTATTAAAGGCAACTTGACCTCAGAGCGGCTGGGCTTGACCGCTAAGCAGATCCTGCGCATTCCCTTTGAAGTGAAGATGCCGGCATCCGATGGTCCTATGCAGGCCAATTCGTCGATTGTGATCAGAAATTCCATTATATATGGCAGAGTGGACTTCAAGAATACAGTATTTCATAAGCCCGTTATATTCGAAAATACATTCTTTGTAGAAAATGCCTCCTTCGAGAACTCTACCTTCGAAGAAGACACAGCATTTGCTCATTCTATGTTCATGAAGACGGCAAGCTTCTCCTATTCGAGGTTCAGTGCAAAGGCGAATTTCCTGCAGACTTATTTCAATTGGTCATCATCATTCTCTGGCACTCAGTTTGGCGGCATTGCAGATTTCAGCCTGGCCAGATTCTATTCCGATGTTCAATTCGCCTCCAGTCAATTTTCATCTGATACCGTCTTTGGCGAGACGGATTTTAGAGGAAAAGCCAACTTCATTAGTTCTTTGTTCGGCCAGGCTGCGCAATTCAACAAGGCCAAATTTGAAAAGGAGACCTCATTCGAGAAGGCAAATTTCGCCGGGGCGGTTAAGTTTTTTGAACCTGTCTTCAACAGCACGGCCGATTTCATTTCTGCCCAGTTTGCCGAGGATGTCAGCTTTAATGAGGCTCAATTCATGGGCCCGGCTTTCT